>JAJTHK010000127.1 GCA_021298895.1 Luteolibacter sp.
CTTGGTTTGACAATAAGTTCCATCGTTTGCTTGCTCTGATACCGGATGATTTGGTATCCCTTGATTCCTATCTCACTAGGTGGGGTCATGGGGTTCATGATTCATTCTTGGCCTCATGTCCCCAATCTTTGATTAAGAGCCAACCCCCGTTCCAAAGGAATGTGGGTTTTTTCGTTGAAGGAGCTGTGATGAAAGGCGAATAGTTGGCTTGAATTTCTGCCGCAGGCTTTCGGACTGCTGCGATTCTTCGCAGCTTTTAGATGTGGATTGATCCAGGGTCATACCGGTATTACCGAATAACTCTCTAGTTTAACTCGGAGAAAAGAGCTGGGAATCATCCCAGCAGTCCAAAGCGCCTTTGGCGCGTCAGGATACGGACAAGACTTTTGCATTGCTTAGGAATTCGCATCGGATGAATCTCCTGACATATGTATTTATGGTCAAAACTTGCAGGGGAGCGTTGGATCGATGCTTGGGAAGAGCGGTTCTCGGGAAATCCGAATTTTGTCATGGAATACATCAAAGGCGGGAAATCCGTGCGTTTGCAGGTTTATTGCCAGAATGAAAAGGAGGCAAATGGGATCAAAAAGCAGTTCGGTGGGTCGATCCGTAAGGTAAAAGATGCGGAATGGAACAAAGGCCCAGAGTTGCCCAAGCCGCTTAAAATCCGCGACGTGTTTTTGGTTTCTGCTGAGTCTGATACGAAAAAAATCAAGGAATTGAGCCGTCAGCATCCCAAGCGGGAGGTGATTGTCATTCCTCCGGAAATGGCTTTCGGCACTGGCGACCATGCCACAACCTCAACTTGCCTTCGGTTTCTCGTCGATATCGCACGTGAGCGAAAAGACCAATCATGGAGTGTTGCTGATCTGGGGACCGGAACCGGCTTGCTGGCGATCGCTGCGAGAAAGCTCGGCGCCACGGAAGTCTGGGGTTGCGATTTCGATCCATTCGCGGTCAACGTCGCGAAGCGTAACGCGGAACGCAACGGAACTCCTGAAATCGTTATGAAGGATCAGGATGTCCTGAAATGGAAGCCCCGCAAGAGCGGCTACAACGTCGTCGCCGCAAACCTCTTTTCCACCGTTCTGATCGAGGCTTGGCCGGTCATTGCGAAATCCCTGGCAAAGGGTGGTGACCTCGTCGTGTCCGGAATCCTTGCCACTCAAGCATGGGACGTATTTGAAGCTGCGGCAAAAAACGGATTGGGATTTTCCAAAGTGATCAAAAAAGGAAAATGGGTGACCGCAAGAGGCGGGTGGTTTGATGATCTTGCCGAGAAATCTTAAATTCCAAATCTCGAATCTCAAATTCAGTATGGCACATCGTAAGATATTTCAAAAATACTTATATAATAAGTTAGAACAGGCGACTTGTCTTTGTTTCTATATCACCGATGCACAAATCACGAGCCTATGAACTTTGAGCACGGGAATAGGTAAGACAGGAACCGCGATTTTCAATCGCGACTTCGTGAGCGGAATACCTAGAGCTTTCTTACCGTTGTAGCCGCGATTTGAAAATTGCGGTTCCTTTATTGAGGCTGAATGGAGACCTCAATCGATTCTACTTCTGCAAAATCACAAACACGCCCTTCTTATTTCCAATAACCACATCCGGTTTTTTGTCGCTGTTAACATCTGCCGCCATGACTTGGCAGCCGACGCCGCTGTTGTCGTCGATGATTTCTGCAGTGTAGGTGGCTTTGCCGTCTTTGCGTGTTAGAAGGAAAGCGTAGAGGACAGGAGCTTGGGCGGGTTCGATGTCACCGGTTGGGCCGTGAGCCCAGAAGCGTTTTCCGGTGATGATATCCAGCGTGCCATCGCCATTGATATCTGCGAGGTCGATGGCGTGGGGTTGAGTGAATGCCACTCCGGTGGAGCCTTTTTCTTTATCGGTATCGATGAGATGATGGCATGTCCAGGTCGCATCCGCGTTTTGCTCGTACCAGCAAACGCCATAACCATGGGCGTCGATGGAAGTGATGATGTCGGTTCTGCCATCGCCATTCACATCGTAACCGAACATTTGTGCGCCGCCTTTGTCCGCGAATGGAGTGGCGTGAAATTTCCATGGTGCTGCGCCGTCCCAGTTGGCGGGTTGTTCCCACCAACCGCGTTTTTCCAAAACATCCATGCGGCCATCCGAGTTGATGTCTCCGTAGCCGATGCCGTGAGTGAAGCGCTGGTAGGCTTTTTTATCCTCAGGTGAGATAGCATTCCATTTCCAAACGGCGGTTGGATTCGCGGCATCAAAGGTTGCGTATCCAATTTTGCCTCCGGACATGCAGAGAAGATCGGGTTGGTTGTCACCATTGATATCAGTCAACATGGGCGATTCGTTATCGGTCGATGCCAGGGCGGTATGGCGTGTCCAATCGCCGTTTTTCGCACCGGGGTTTTCATACCAAAAAGTTTCTTTGCCGGGGAAACCGATCACGAGGTAGTCGGGTTTGCCATCGCCATTGAAATCATGGCTGTAGGAAATGAAATTATCGGAATAGGCATTCTTGCCGCTCAGTTCGCCTTCGAAGCCCGGGATTTCGGCTTGATCGGTCGCCTTGAAGGATTTGGTAGCAGAATGGATGCTGTGTTGGTTTTTGTATTCAGGTCCTTCATACCAATAAGGGCCGGAGAGGATATCGGTTTTGCCATCTCCATTCACATCGGCGGCACAAGCGCCTTCTGCCCAGAAGTAGCGGCTGATTTTATGAGCTTCCCATTTCCCTGTTGGAGCTGGTGGTTTGGTAGAGACGACCACAGCTGTGGTTCCGGCAGCGATAAGAGGAAGGATGAGGGTTTTCATGGGGATGCTACGTGGGTGAAGAGTGGAGTTTTACTTAGATATGGTTTTTTAACCACGAATTTCACGAATTGCACGAATGTATCAAAAAAAGTTCACTTTAGCACAGCTATCTTCAAGCCTTACGGTGTCATAAACTAGCTTACATTATTTCTTTAAAATTCGTGCCCATTCGTGAAATTCGTGGTTGTATTATCAATCAATCAAATGTGTCCATCCATGCGTAGAAATTCACAAAATCTGCATGGTATGTAAACTTGCTTATGGGGTTGGTGTCGCTCATGTTACGGACATACAAAATTCAGGATTCTTATGGCACTCGATAAACTCACCCAAAAACTTCAGGAAGCTTTGCAGAACGCGCAGGGATTGGCTTCAAAATCCTCTCATCCGGAGTTGCGAAGCACGCATGTGTTGTTGGCATTGTTGCAACAAGAGGGAGGTATCGCTGTGCCGGTTTTACAAAAAGCGGGTGTTGACGTATCAATGTTGAAGGCTGCGGTGGCTTCTGCATTGGCCAAGGAGGTCAGTGTGCAAGGAGCATCCACCCAGTCGCAGATCAGCGCGGGGCTGCGCGCGACTTTGGATGATGCGGACGACATTCGTGTAAAGATGGGAGATGATTTTCTCTCGGTGGAGCATTTTCTATTAGGATCTCTAAAAGGGGATTCACCTGCTGGCAAGTTACTGAAAGAGGCGGGTTTTGATGCGAAAAAAGCCGAGGCCGCGGTCAAAGAAGTGCGCGGCTCACAAAAAGTGACCGATGCCGATCCCGAGGGAAAATATCAAACTCTTGAAAAATACGGAACCGATCTAACAGCGCGCGCGCGCGCTGGAAAAATCGATCCGGTGATTGGCCGAGATCACGAGATTCGGCGAGTGTTGCAGGTGTTATCGCGTCGGACCAAAAACAATCCCGTTTTGATCGGTGAGCCGGGTGTGGGTAAGACGGCGATCGTTGAAGGCCTTGCTCGACGCATCGTTTCCGGTGATGTGCCGGATTCGATGAAGGACAAGAAAGTCATCTCGATGGATATAGGATCGATGTTGGCTGGCGCGAAATTTCGTGGTGAATTTGAAGAGCGTTTGAAAGCCTTTTTGAAAGAGGTCACGGATGCGGAAGGCAAAATCATTTTGTTCATCGATGAGCTGCATACCATCGTCGGTGCCGGTGCGGCGGAAGGCGCTGCTGATGCATCCAATATGCTCAAACCCCAACTCGCACGCGGTGAACTCCATGCGATTGGAGCGACGACTCTCGATGAATACCGTAAGCATATCGAAAAGGATGCAGCGCTTGAGCGGAGATTTCAGCCGGTTATGGTCGGTGAACCCTCGGTGGAAGACACGATTGCGATCCTGCGTGGTTTGAAAGAGCGCTACGAAGTTCATCACGGCGTGCGCATTCAAGACGGTGCCATCGTTGCGGCGGCGATGTTATCGGATCGTTATATTTCAGATCGATTCCTGCCGGATAAGGCAGTGGATTTAATTGATGAAGCCTCCTCGCGTTTGAAAATCGAGTTGGATTCCATGCCGACGGAAATCGATGTCTTGGAGCGCCAGATCATGCAGTTGGAGATGGAGAAGAAGGCCTTGGAGAAAGAAACCGACAAGGCATCCTCTGCCCGTTTGGATAAGGTTAAAGAGGAGCAGGCGAATCTCAAAGAGCGGTCATCCGGAATGATGGCCCAATGGCGCAATGAAAAACAGATCATCGATCAGGTTCGTATCGCTCAGGAGAAGATCGACTCGCTCAAGACGGATGTCGAGAGAGCTCAAAGGATCGGCGATCTAACCCGTGCTTCACAGGTAACTTATGGCGATTTGCCAGAAGCTCACAAACAACTTGAACAAGCCCAAGCCGAGTTGGCCACGCTTCAGAAAAACGGCGCCATGCTGAAAGAGGAAGTAACGGAAGAGGATATCTCGCGGGTTGTTTCATCATGGACAGGAATCCCGGTCAGCCGTCTGCAAGAAGGCGAAAAACAAAAATTGGTTTCAATGGAAGCGCGTCTGGGTGATCGGGTGGTCGGTCAGAAAAAAGCAATCGTTGCTGTAGCAAATGCCGTGCGCCGGGCCCGTGCGGGTCTCCAAGATGAGAACCGACCCATTGGCTCGTTTCTTTTTCTCGGACCAACCGGTGTTGGTAAAACCGAGCTTTCAAAAGCACTGGCCGAGTTTCTCTTTGATGATGAAGGTGCGATGGTGCGGATTGATATGTCCGAGTATATGGAGAAACACAGCGTATCGCGTTTGATCGGCGCACCTCCAGGTTACGTCGGTTATGAGGAAGGCGGACAACTCTCCGAACACGTTCGCAGAAAGCCTTATTCTGTCGTGCTCTTCGATGAAATCGAGAAGGCCCATCCGGATGTATTCAACGTTTTACTTCAGGTGTTGGATGACGGACGGATCACCGACGGGCAGGGAAGAACGGTTGATTTCCGCAATACGGTTTTGATCATGACCTCAAACATCGGATCTCAATTTATCCTCGGTGAAAAGAATGCCGAACAACGCGAAGCTGCAGTCATGGAGGCGCTGCGTGATCACTTCAGGCCGGAGTTTCTGAATCGTATCGACGAGATCGTGATTTTCGATCGTTTGAATCGTGAAGATCTTACAACTATTGTCGATCTCCAACTCGAACGCGTCCGCAAGCGTCTTGCAAAACAAGGCCTTGGCCTTGCTCTAACAGAAGAGACCAAAGAGTTTGTAGGTAACCAAGGCTATGATCCGGTTTACGGTGCGCGGCCTTTGAAGCGCGCGATCCAACATCACCTCCTTGATCCGCTTAGTTTGGAGGTTCTCGAAGGTAAATTCGTGGATGGTGATATCATCAAGGGAGAATTAAAAAACGGTCACGTGGTATTTACGAAGTGAGAAATCAGCACGTATAGGCAGCGACGCGTATCCCTACGCATCCATATCTGACGGTGGTGATTTCGGAAACATGCCGATGGGGTAGTGCGCGATTTATACATATAACACGTGGAGAGCAGGATCCTGATCCTCGTCGGTATAGGCCGCACCGCCCGGCATCTCTCCCGCATCCTGCGCGATGCGATCCGGTGAAACCGATGGAGCTGTTAGAGATGGATCCGCGACTCGAATTCCGGCAGCCCTGAATGTGAGACTCCGAACTCGAAGACCGCGCCATCTATGGTTTCAGTGCCCTCGCGCCCACCTGCGGTGGTGATAAACATCCGGTCGAGATTCTCACCGCCGAAACAAAGCGAGGTGACCTTTGCCGCCGGGAGATCGATTTTTTCCATGATCTTCCCAGAAGGATCATGGCGTGTTACGCCGTAGCCGTTCCAGCGCGCCGACCAGACATTTCCCAAGCCATCCACGGCGAGGCCGTCGGGAATTCCCTCCTCCTCGCCTGACTGATGGAATAGGGTGGGGGAGTCAAGCCGTCCAGTTTCACGGTCATACGTGTATCGGAAAATCCGACGGGTGGTTGAACAGGTCCAATAAAAAATCTTGAGATCCGGTGTGAATCCCATGCCGTTCGAACATCCCGTATCGCGCCAGAGGCAGGTGATGGAGCCGTCCAAGTCGACACGATAGAGTCCACCGCTGTCGTTTTCTGTCCCGATGCTCCCCGCGAACACTCGCCCCTCGGGGTCGGCGATCACATCGTTGAAGCGCTCTAGTCCTTTGTCTAAATAGTTCCGCAGAACCGAGACGCGCCCGTCCGGATGTAGTAGGGCGAGATCATTCACTCGGAACAGCAGCAGGTCGCCATCGGCCTGAAAGGTGAAGCCGCCAACCGAAATCCCTTGATAGATGACCTCATGCCTGCCGGTCTGTGGATGCAAACGGTGGATCATTCCCGCCTCAATGTCGGTCCAGTAGAGGCACTGGCTCCGGCCATGCCAGAGTGGATTCTCGCCGAGCTGGCAGTGGCTTTTGATCAAAATGGCCGAGTCGGTCATGGCATGGGCATGTGATGTTGCAAAATAGCGGCAAGAGCAGGTAGCTTTGCCGCGAAATGTCCGCTGCGTCAAGCAATCCGGATGTACTGGGAGCGCAAAGGTTCGTTGGGTTTTGCGTTGTCGGATTTTTTCATGAAATAGGATCCGTAGCTCCATTGACGACCCACATTACACGAATGATCATCTCACATCAATGACGATAGATTTCATCAAGAACGGCAGATCGAACCACCGCGGAAGCCCCAACCTTGCCGGACATAGAAAAGCGGAGTCGTACAGTAAAGGGGAGCCGATATCCCGTCGCGGATTCCTGCACGGACTGGGCGGCGTGGGGGCGTCTCTCGGTTTGAGCGGATGGGCAAGAGCTTCCCCGCCAGCACCGAATCTTCTGCTGCGCGGGGACGCCCTGCCTGCCACCGAAAAGATCCAGCTCGCGGTGATCGGCGTCGGTGGCCACGGCCGCTACCATGTAAACCAATGGGCTAAAAATCCTCAGTCGCAGCTCGTCGCCATATGCGATGTGCATCGTGGACGTGCTGCCACGGCGCGAGAAGAGGCGGAGGCGATCCAGGGCAAGGGCTCCTGTACGGCCTATCAGGATTTCCGCGAGCTTCTTGCGCGCAAAGATGTCGATGCCGTATCCATCGCCACGCCGGATCACTGGCACGCGTTGCTGGCTCTGGCTGCCATCCGCGCGGGAAAACATGTCTATCTGGAAAAACCAGTCGCCTACTCTGTTGCCTAAGGTCGTGCCATCGCCGATGCCGTAAGCCGCCACGGCATCATTCTCCAGAACGGCACCCAGCAACGCTCGATACGTTATTTTCAGCGCACCGCTTGGCACGCTCGGTAGGCTCACCCATGCCATCGCCACCTCACCCTACGGCCTGCAAGGGGGCGATGCCACCTTGACCGAGTCTCCCGCCGAGCTCGACTACGGCCTCTGGCTCGGCCCCGCCCCGCTCACGCCCTACACCATCGGGCGCGACAACGGCGCGGGCGGCGTCGGCTGGTATCACATGCGGGATTACTCTGGCGGCTGGATCACCGGTTGGGGTTCCCACCATGTCGATAGCGCCCAGTGGGCGCTCGGCAAGGACAGCGAGGCACCTATCTTGGTCGAGGCGACCGGAGAATTTCCGAAGGAGGGCATTTACAACACCTGCATCAAGTGGCGCGCTGAGTTCACCTATGCGGACGGAAAAAAACTGATCTTCGCGACGCCGAACGAAGCGCCGGGGCAGAAGAGCGTGCTCGTCCATGGCGAGGATGGATGGGTCTGCGCGGACCGCAGAAGCATTGACGCCGAGAATAAAAGCCTCCTCAAGCAGCGCCCCGAGCTCACTCCCGGTGGCACCCTTCCAGTTTATGGTCCGCTCAAAGTGAGAGGATTCGGGTTCATTGATAGTGGCTGCCACCTGCTTGTCAATCTGCTTCCGGAGCGAAGGCCGGAGGCCGCAGCGTAGGAAGCAGATTGAGCCGTTTGCCCTCTTGCGGGAGCGAGTCCAAAGGCGAACTCCTCGGGCGTCTTCATGCCGAGGCTGCGATGCGGTCTGACTTGATTGAACTTCATGCGCCAGGCCGCGATCACCACCCGCGCCTCGCTCAGCGTATAAAACAGCTCGCGAGCAAGGCACTCTCTGCGGAACTTGTCATGGAAGCTCTCGACATAGCCGTTCTGCCACGGGCAGCCCGGATCGATGTAGAGGGTTTTGATACCCGCTTCAGCCAGCCACGACTGAAGGGACTTAGCAACGAATTCGGGACCGTTATCACTGCGAATGTAGCCGGGGGCACCATGGAGCTTGATAAGTTCCCTCATCACCTCCAGCACCTTGCCCGAACCAATGTTGCGGGCCACATGCAGGGCGTGAACCTCACGGGTGTATTCATCTACCACGCTCAGTACTCGGTAAGAACCTCCCTTGATCGTGGTGTCATGAATGAAGTCCCAGGTCCAGACATGGCCGCGGTGAACCGCTTTCTTTGGAAAACCCCCGGTGGATATGCCTCGACGGCTTTGTTTCTTTTTGGGAGGAGGCACTTGCAAACTCTCCTCGCGACGCACCTTACGCACTCGCTCACTGCTGACTCGCAGCCCGCGGTTGCGCAC
>JAJTHK010000188.1 GCA_021298895.1 Luteolibacter sp.
CATATACCCCTCAACAAAATGGACTTTGCGAACGCTTCATCAAAACGTTCAAAGAAGAGTTCGCTTGGTGCAATCGCTTCGAATCCATCGAACACGCCAGACTAAAACTACGTGCTTGGATCCACCGCTATAACCACCACCGTCCTCACCAATCGCTCAAATACAAATCTCCTAATCAATACAACCAACTCATATGCAATCAAGCAGCCTAAATAACATTATCGGCTGTCCAAATTACGATGGGGCACTACATTTCCCTTATCTTTACTTTCTGCGGTGAATTTTTTCACAGGAGGTAACAGAGGAAACGGAGGAGCTTCGCGCTTAGCTTTCGATTTTAGCATTTTGGAAATGGGAAGTGATAGTTGGGTTGTTCCATCCCTCTGTTATCTCCGTTTGCTCCTGTGAAATAATATCTGCACAGGAAAAAATAAGGATTACGGTGAAGCCTTATTGTAAATCTATATCCATTTCATTATCTTCATTGAAGTTATCATCCCTGTTGGCGCCCGGTAAAATCATTCGATGAACACCCTCGACGACCTTCATTTCATTGAAGTTAATTAGTAATCCGATAGGAATATCGAGCAGCTTCATATAACTGAATAGTTGTGCTTTATGGATCGGTAAAATCTTTGTAACGGCCTTTACTTCGATCAATATGCATTGCTCAACCAAAATATCCAGACGTAGGTCTTCATCTTTTACAAATCCCTTGTAGAAAATTTTTACAGATTCCTGATTTATGTATGACAGATTTCTAATCTCCAATTCTTTTGTCAGGCACCACTCATAAATCGATTCATTCAAACCAGGTCCTTTGTCGCGATGAACTTCGATAGCTGCACTTATGACGGTTTCTGTAAGATTAGATGCTTGATGAAATAATGGATGCATGGGGGGATTCGGGGTGGATGTGTGACTAGGTTATTGATTTCACCTCCCTGCACAAGATACATGTTTTTCCATCACACCCGCGAGCGGTGCAGTGTTCGCGTCCGTAGAAGATGATTTGCAGGTGGAGTTTGTTCCAGGATTCTCTGGGGAAAACTTTTTTTAGATCGCGTTCGGTTTGGACGACGTTTTTGCCGCTGGTTAGCTTCCAACGCTTAGCAAGGCGATGGATGTGGGTATCGACCGGAAATGCGGGGACACCGAAAGCCTGTGCCATGACGACGGATGCGGTTTTGTGACCGACCCCTGGTAATGTTTCCAATTCTTCAAAACTCTGTGGGACGATGCCGTTGTGTTGCTCGACGAGGATTTCGCTGAGTTTGGAAATGGCTGCGGCTTTGGTGGGAGAGAGTCCGCAGGGTCGGATGATTTCGCGAATTTTATCAACTGCGATGAGACGCATTTTTTCCGGAGTGTTGGCGAGTTTGAATAAAGCGGGAGTGACTTGGTTGACACGAACATCGGTGCATTGCGCGGAGAGCAACACTGCGATCAACAAAGTATACGGACTCGTGTGATCGAGAGGAATCGGAGTTTTTGGATAAAACTCTTCGAGCCTGTGCAAGAGGAGATCGGCACGTTGTTGCTTTTTCATGTGGAAACTTTAAATTTTAAACTTTAAACCTCAAGGAAGACTCGTAGCTTGAATCGTTGTATTTTATCTGAATTTTATTGAGCGACAAGATGATGGCTTAGGTGATTAAACTGAGGCTGAGAGGCTGTCTGAATAATACGGCAAGTACAACACTAAGAGTATTTGAACCGCAGATGAACCCAGATGAACGCAGATTGAAGAGTTGGTGGAATGCTAAAAGATCCAACATTTCCGGCCTTTATCTGTATTCATTATCTGCGTCCATCCTGTTCATCTGCGGTTAGATTCCTCTATTTTATTTTTTTAAACAGGCTCTTAAATTTTTGAGAACGCTTGCTCCAAATGATTATTTTGTGAGAACAGGGCGTAGTCGTCGTAATCGGCTTTGGCAGATGGTGGCCAGAAGATGTTTTGTTGGACGGAGGAGGTGATCCAGTCCATGCAGGATTTGGTGGCTTCGAGTTCTTCTTGTGAGAATGAGCTCCACTCGATGAAGCCGACCTCTTTTTCGGTCGATCCGAGTTTGATGTAACAGGGGATGGCCACACCGGAGGATGGATGGCTTTCGGCGAGGGCGTAGAGAGGGAGTTGGAGGTTCTTCCAAAGGAAACGGCTGATCTCTTTGCCATCAAATGCGGAGTGGATGGCAGGGGAGTTTTCGAGATGTGGTGGGATATAGGTTTTTGCGGTGATTTTTTTGCGATGCTGGGTCTCGGTCTTCTCTACTTTACCAGTCTTGTAATCAATCACTCGGAGTTGACCGGTTTCGCGATGACGATCCATGCGGTCAATTTTACCTCTGATGGTGAATGAGTTGGAATCGAAGGAGAAATCGCGTTCGGTATCGATGATTTCCCAACCTTGAGAAACGGTCTCGATTTGTTGGTAAGCGAACCATTCGAGGCGTTGGCGTATGGCGTGCGCTTGGATGCGGAGCGCGAGTGGGGGATGGTTGCCGAATTGGTAACGTATGGTTTTCTCCAAAGTGGCATCCAGATAGGCGATGAGCGTCTTGGCATCGGATATGCCACGTGCTTCTGTGTCTTTCGCCCAGATTTCTAACACTTTATGGGCGATGTTGCCAAAATCTCTATGGTTCAGTTCCCTGCGGTCCGGCTCGGGTTGTGAGGCTTTGACGATGTGTTTCAGATAAAACCGAAATGGACAGGAGAGATAATCGCCAAATGAAGTGATGCTGAGTTTTTCTGGAAGTTTGATTTTCGGGGTTTGCCAGATGAAATCACGAGTCCAAGCAAGATTCGCTTCGGGTGGTTCGATCTCGTGAAAGAGATTTTTGACCGTGTCGACGAGACGGTTTCTCGGCACTTGCAGCAATAGGCTGGAAGGGAGGTAGGTTTCGCCGCTCGAGCCGTTTTTTCCGCAGAACAAATGGGTGGAACCGGTTTTTTCGCGCATACGGATCATCGCGTGGAGCAGGAATGCATCGCGTGCTTGGCGATCTGTTAGGCAGTTGAGGCCGAGGGTCTTGCGTATGGTTTCGGAAAGCCATGGTTCGCCGCCGGGTTTGGCTGGGACGAATCCCTCGTTCATGCCGGTGATCAACAAATGCTTCCCGGGTTCATAGAGCAGCTCCAACCAGCCTTGGATATCGATGGCACGATCTATCGGCGGCTGTGCGGTGGGGCGCTGGATTTCCGAGATGACCATTTGCAACCAGAACAAATGGCTGCGTTTCAACGAAGTGAAAAGGGGCGTGGCGGCATCAATGAAATCGACGATCCCGGAGACGATGTCCGCGGATGTCTCGGGATCGATCTCTAACAGATCCAAATGCTGATCCATTGCTTTTGGGAAAGCTTGTTTGAGAAACGCATCGCGATGAGAGAGCAGGCTGGCGATGTCATCGCGGAGGATGATGAGTTCGGGTTTTTCGGCGGAGGCTAAGCGCTCGATGATCGTTTCTGGTTCGATGATGGGATGGCGATCTCGATATTGATTGAATGCGATGAGAAGCTCCGCGCGATTTGAGGAAATGAGATTTGCGCATTCAGGAAACGTGAGCAAGGCGGCGAGGTTGCGGCTGCTGGGATGGGTGAGCCAGGATTTCCATGCGAGTAGCCAACGTTGAATGGGTGGAATGGGTTGTTGGGATGCCGGATGAAACGCAGGCCAGCCCTGATGGGTGAGAACATGGGCGAGAAGTGCTCCAGTATGATCATCCGCGCTGCCGATGGCGATTTCCTGTGAACTTGCGCCGAGAACAGCAATCGTATTCAAGGCGGCCTGTGCTTGGCTCATTGGATCTGCGACCAAGGTTGCGGTGACTGATTCGGGTAAATGTCGGGTCGACCACGTGGTAAGTGGGATGCCGAGTTCGTCAAAATGTTCGGATTCGGATTCAGGTGCAGGGATAAGAATGATGACCTCTCCGCCGAAATCTTTTAGAGCTTGCGAGATGCATGCTGGCATTTCTGTGATGCCGGCGAGGATGATTTTTTTGAACGTGCTGGGAAGTTGGAAACTGGTTCGCAGGGCTAGAGAGCGCGATTGATAACCCCATGCATAGAGTCTATTCTCCATCAATGATTCGAGCTGAGCGAGGTTTTCCCAGCGATCGCCTTCGGTTGTGCCTTTGAGGAATTTCGATGCAGTGAAAAGGTTGTGCAGGGATTCTTCGAGGGTGGAGCGCAGCGCAACGATTTCCGCCGCGAGCCCAGATGCCCAATCAGATGAAAGTATTTCCAAATCAGGTGGAGTTGGAAACAATCCCGAATAATTTTCCCAATCGCTTTGCTTGAGGTTTTCCAAAACATCCATCCATGCGATTTTTTCCAACCATCGAGGAGCGATGTTAGATTCCTCCAAATGCAACAACGCACCCGGAGTGGTCACGGTTGGTGCAAGCAGCGCGCCCGCTTCTGCGGCGAGATTTTCACGCAAGATACGTCCGCTTTGAGAGGTGGGGACAACCACCAAGCTTTCTGTCAGTCCTTTAGTGTCTTCAAGCAGATAGCTCGTCAGGCGCTGCAAAAAAGGCGCTGAGTAACCGAGATAGATCCGCTGAAGCATGGGCAAGCCTAGGTAGAAGTTGAAAAACTAAAAAGCGGAAATTTAGAGCGTTTTACAAGAAAGTGTAGCCGTTGCAGCAATTGGATTTTGGTAAATGGGGGTTGATAGCTGGGTTGTTCCAACCCTCTGTTATCTCCGTTTGCTCCTGTAAAATAATTTCTGCACAGGAGGTAACAAAGGAAACGAAGGAGCTTCGCACTATACTTTCGATTTTGGGATTATGGTAAGTGGGGTGTGATGGCTGGGTTCTTCTAGCCCTTCGTTATCTTCGTTGCCTTCTGTAAAATATTTTCTTCACTTCAGACTGGTTCACAACGCACCTAAACCAACCTCGCTGCCAACAGTTCTCTTTGGAAAATGAGTTCTTTGGGGAGGTGATCGTAGAGGTCGATGAAGAGTTCGCTTTGGGAGACGAGCTCGGCGCGCCATTCGTTGCGGTCGAACTTCATGGCTCGATCAAAATCCTCTTTGGAAAAGTTTTCCAGGCCTTCGGTGTTGAAGTCGTTGTAATCAGGAGTCCAGCCGATTTGGGTTTCGTGGCCAGCGGCTCCGCCGGTGCAGCGTTTCACGATCCACTCGAGGACACGCATGTTGTCCCCGAACCCTGGCCACATGAATTTTCCTTCGGTAGTTTTGCGGAACCAATTGACGTGGAAGAAGCGGGGGAGGTGGGTGAGGTAACGTTGCATTTCTAACCAATGGCCGAAATACGCGCCCATGTTGTAACCACAGAACGGCAGCATCGCCATGGGATCGCGACGAACTTTTCCAAGTGTGCCCGCAGCAGCGGCGGTCATTTCAGAGCCCATGGTCGCGCCGACGTAAACGCCGTGGCACCAGTTGAACGCTTGATAGACGAGAGGCATGGTGGTGGCGCGTCGGCCTCCGAAGATGATCCCATCGATGGGCACACCTTCGGGGTTTTGCCAGTTTGGATCAATCGTCGGGCATTGCAAAGCGGGAGCGGTGAAGCGGGCGTTGGCATGGGCGGCGGGAGTGCCGGAGGCGGGTGTCCAGTCGTTGCCTTTCCAATCGATGAGATGTGCGGGTGCTTCGTTGCTGAGTCCTTCCCACCAGACATCGCCATCGTCTGTTAGAGCGACGTTGGTGAAAATGGTGTTCTCGGTCATCGATTGCATGGCGATGGGGTTCGTGTCCCATGAGGTGCCGGGAGCGACGCCGAAGAACCCGGTTTCGGGATTGATCGCATGGAGTTTGCCGTCTTGGTGCGGCCAGAGCCACGCGATGTCGTCGCCGACGATGGAGGTTTTCCAACCTTTATCCAAATAAGGTTTGGGTGGAACCAACATCGCGAGGTTGGTTTTTCCGCAGGCAGAAGGAAACGCGGCGGTGACGTAGGTGGTGGAACCATCGGGAGCGTGCAAACCGAGGATGAGCATGTGTTCTGCCATCCAGCGATGCTCGCGAGCGATGTTGGATGCGATCCGCAGCGCGAGGCATTTTTTTCCTAACAAGGCATTGCCGCCATAGCCGGAACCGTAAGACATGATCTCGCGGGTATCGACAAAATGGGAAATGTATTTGTCCTCGTTGCAAGGCCATGGGACATCGGCCTGACCTGCGGCAAGCGGTGCTCCAACCGAGTGCAGACATCTGATAAACTGCCCGTGACCGTCGCGGAGTTTTGGAGCGATCCCAGCGACCTCGTCTTCGAGTCGGTTCAAAACATGGGTTCCCATGTGCGCCATGATGCGGGTGTTGACGACAACGTATGCGCTGTCCGTGCATTGGATGCCGATTTTTGCGAGAGGCGAATCGAGTGGTCCCATGCAGAAGGGGATCACATACATTGTCCGACCCGCCATGCTGCCGGTAAATTTATCCGTGAGGATTTTCCGCATCTCTAACGGATCCGCCCATTGATTGGTCGGTCCGGCTTCGTCGCGGCGTTTGGTGCAGATGAACGTGCGCTCTTCAACGCGGGCGACATCAGAAACGGCAGAGCGGGCGAGGAAAGAGTTCGGACGCTTTTCGGGATTGAGTCGGGTGAAAGTTCCTTGGTCGCAAAGTTGCTGGGTGAGTCTATCCCATTCATCTTGCGAGCCGTCACACCAGACAACTTCTTTAGGAGTGCAGAGTGCGGCCATTTGGTTGACCCATTCTTGAAGCGGTTTGTAGGAAGTGCCTTGTAATGCCATAACGAAAGCCATCTAAGCGGGTTCCGTGCCGAGTAGCAAGGGCGTGCATGAATTTTGGACGGAGGCTGGAACAAATGTATGTGTAGGCTGAGTATTATCGACTAGATTAATCACTCACAAGAGCTCCTTGGATCCTAAAGTAAATTATCGCATGGTTTGGAGATTTAACGATTGTTGAGTTCATTATGTCGATCTGGCGATTAGCCGATCGTTAAGGGCGGCGCAACTTTTTATCTGTAAAAGTTTTCAAGCTGGATTTGGAGGGTGATTTCAAGCTGCTGATTTTTGGTGGTTTGTTGTGTTTGTAATTTGGTTTTGTGCTGTGAGAGTGAGGTAG
>JAJTHK010000096.1 GCA_021298895.1 Luteolibacter sp.
CAGTGGCGACGCGGGCTTTGAACTCGGCAGTGAGATGTCTTCTCTTTCGTTTCATATGTCTGATTTCGGGGTAATTTGCCCCTCTCAGACCAGTCAAAGTTTTAATAAAACACTGGCTCCGTTTTGCGGGACCACTTCAAAAATCCACACCCCAGAGCCAAGTAATGGATCGATTCAAATTTCTCAGCACTACAGTGCGAGCGAACCGGAAATAGAAGCATCGAAAGTAATCAGCACATCAAGTGTTTGTAATTATGTAATACGCTGTAAACTATGTATCTTCGCTTGGGATATAAAATACAAGTGCATCAGCTATCATGGTATGAATTTACCTGAATTATGATTCGCTTACTTCTTCAAACCCGCTTCAACAAGCGCCTTAAAAATCGTCTCCGCTGCGAGAGTGTGACCTTTCAAGTTCGGATGATTCACCTGACTTAGTATCTCCGTTTGTGGTGTGCCTTTTTCAATCTCCGCTTTCCATGCTGCGAACACATCAGCGATAAGAACTCCCTGATCTTTGGCGATTTTACGAATCAGCTCTGCACGTAAGTTCAAAGGATCTTTTGGGTCATCCAGCTTAGCAGATGAATCTCCTGTCGGCGTTAACAACACCACTGGTACTTTGGTATTTTTCGCTGCGGTAATCATTGCTAACCAAGCAGCTTCTACTTTTTCATCAGGCTGCCTTCTGTCGTTAAGCGCGTAGTCGATGAAAATAATATCCGGCTTCAATGATAACACATCGCGTTCAAAACGAGCCGCACCTGGAATCGAATTCTCCCCACCGATCGCTGTCGTGATCACATTGATTATCGCCAAGGGATATTGCTCCTTCAATTTCACATGCACCAAGTGGGGATAGGACTCAAAGGTTTTCACCTCAGGCGTTTTATGAAATCCCGCCGGCACGCTGTGACCATGAAACACAACCTGTATCGCACGATTCTTCGGCCACGCAGTTTTCATCAAGTCGGATAGCGGCGTCAAATCCTGCGCGTGAGCAAAACCTGCGATGAGGATTGAGAGGAGAGTGAGATGCGATTTCATAGTCGACCCAGTTTCAGCAATTTGACTTTTGAAATCCAGCAAAAGAATTCAGCCATAATGACGTGAGTAAATTCGAGAATTAGGTTACAGGGAAAACGGGTTGAGTCTTTAACCACGAAAAACACCAATCACACAAAAGGAATATGAATGATTCGTTTACTGCTAATCAAAAATTATCGACTCACGGTTCTAGAATGCTTTCGTGTCCTTCGTGTTTTTCGTGGTTTAAACTCTTCGCTTTTTTTGCGTCTTAGCGGCTTTGCGCGACCCAATCTCCAATATCCCTATTCCCCACCCCCAATCTCCCCGTCCCCCATTCTTCTTAAAGGGCTTGATATCCTACATAAAACCGAAGCACACTCCCGCCCACCAAAGGAAATTTGCCATGTCTGCCAATCAAGAAATCCGTGTTTTCGCCCCCGCAACCGTTGCCAACGTCGCTTGCGGTTATGATGTCCTTGGCTTTGCCATCGACTCTCCGGGCGATGAAGTCGTCGTCCGCAACTCATCCAAGCCTGGACTGCGTATCACAGAAATCACTGGCGACGGCGGCAAACTCCCTAAAGACCCCAACATCAACACTGCAGGCGTTGCCGCGCTCGATCTATTAAAACATCTCGGCATGCTTGACCGCGGGATCGAGATGGAGATTCACAAGAAAATGCCTTTCGGCTCAGGCCTTGGGTCCTCATCCGCATCGGCGGTTGCGGGTGCCTATGCAGTTAATAAACTCATCGGCGAACCGCTTTCAAAACACCAACTCCTTCCCTTCGCGATGGCGGGTGAGGCGTCAGCCGACGGTGCATGGCACGCTGACAACGTTGGCCCTTGCCTGCTGGGCGGCATCGTTTTCATCCGTTCCAACGAAGAACTCGATATCGCGCAAATCCCCTCTCCAAAAAATCTTTGGGCCGCCGTTGTGCATCCCGATATCGAGATCCTCACCAAAGTTGCTCGAGAAATTCTCCCGAAAGAAATTCCGTTAGTGAACGCGACCCAACAAATCGGCAACCTCGGTGGTTTGATTCTCGGACTCATCCAAGAAGACTACGGTTTGATTTCCCGTTCCATCCACGATGTGATCGCCGAGCCACGTCGCCAAAAGCTCATCCCAGATTTCTACAAAGCCAAACGCGCCGCCCTCGCTGCTGGTGCACTTGGTTTTTCGATCTCTGGTGCCGGCCCATCGGTTTTCGCACTCTGCGAAGGCGAGGAAATCGCTCGCAAGGTCGGTGCCGCTGTTGAGAAAGTCTTCACCGCCATCCCTATCAACTGCCAAGTTCACATCTCCAAGATCAATCCTCGCGGAGTGCACGAAGTGAAAAGCTGAGAATTGACATCTCATTCGCACCAAAAGAGAAAAAAATCAGAACCGCGGATGGACGCAGATAAACGCGGATAAAATTTCAAACTGTGACTCGACACATTTGCAAACCGCATAAATGCCATCAAATCCCGAATTCATATCTTATCAGTGTTCATCTGCGTCCATCAGTGGTTCTCTTCCTTATGAAAAAATTTCCAGAGTCAACTCAACAACTCTAAGACTTGCAAGAACCGCCATCTACTTGGAACATCCCGTCTCCGCGTGAAATATCACTCCACCAACAACGCATCACATCAAGTCGATCTCAAAGAAGCGATCTTGCGTTCGCTGCCACCAGATAACGGGCTCTACATGCCCAATAGTCTACCGACTCTTCCAGAGGATTTCTGGAAAAACTATCGGAACATGAGTTTCAAAGAGATAGGTTTTGCAGTCGCCAGTGCATTTTTCGGCGAGGACGTCGCAGCTGAAGACTTAAGAAAAATCGTCAACGGAACTATTGAATTCGATGCACCATTGGTCGCGCTTTCTCCGGACGATCACATTCTCGAACTTTTCCACGGACCGACGCTGGCATTCAAAGATTTCGGTGCTCGTTTCATGGCGCGCTTGATGGCGCATCTAACAAAAAATGAAGATCGCATGCTAACGGTCCTCGTCGCCACCTCCGGCGATACCGGCGGCGCGGTCGCATCTGCTTTCCATAACGTCCCCGGCACTCGCGTGGTGATTCTTTATCCGAAAGGCAAAGTATCAGGACTTCAGGAAAAACAACTCACTGCTCTTGGTGGAAACATTACCGCATTGGAAATCGATGGCAGTTTCGATGACTGCCAAGCACTCGTGAAACAAGCTTTCCTCGATCGTGAACTCTCCGAGCGCATGAACCTCACCTCGGCGAACTCGATCAATCTCTCTCGCCTCGTTCCTCAATCGTTCTATTATATCCACAGTGCCAGACAGTTGCCTGAAGGAGTGAAACCTGTGTTCGTCGTCCCTTCCGGAAATTTTGGTAACCTCACCGCAGGTCTTCTCGCAAAACAACTTGGACTTCCGGTCGAACACTTTGTCGCTGCCACCAATCGCAACGACGTCGTCCCAGCCTACCTTGAAAAAGGCGAATACCTCCCCCGCCCAAGCGTCGCCACTATCTCTAATGCGATGGACGTCGGCGCGCCATCGAACTTCGTTCGCATGCAGGCCTTGTTTGGAAATTCATGGAATGAAATGAAATCTAACATCAGCGGCATGAGTTTCAGCGATGATGAAACCCGCGTTGCGATCCGCGAGGTTAAATCCAAATTTGGTTATCAGATCGATCCGCACGGAGCGGTCGGTTGGTTAGCAGCCCGCCAATACCGCAAGGAGCATCCGGGCTCCATGACCATCACACTCGAAACGGCACATCCCGCGAAATTTCCCGATGTGATGGATGCTGAACTCGGTAAAGACAGCGTTGAAATCCCGGCCCGACTTGCCATCCTCGCGAATCAACCGAAAGTTGCCACAGCTCTAAACAAAGATTGGCAAACCTTTCGCGATTGGCTGACTGCCAACATCCTTTAATTTTCCGCTATGAAGCTCCAAGACACCCTTACCCGAAGCCAAAAAGAGATTCGCCCGATCGACGGTCAGACGTATCGCTTCTATTGCTGCGGTCCAACGGTTTACGGCCCGGCACACATCGGAAACTTCCGCACCTTCGTGATCCAGGATGTATTTCGTCGCACTTTAGAAACCGGCGGAACCCGCACCCTCCACGTCCGCAATCTAACCGACGTCGATGACAAGACCATCCGCGACTCACAAGCCGCTGGAAAAACCCTCAAAGCCTTCACCGATCAATGGCGCGATAAGTTCCATGCCGACTGCGAAGCACTCGCTTGCCTTCCGCCACATATCGAGCCATCTGCCGTAGAACACATCCCGCAGCAAATCGCAATGATAGCAACCCTCATCTCCAAAGGCCATGCCTACGCCTCGGATGATGGATCGGTTTATTTCAAAATCTCCTCCTTTCCAGAATACGGCAAACTCTCCCATCTCGACGAACGCGAGCTCGATCTCGGGAAAACTCAAAACGCCCGCGCCAACTCAGACGAATACGAAAAAGACAGCATCTCCGATTTCGTGCTCTGGAAATCACGCCGTGATGAAGATGGTGAAAACTTTTGGGAATCACCTTGGGGGCAGGGCCGACCAGGCTGGCATCTCGAATGTTCTGCGATGATTGCCGAATACCTAGGAGATTCTTTCGACATGCATTCCGGCGGTGTGGATCTGGTTTTCCCTCACCACGAAAACGAAATCGCCCAGAGCCAATGTGCTTGCGGTGGTCATTTCGCTGCGCATTGGTTTCACATCACCCACCTGCTGGTTGACGGTGGAAAAATGTCGAAATCCCTCGGCAACATGTATACCCTCTCCGATCTCGAAGCCAAAGGCTTCACCGCGATGGAAGTTCGCTACGTGCTCATCGGCGCGCATTATCGCAAGCAACTCAACTTCACCTTGGAATCGCTTTCCGCCGCCAAAGAAGCTCTCAACAATCTTGCGAAATCCGCCGCAAAACTCGCTTCTAACATGGGTGGTGAAACTGCATTACCTTCCGCAGAGTTTGGCGTTTTCCAACCCGCATGGGACGCACTCAACGACGACCTCAACACACCCGGCGCTCTCGGTTGCGTTTTCACCGGATTGAAAGAAGCTTCCAAGTTCACTGGCAAAGAAGCCGCCTCCGCACTCGCAGGCCTCAACCGTATCCTCAAAGCCCTCGGCATCACACTCCCTGAAATTTCTAAAGACACCACCGAGATTCCATCAGACATCCAAGCCATCGCCGACGCTCGCTGGGACGCCCGTTCTAACAAAGACTGGGCAACTTCCGACCAACTCCGCGACGAACTCGCTACCAAAGGCTGGACCATGAAAGATGGGAAAGACTCTTACGAACTCTCTAAGGTATAAGAATAGAATTTCACCACAGAGACACAAAGAACACAGAGCCCGAATGAAAAAACTTAAACAAATCTCTTCTCTCTGTGAACTCTGTGCTCTCCGTGGTTAAACATTCCTCTTCATTGAAATTTAAAGTTTAGAATTTAAAATTTTGAGATTCTCCATCCTCGGCTCCGGTTCTACCGGAAACTCAACCATCATCGAATGCGGCACCACCCGCGTTTTGATCGATGCTGGACTCTCCGCAAAACAAATCTTGTCACGTCTCGAATCCATCGGCATCGACCCCGCATCCATCTCCGCCATCCTTCTCACCCACGAACATGGCGATCACGTTCGCGGTCTGAAAAGTTTCATCAAAAAATATCCAGTTCCGCTCTACGCCACCGCCGAAACCGCCTATGTCGTCAAAGAAAACGATATCGGCAACGCAGACTGGATGACCTTCGAGGCTGGCCAGGATTTCTCAATCAACCACCTCTCCATCTCAAGTTTTTCCATTCAACACGACGCGGTCGACCCCGTCGGATTTGTCATCTCTAACGGCGTCTTCCGTTTTGGGCTGCTCTCTGATGTGGGCTTCGTTACCCAAAGCGTCAAACATCACCTGAAAAATCTTTCCGCAATTTTCGTCGAAGCCAACTACGATGAAGAACTGTTAGAACTTGATACCAAACGTCCGTGGTCGATCAAACAACGTATCGCCTCTCGTCACGGTCACCTATCAAACATACAAGTTGAAGAATTGATACGGGACATCGCCCATTCATCGCTCGGCCATATCGTTTTCGGCCACCTCAGTTCCGATTGCAATTGCCCAAAGAAAGTCATCTCTCACTTCACCAACCTTCTCGAAGAACTAGGGATCAGCAGTAACCTCCACTGCGCGACTCAAGCCGAGCCGACACCTTGGTTTGAGATCTAAACCGTGGCGGCAATCACAGCGGAGCGGAGATGGACGGACTTGAAAGTCTAATCAATCCGTCAAATTGCATCCACTGCCACATGCCTCTTTTACTTCATCAAAAATCCAAGATCATTCATCGCCAATAAACCCGCCCTTCAGTGAACGATCTTCACTGTGGTGCCTAACTTCACTTCCGCGTAAAGCAGTGGCACGAAGTCTTTCGGCATGCGGATGCAGCCGTGCGATGCCGGATCTCCTGGATTCGGGATATTTCCCACATGCATTCCAATTCCATAATCGGTCAGGCGCATCCAATAGGGCATAGGAGCAGGAATATAACGTTCACCCTTTTTCCTTGGGGTTGAAGGTGTCGCATCGTTATTCACCATTTCTCCAAGTTCGTTTTCAATCCAACCATACTTGTTGGAATGCTTATCCTCCAACTTTTCGCTGACCTTATAGGTTCCCGGGCGGGTACCACGACCCTCAATCCCAGTCGCTACGAAACACCAACCCACCTCTTGTCCGGCACGTTTGATGGTTGCGATCTGGTCACTCAGATCAATATGTATGGAAATCTCACCCGCCCCCCCCAAATCATGCCATTCATACATGATTCGTTCGGCCCGGGCCGGCTCTGGGGGCGGCCCAAAAGAACAAGAACTCAGTAAAGCGCATAGACCTGCTGCTGAGCAGAATGTCTTGTAGGTAATGAACTTCATTGGTGTGCAATTCGTATTGTATGACAATTTCGCCATGTAAAGCATTTGATTAGCCACTAGGGCCTTTTTGCTGGTTTTTTATCGATATATAAAAATATCAGCCCTCGATGTAAGAAACAGCTCGGGTAATTCGTTTCCAGAGGAGCTAAATACCCATGATCTCGCTTCGAATCCTGCCAATCCTGACTGCTGTTTTTTGCACTTCCTTACATGCAAATCCTACAGGAGAAGAGCTTTACACCCTATATTGCTCCGCATGTCACGGGGTTGACGGGAAAGGAGCAACTGGCGGCGCATTCCCTCCTTTAGCGGGAAGTCCTTGGGTTCACGGAAACCCGAAACGGACGGTGGCCATCGTAATCTATGGCATCCACGGTCCCATCGAGGTGAATGGCAAGGCCTACAATCTCGAGATGCCACCTCAGGGAGCCGCGCTATCCGATGATCAAATCACCAGCATTATCAACTATGTAAATACCGCATGGGGCAACAAAGGTGAAACTTTCAACCGCGATCTCATCCGCGTTACTCGGTCTGAATTTGCATCCCGCGACAAGCCTTGGACCGCTCCTGAACTCCTCAAGCTTTTTCCTCTCCCTAAAAAGCAAACCGCCCTGTCCGATGTTACTTCGCGCGTCTACAAAGGCCAATGGACTCAAATTCCTGACTTCGATAAAATCCAATCGGAAAACATCGAAGAAGAACACGATGGAATTCTCGATCCGGCGATCGCTGCTTTGAATGAATATTACGGAATTGTCTGGGAGGGAAATTTTGAAGTTCCGGAAACTGCGCAGTATGAGTTCGCACTGGATTCTGATGACGGCTCCAGAATCACGCTGGATGGCAAAGTCGTTGCTGAAATAAACGGCGCGGGACCCATGGATGGCAGTCGTGCCAAGAGCGGAAAAATTTCACTCAAACAAGGAACCGTTAAATTTCGCGCGGATTTCTTCCAAAACACTGGACCTCAAGGCCTCAGCTTGAAATGGAAAAAATCTGATAGCAAGCAATGGAATTGGCTGACCAAGCCTTCCAACTCAGGTAAACCAAATAAACCAGAACCACCAAGCATCCCTCTTACTCCCAGTGGCGATAAAACGGTGATCTATCGCAACTTCATCGAAGGCACCACTCCGCGCGGTATCGGCTTTGGATTCCCCGGCGGCATGAATCTCGTTTACTCCGCAGACAACCTCGCGCCTGAAATCGTTTGGAGCGGCGACTTCATGGATGCCGGCCGCCACTGGACAAACCGCGGTCAAGGTAACCAAGCTCCATCTGGAACCAGTGTGATCAAACTAACCAACAAACGTTATCTTCCTGAAGAAGCCAAATTCAAGGGCTACTCGCTAGACACCCATGGAAATCCCACTTTTAAAATCGCGATTGGTAGCGCGACATTAACCGACTCATGGATAACCAATGACAAAGGTCTAGTCAGAACTCTAAGCTTAAAAGGTGGATCAAAACTAGAGATCCCTCTCGGAAACGCAGAAATTACCGGTGCTGATTCAGCTACTGTCGATCCGGGCAAACCGACGGTTATCAACTACACCCTGAAATAAATCCGACCAAATCCTTTCACGCCAGACCACCATGCGCTTTCTACTTTTCCTAACAGCCAGCATCACTTCGGCATTTTCTCAGGCACAATCTGATTACTATCTTCGCGAGGAAATCCCCCTCCCTAAAGGCGAGATCATGGAAATTTCATCCATCGCCCTGATGCCAGATGAAAAGGTTGCCGTCGCCACGCGCCGCGGCGATGTCTGGATCTGTGAAGGCGCTTACGGCAGCGATCTCTCGAAAGTCACTTGGAAAAAATTCACCCACGGTCTGCATGAACCGCTCGGCATGTATTATCAAAAGGGCTCGCTCTTTCTCACTCAACGTCCCGAACTTTCCCGTATTCAGGACTCCGATAACGATGGTACTGCGGATGTTTTTGAAACGATCAATTCCGATTGGGGTATCAATGGCGATTACCATGAATACGCCTTCGGAACCTCACCCGACAAAAACGGCGATGTCTGGATCACGCTTTGTCTAACAGGTTCATTCCATGCTCATTCCAATTGGCGTGGCTGGACTCTGCGCATCACTCCCGATGGAAAGATGATTCCCACATGCTCGGGAATCCGCTCACCCGGCGGAATCGGATTCAATGCCGAAGGCGATGTCTTCTATACCGATAACCAAGGTGTCTGGAATGGTTCATCCTCTCTCAAATGGCTCAAACCCGGCTCATTTCAAGGCAATCCAACTGGCAACAAATTCCACGAACTCGCCAAACTTCCCGCGCCTCCAAAACCCACTGACGGATCACGTGTTTTAGCAGAACGGCTGAAATTTCCGGATTACATCCCGCCAGCCGTCGTTTTCCCTCACGGTAAAGTCGGCCAATCCCCCACCGGGATCGAACCGGATCTCTCTAACGGAAAATTCGGTCCTTGGAAAAAACAAGTTTACGTCGGCGAGCAAACCCACTCCCAAGTCCAACGCGTCTTCCTTGAACAAGTCAACGGCATCTATCAAGGCGCTGTGTTTCATTTGATCGAAGGCTTCGAAGCCGGACTTATTCCCATCAAACTCGATCAGGAAAAAGGCGTCCTCTTTGCCGGTGGATCCAACCGCGGTTGGGCATCGCGTGGCAGTAAACCTTTCACCTTCGAACGCGTCAAATGGACTGGAAAAACACCTTTCGAGATTCTCACCATGGAAGCCGAACCCGATGGCTTCACACTTACCTTCACCGAGCCTGTGGATGAAACGACCGCCTCCAATCCAGCTTCATACTCGATGGCAGCATGGACCTACATCTTGCAAAGCAAATACGGCTCGCCGGAGGTTGATCAAGCCACTCCTACCATCAAAGCGGCTAAAGTCTCGGAAGATAAAAAATCCGTCAGGCTCACCATCGACGGCCTTGTCCGCGGTCACGTGCATCACCTCAAATCAACCGGTGTGAAATCGAAGGCCGGACAAGCTCTCTGGCATGCTGATGCGTATTACACGTTAAACGAAATCCCAGCGAAGTGATTTTCCGATGAGTTACTTCAAATCATCATTCACGATGATAGAAACAAAGCAGGATGATTAGCCCAACTCCTGTCCCCCACAGCAACCAGCTGTTACTCATAAAATATGCCTCTTCCGCAAAATCTGTGGGTTAAAACTGGCTTCTGAGCGCTTCAGATCGGCGCGAAGTTCTTGGAAGTTGCCCACAACAGGCCGATTCGAGAATGGGTCTGCAACTCGTCGAAGAAGCGGGCTGTTGTGGGCAACTTCCTCTTCATCCGCATGGTGGGTTGATGAACCGGCGGACCCCGGTAAAGTCACTTCGCTAAAAACAAACCAACCAGGAGGCCGCCGATTCAGTTCAAGACCCTACTC
>JAJTHK010000133.1 GCA_021298895.1 Luteolibacter sp.
CCCACAACAGCCCGCTTCTTCGACGAGTTTCAGACCCATTCTCGAATCGGCCTGTTGTGGGCAACTTCCAAGAACTTCGCGCCGATCTGAAGCGCTCAGAAGCCAGTTTTAACCCACAGATTTTGCGGAAGAGGCTTTTTTATTAGTTTGTACACCGTATTCACCTTCGCCGCGGTAATAATTCCAATATCCGTAATTCATGGTAGCTCCGTCATAGACAAAGATTTTTGGAGCTTTGACATTGGAGCCGCGAATGAATTCGACCTGCTTGGTTTCCTGATTACGAAGCGTGACCGGACGACCGATGGTATAGAGATGAAATTCATCGAACGATTTTTCACTGACCGTATCTGCCATTTCCGCAGCGGCCATCACTTTACTTCTCTCATTTCGTGAGAAGTCGCGCGGTGCTTGCGGCTGTACTTTGTTCACGTCACCGGCCATCAACTTGACTTTGGCATCTTTGAATGAATTGCCACTCATGTTGTTGAAAGTCACCCAACCGACGATGTCTATGTTGTCGCCCTTTTCGGCCGCGACGATGTTGTAATCCGCTTTCCAACTCAATCCGCCGGTGACGTAAGCGAGTTCACTGTCGAATTTCACGGCTTCAGGAGTATTGAGCGTCCAACTAAGGGTCGGGTTAAGAATGGTGTCATCACCGAGTGAAGGAAATATCGGCTCACCAGGCAGAGAAAAACGGAGCTCTCCATTCACTTCAATGATGGGCTGGCCAGCACCACGTCCGCCCGGGCCGTAACCACTACGGATGATTTTTCCAGATACTTTATGATCGGGTTTGTTTGCTTCACGAACGAAGAAGTCGATGGTTTTTCCTTCGTTGAGTTGAAGCATGAGACCTGAGGAAACTGGATCGTTGCGGTAGGCTTGCTCGAGGATTTGGAATTTCACTTTACCATTAGGATCGCGCAAGATCACCGAGTCGGTTTCGGCCATGGCGGTCATGCCCGAAAAACGGGCCTCATTGATACCCGCTTTCAGATCCAACGGCACTGTATCTCGGACCACGGCGAAATTCTGATTGTAAATCGTGAGCGAAGGCGAGGCGGCAACCGCAACAGCAGGCAAAAGCGCAGCGGTCGCGAACGGAACGAGGTAACGGCAGGATGGGTTTATCATATAATTAGTTGTCTATTCGTATAAGACGACACGCCAGGGGTCAAAACCTTAGAAAATAATTAAAAAATCAGTGGAATCCGTATTTCACAGATAATTCTTAGAATTCAAAGATTCCCCTTTTTCATCTCCGAGACAGCAAAGTCAGCAGCTCTCGCGGTGAGGGCCATGTAGGTGAGCGAGGGATTCTGGCAACCTGATGAAGTCATCGCTGCTCCGTCTGTACAGAAAACGTTAGGCGCTCCCCATACTTGGTTATGACTGTTGAGAACAGATTCTTTCGGTGAACTTCCCATGCGCGCGGTGCCCATTTCGTGGATGCCGAGACCGATCTGAGGCTCGTGATTGAATTGACTCATTCCTTTCACTCCAAGCGCATCTAACATTTCCATCGCATCGCTTAACATGTCCTTGCGCATGGCGCGCTCGTTCTCTTGAAACTCTGCATCGGCAACAACGATTGGTAGCCCCCATTTGTCGGTTTTATCTTTGCTGAGTGAAATGCGGTTATTCGCGTATGGCAGGCATTCGCCGAATGCATAGATGCTCATTCCCCATGGCCCGAAGGAGGTGAGTTGTTTTTTGAAATCCGCACCGAACCCTTCGATTGGACGTGACCAGCCTTGGCGCATACCTTCGCCTTGGTAGCCGAAGCCACGAAGGTATTGGGCCTTTTCCGGTTTCTCGTATAAATTCCGATAACGAGGAATGTAAATCCCGCCGGGACGTCTACCGAACTGCACTTTATCTGTATGAGTTTCAACGTAGCCTTTTGCGCCGACTCCAAGATGATGATCCATCAGATAACCGCCCAGCGAACCACTCTCATCCATGCCGTTTGGAAAGCGTGATGAGGTCGAGTTCATCAGGATCGCGGTGGAAGCGATCGCAGATGCGTTAAGGAAAATGATTTTTGCAAAATATTCCGTCGTCTCCATCGTGATTTCATCGATGAGTCTCACTCCTATCGCCTTTCCTGCCTTGTCATCGAAAATGACAGAGTGAACGATGGCATGAGTGCGCAGAGTGAGGTTGCCGGTTCTCTCCGCAGCTTTCAACGTGGCGGATTGGCTGCTGAAATATGCGCCAAAGGGACAACCTCTAATGCACAAGCTGCGATAATTACAGGAGGATCTACCCAATTCGATTTGTTCTGGCGTTGGTTTTGTTAGATGAGCGCAGCGGGATTGAATCACTCTGCGTTTTTTCCACTTAGCTTCGACACTTGCCTTGAGATCGAGCTCGACGGGTGTGAAGGCCATCGCTGGTTGAAACTCACCGTCAGGAAGCTGCTCCAAACCATCGTTGTTGCCACTGATGCCAGCAAATTTTTCCACATACGAATACCAAGGAGCGATCTCCTCATATTTGATTGGCCATGGGATAGCGATTCCCTCCTTTGCGTTTGCCTCAAAATCCATAGGACTGAGACGATAGCTCTGTCTTCCCCACATCAAGGAGCGACCTCCTGTGTGGTAACCCCGCATCCAATCGAAGCGTTTCTTTTCCTCATAGGGATGATCCTCGTCATCGACAAATAAGTGACCGTGCGATGGCCTGACCGTATAGCCGGTGCGGTTCTGTTTGCTCTGTTGCGCCAGCATTTCTCGGGAGGATCGGTTCAACCATTGCAGCTCCCAGGGCGCCGCATTCGCGGTTTTGTAATCTGTAATATGTTCAAGCTTATGACCGCGCTCCAAGACGAGAGTTTTGAGTCCCTTTTCGCAAAACTCCTTGGCCGCCCAGCCGCCCGAGATTCCAGAGCCGACAACGATCGCATCGTAGGTGTGCTCCGCTTTTCCTTTGGTGTTGAGACTCATAAATAATGAAAAATGTTAGATTGAATAAGCTTTCATCCCTGGCTCCAGCGGCATGTCGGGAATCCATTTCGCGGGCACGAGTTGAAAATTGAAGGCTTGGGTCGCTCCGATCTCTGAATTCACGTAGCAAAATTTGGTAAGTTCTTTGAATTGCTGAAGAAAAGTCAGCTGTGGTTTCTCATCGGCAGCCAATTGCTTCTGCTCCGCTTTGGTTTCTTTATCGTAGGCTGTAAGGAAGGCAACTTGCTCCTCAGCACTAAGCTTATCCATGCTTTTGCCATAATCCTTAACGCAACGCAACATGATCACCGCCAATCCATCGCTGATGATTTTCTGATCCGTCGGCTCAAAGCAATCTTTCACAATCACCTCAATCCATCCCGGCACACCCGCATCGATCGCTCCTGGCGTATCAGTTTTCGGAATAATGGCTTCAGCAAGAATCGCCACCTGCTCTCGTTGAGCCGGACGGAAAAACGTGAGATCAGATTCTTGATACCCCTCACCCATTCTTGCGAAGACGCTCTGCGGTAGTGTGACACTACCTCCCAAAGTCGCTGCCATGATTTTCAATAGCTCTCTACGTTCCATAAATTTGATTCAAATCTATCGCCAGAAGATCACCCTGCGAGAAAATAATATGAAAGATCAGCCGCATGGGATAGTATGTTGCAAAAATCATCGAGCTTCTCGATAACTTTGGCATCATTACCTGTTAGACCTATGTTTTATCATAAATCCTGCAAACCTCTCTTCTTCTGCGCGGCGATCCTACTCGTTTTCATGGAATCATCGCCATGTCTCGCCGCTGATCCCGACGATAACGGGAAACATCTGTTCATCCTCTCCGGGCAATCGAACATGGTGGGAATGGATCCCGAAGTCTCCTTCACCCCCGCAGTGACCAAGGCTTTCGGCAAAGACAAAGTGATTGTAGTCAAAGACGCTCACGGCGGCCAGTCGATCCGTAGCTGGGGAAAAACCAATCACGAATTTCCAGAGCCAACAACAGGCCGAGTGCCTAAAGTGAGAGGCGATTTATATGATAGACTCATGGCGAAAGTGAAACCCGCGATTGCTGAGCAAAAAATTAAAACCGTGACCTTCGTGTGGATGCAGGGCGAATCAGATCTCAACAACACGGCATACGATGCCTACCTGAAAGAATTGTTAGGTCAGCTAGAGGCGGATCTCAATTTCAAAAAAATCAACCTCGTCATCGGGCGAATCAGCGATGCTGGACTCGACAATGAGAAGCGCCGTCAGGGCAACCTAACCATACGCCGCGTCCAGCAAGAGTTTGCCGAAGCCCATCCACGAGGAGCATGGGTCGATACCGACGATCTGAACGATAAGAAGGATGGGGAAAAGGTTGTGAATGATCTCCACTACTCCAAAGAAGGCTACGAGATCCTCGGAACAAGATTCGCCGAGAAAGCCATTAAGCTGATAACAAATGGTGAAAAGTAAAGGTTTGTCGCATTGGATGGGAGCAATTAAAATTGACAACTCTACCTACAATCTGGGTGTAGAGATATGACATTGAGACTACTGTCTCATGTTGAGCAAGTGACGGAGTATTTGCGCCATGAAATTAAACGTGGTCGCTGGGGCGAATCCATGCCTGGCGGATTTACTCTGAAAGATCAACCTGGGAACTAGTCACAGCACCGTTGAGTTGGCGCTCAGGCCACTCGAAAAGGAAGGTTTTTTAGTAGCGCAGGGAGCTGGCAAAAATCGTAGAATTATTATACCAAAAGAGGTGACCCCTAGAACCTTACGAGTAGCAATTCTAACTACGAGACTGAAGACCGGAAGGTCGATTATTTGTTAGATCTTTTACATCAGCTCAGAGTCGCAGGACATTCATCATTCTTTGCATCAAAGAGCCTCATTGAACTCGGTATGAATCCGAAAAGAGTGGCTAATTTTGTTAATAAAAACAAAGCGGATGCTTGGGTGGTTTGTGCGGGCTCAAGACCTGTGCTCGAATGGTTTTCTAAACAGTCATTTCCTGTATTCGGACTCTTTGGTCGTGTGGTGAATCTTCCAATTGCCAGTTCGCGTCCCCAGAAAATACCCGCTTTGCGCGAAGCGGTGCAGAAATTGATCTCACTTGGTCATCGACGAATTGTGTTTATGAGCCGTAGCGAGCACCGCAAACCTACTCTCGGTGTACAAGAGCAGGAATTTTTAAACGAAATCGAGGCCCACGGGATACCCACTGGAGCATACAACCTGCCGGATTGGAAAGAAACACGTTCGGGATATCGTCGCGCGATCGATTCACTTTTTGCACACACTCCACCGACTGCAATTTTAATAGATACATCGTTGCTGATGATCGCAGCATTGCAGCATTTCACTAGGCTTGGTATTCAGTCCCCTAGAGATGTATCACTCATATGTATAGATCCTGATCTATCATCTGCTTGGTGCGATCCGTCGATTTCACATATTTCATATGACAGTAGTCCTTGGATTCGTCATGTAATACGTTGGGCGAATAATGTTGCTTATTGGAAAGACGATAGGAGCAAAAGCCAACCACTCGCTAAGTTTGTCCATGGTGGAACGATTGGCCCGGCTCCGGGGAGAAAATGATAATCACACCAAAATCTTCTTCACCACATGTCCATGAACATCGGTAAGTCGGAAATCACGGCCTTGGGCGCGGTAGGTGAGCTGGGTGTGATCAAAGCCTAACAGATGCAGAATCGTCGCATTGAGATCGTGGACGTGGACTTTATCCTCAACCGCATTGAAGCCAAGGTCATCGGTTTTACCAATTTCGCAGCCGCCTTTCACCCCACCGCCTGCCATCCACATCGTGAATGCGTTTGGATGGTGATCGCGACCATCATCGCCACCTTGCACCATGGGTGTCCGACCAAACTCACCTCCCCAAACAATCAGGGTGTCATCCAAAAGACCGCGTTGCTTGAGATCCTTGATGAGTGCCGCACAAGCCTGATCGACATCGCGGCAGTTGTCTTCGAGACCTTTCTTAAGATTGGAATGCTGATCCCAAGACTCGTGGAAAAGCTCGACGAAGCGCACGCCGCGTTCAATCAAGCGTCGCGCCAGCAAGCAGTTGTTGGCAAATGAGCGCTTTCCGGGCGTGGCACCATACATTTTCTGGACGGATTCCGGCTCCAGAGAAATATCCGTCACTTCCGGTGCGACATCCTGCATCCGGAACGCCATTTCAAATGCCGCAACCCGGGAAGCAATCTCCGGATCACCCACCGACTCATACCGTTTTTGGTTGAGTGCGTTGATCGCATCGATCGTTTGGCGTTGCTGCATGCGGGTGATGCCTTTTGGATTGGAAAGATAGAGCACCGGCTCACCCGTGGAGTTAAAGGTCACACCATCGTGCACGCTAGGCAGGAACCCTGAGGACCAATTGTTGTTACCGCCCGACGGACCTTTGGCGCCGGATGAAAGAACCACAAAGCCGGGCAAGTTCTGGTTTTCCGAACCCAATCCATAAGACACCCATGAACCAAGTGACGGACGTCCGAATTGTTGCGAGCCCGTGGACATCAGGATCTGCGCGGGGGCGTGATTGAAGGCATCCGTGTGCATGGACCGGATCATCGAAATATCATCCGCACATGAACCGATGTGTGGCAGCAAATCCGCCATCTCCATGCCGCACTTACCGTAGTTTTTGAATCCGAACTTGGAACCTAACAGTTTGTTCTCTGGGCGAATGAACGCGGACTGATAACCTTTCAACAGCTCCGGTGGCGGATTCGTGCCATCCATCTTGCGCAGCACGGGTTTGTTATCAAACAAATCGATGTGGCTCGGCGCGCCACCCATGAAGAGGAAAATCACGTTCTTCGCCTTGGCCGGGAAATGTGGGGCTCTTGGAATTTGTGGATTCTGCAAAACCTGGGCAGCAGATGCGGTGCCTTTGCCCAGCATCGAGGTCAGCGCGATCGAGCCAAGGCTCAAGCCGCAATCTTTCAAAAACCAACGGCGTGAAAACGAGCGCTGGGTGTCGTGCAAGATGGATGGAGGAAGCATATGGTCAGGGGTCAGGTTTACTCTTACTTGGGATTTAAAATTTAAAGTTTAGAGTTTTAATTCTTGGTGATGGTTTCGTCCAAGTTCAGCAGCACGCGGGCAACCGCTGTGGCCGCGGCAAGCTGATCGAGAGGATGAGCGGACAAGTCGATCGTCACAGGCTTGTGATTTTCTAACAAAATTTTCATTTGTTCCTGATCCATACTCAATGAAGAATCATGGAATGATTTCAGCGTGGCCATCTCCGCAGCATCCGGCTCGCGGGCCGTGCAGATCCGGAACGCGCGTGAGATTCTCTCCTCGAGCGAGCCCTTGTCAGTCAGCATCCGATGGGCAAGACCCAATGCGGCTTCCACGGAGACCTGCTCGTTGAGCGTGACTAGAGCCTGCAGCGGGGTCGTGGAGAGTGTGCGGCGGACACAGGAAACGGAACCGTTGGGCGCATCGAAGGTGGTCAGCATCGGATAAGGGACCGAACGGAATCTGAAGGTGTAAAGTGCACGGCGGTAGCGCTGTGAATCGGTCTCGACGATCCAGGTTTTCGGGCCATAGGAAACAGGTTTTTGGAAAAGGTAGGCTGGTGCGGGCGGATACACACTTCTGCCACCCATTGACGTGTTCAGCAGACCCGATGTCGCCAGCTGGATATCACGCACAGTTTCCGCGGGCGCGCGGAATCTGGATGCACGCGCTAGCATCCGGTTTTTCGGATCCATGTCGCGCAGTTTCTCGCTGGCAAAAGAATCCTGCTGATAGGTTGCGCTGTTGGTAATCAAGCGGTGCAGGTGCTTCATGTCCCACCCGCTCTCCATGAACTCGCATGCCAACCAATCGAGCAACTCGGGATGGGAGGGTCTTGCTGCTTGGTGGCCGAAATCCTCGGAAGTTTCTAACAGACCGATTCCGAAATACGCCTGCCAAACCCGATTCACAAAAACGCGAGCCGCAACCGGAGATTTGGGATCGACCAACCATTTCGCAAACGTCAGCCGAGACTCAGGCTCGCCAGGCGGCAGTGGATGCAGGAACGCCGGCACGTGAGGTTTCACGATATGCTTGGGATGGGTCTGCTCACCACGCTCGAACAATCGGGTCTCGCGTGGGGTTTTCGATTCCCCTGCCACCAAGGCCCAGGTTGCTAACGGAACTTTTGCGTAGAGCGCTTCGATCTCTTGGGTTAGTTCGGAAAACTGCGGTTGGTTTTCGCGCCAATGCGCAAACAAGCGGGCTTCTTGTTCAGCGCTGCGTTTGTCTGCAGGAGTCTCAAGCGCCGCCAGGACAAGCGGAGGCATTTGATCGAGCGCATTCGGTAAAGTAGAAGAAATCGATAAACGAACACGGCCCAGATTATAGGTCATGTTGTCATCGGAATTGAAACCGCCATGATTTAGCGAAAGCGTGTAATTGAAATAGGTTTTTCCATTCCCTTCCAGGGGTTGCTCCAATTCAAAAGTCAGCACCGCGGGATCGTTATTGCGAGCCGGATCTCTCTCATGTGTCCATGCCGTTTTGTTATCACCATCCAAAGCAAATGCCACTGGTCCCGTGCGTCTGTCATCCGGTTTTCCTTCCGCACTGCTTGGAAAACGTTTCGGATCCAGCGGAACCACCGGAGGATTCACGCTTGCAACTGGGTTTTTAAATTTGAGCCTCTCGGTTTTTGCCGCGTCTTTACCCCCTTTTAAAATAAATTCGGTCAGCGCACCCGTTCCGCGAGTGGATCGACCCGGCCCGTTCATCGGCAAATATGGATCGTTCATCACTTCGAGACGGGCAGAACGGATCACAGTCAAATCGGATGAGCTGGTAAACGACTCGCCGCCACGGGTTTGCGCATAGCCCATGTTGATGACCGACTTATCTGGCAGCGGCCAAAATTTCTGTCCTGAATCACCCAGCTGATAAAGCTCAAGCGCTTCCCACTCGGTACGGGGCAGTGCCAGCATCTCCCGCTGCCATGCTTGATATTTTTGTTCGGTAGCTGGTAATGATTTCCGAACTGTTTTATCGATCTCTGCAATCTCAGCTAACAAATGATCCACCGTTTTTCTCTCACTCGCTGTATAGGCCCCGATCGATGTCTCACTGATGTTGTTCAAATACGCAAACATCCCGAAATACTCATCGTGCTTGAGTGGATCGTATTTGTGAGTATGGCATTGTGCACATTGTGCCGTCAGGCCGAGCATCGACTTTCCTATCGCATCCATGCGATCAAAAATCCCTTCGACACGGAACTGCTCGGGCTTAGCTCCACCCTCTTCATTGACCATGGAGTTGCGTAAAAATCCTGTGGCGATTTTATCGTCTTGGGTCGCGTTCGGCAAAAGATCGCCGGCGATTTGTTTGATGACAAATTGATTATAAGGCATGTTGTCGTTCATCGCGGAAACCACCCAGTCGCGATAAAAATGATGATAACGTGCAAGATCTTTTTCATAGCCTGCGGAATCCGAATAACGCGCGGCATCCAACCACTCACGCCCCCAGCGCTCACCGAAATGTGGACTGGCGATCAGGCGCTCAATTTCACTTTTCGCATCTCCTTCTGCAGCGAGCTCTTCCAAACTTGGCGGCAACCCTGTTAGATCTAGCGACAAGCGACGACGTAACGTGCTCTTATCTGCCGGAGGTGATGGCGATAATTTTTCTTTCTCTAATTTCGCCAAAACAAATGCATCGATAGAATTTTTCACCCATGCTTTATTTTTTACTTCCGGCACTGGCGGACGCGTGGGCGTTTCAAATGCCCAGTGCTTACCCCACTCAGCACCTTGATTGATCCAGTCACGAATCAGCTTCACTTTCTCTGGCGAGAGTCGCTTTTTTTTATCTGGCGGAGGCATGACCTCTTTTGGATCCGTATGTAAAATTCGCTCCATGATTAACGACGCATCCGCCTTCCTCGGCACGATGGCCTTGCCACTGTCCCCGCCCTTGAATGCCAGCTCCTGAACGTCCAAACGCAACCCTCCCTCAATCGTCGCCTCATCCGGCCCGTGACAGGCATAGCAGTTTTCCGAAAGGATGGGCTGGATCTGCGAAATGAAATCAATCTTCTCCGTTGCCGCGAAGGAAGGCAGGGTGCTTAGCAGAAATAAAAAAAGGGGGGAGCGATGCATGTGCAGGTAAGATACGTCTCTAATCGGTGATTTTCTATGACAAATTCATCTTTTTATGGTAGATTCCGATCATGATTCCGCATTCCGTACCGTCCTTAATTTCCTCGCTGTACTCGATATTTGACCATTTACCCTCGGTTATTTTTTATATTAAAGACGCGCAGGGAACTTTTATTCACTGCAATCCCCGATTTGAACAATTCCACGGGCTTCGCTCGGGGCAGGCGCTTGGATTGAATGATTTTTCGCTCCATCGTCCCTCCATCGCAAGCCTTTACCGCAACGAGGATCGCAAGGTCATCGAGACAGGAAAACCCGCCGTGAACCGCATCTGGTTGGTTCCCAATGCAAACGGGGTCCTGCGCTGGTGGGTTTCCAATAAATTTCCCACCTACGATGCCATGGGAAACACCAACGGCATCGCAGGCGCGATGTATGAAATGTCCGATGCAAAAGGCATGACCGAACCTTTTGCCAGGATCGAGCCCGCACTGAAACTCATCCATTCGGATCCACATTCCCCCCTCACCACCGCCGAACTCGCTGCGGCCTGTCATTATTCCGAAAGCCAGTTCAACCGCATTTTCCGCAGCCTCACCAGCCAATCACCACGCCAATACCTCCTCCATCACAAAGTCGAAACCGCGAAGGACCTCCTTGCCCGAACGGATCGGCCACTCTCCGAAATTGCTCACCAATCCGGCTTTTACGATGCCAGCGATTTTGGAAAACGTTTTCGGGAAATCGAAGGCATGACACCGAGACAATACCGGACTCAGCTTCAGAAACTGATTTTGGAGACGCCCGCCTGAAAAAATGGATGACTTCAAGAAATCATCAAATGCGGATTTTTTCACTGCGCTACGCGCGATGCCCTTGGCGATAGCGACCTCGTGACGCAACCAATCTTTGAGGTTGAGCGTGGACCGTGATTGGTCAAACTTGCCGGCGTGGAAACTCAGTTAAGCGTTTTGCGTAGAGCGCATCGGTTGGACGGCATGGAGGCAATGGATGTCGCCAAACGTCTGGAGTGGCTGGGTGGTTTGGTTTTTTTTGATACAGTTGGAAACATTCCAAGTGGCTGGGGCCGGGCTTGTTCCGTCATCGCCGCGCAGCCAACCGAGATTTTTACGGGTGATATCTTGCATGAAGCGGATCTGCAAAAACTGCGTGAAAGCTTGCGCAAAAACGCACGTTCGACCGGCGATCAGGGATTCCCACAAGGCGGACTATGCGGTTGGGTGACTTACGAAGGTGAATTTGTTTTTGGCGAATACCATGAAATGCTGATCCGTGATGAGCAAAGCGGCGATTGGTGGGAAATCGGCGAGCTCTCCACCAAGATCGCCGAACCGCTAGCGAGCTCGGCTTGTCCGAGGCGTTTCGTCCCACAAACTCGGCAAGAAGATTTTGTTAGATCGGTAGAACGCGCGAAGGAATGGATTGCTGCAGGCGATATCTATCAGGTAAACTTGGCGCAGGCATTTGAGGCGGAGGTCTGCGGCGAGGGATCACTGCTCGCACTTTATGAAACCTTGCGTGAAGCAACGCCCGCTCCCATGGCGGCGTGGATGGCGTTAGACGGCAGAGAAATTCTTAGTAGTTCACCGGAGTTGTTTTTAAAAATATCCGGAAGAGTCATTGAGACCCGTCCGATCAAGGGGACACGCCCGAGATTCAAGGATTCGGATGAAGACATGCGCTCGGCAGTCGAGTTACAAACTTCACCGAAAGAAATATCCGAGTTGGTGATGATCACGGATTTGTTGCGAAATGATTTGGGTCAGGTTTGTGAATTCGGCAGCGTGGAAGTGAGCCGGATGTTGGAATTGGAAAGCCTCGCGCAAGTGCATCATCTAGTTTCCACCATACGCGGCAATCTGCGCTCCGAGCAAGATGCGCTGAGCGCGCTCGCCGCTTGTTTCCCGGGTGGCAGCATCACCGGAGCACCCAAAAAACGCGCAATGGAAATCATCCATGAACTCGAACAACAAGCTCGCGGCGTCTACTGCGGAGCAATCGGTTGGTTGGGCTTCAATGGCGAAAGCGAATTCAATATCGCGATCCGCACCCTCGTGCGCGACGGCGAAAAACTCACTTACCATGTGGGTGCGGGAATTGTTGCGGATTCGATTCCGGAAGAAGAATTCCAGGAAACCCTCCACAAAGCGGAGGGGATCAAGCTTGGGGTGGAGAGGTTTCAGGGACTGACCGTGGCGGCGGATTGTATCCGCCCAGCCAATACTAATGAATGAAAGGCATGGCGGATACAATCCGCCGCCACAGCACACATTCACTAAAATCAAACCCCTAAGACATCGTCTCCCATGTGCGTTAGAGCCACATGTCCAGACATAAAACCATCATTTTAGAAAACGAAGGCGATACCACTCTTGATATCTCATCCCTCATCGATGTGTGCTTTCTCCTGCTGATTTATTTCATCGTCACCTCGACGATTACCCCCAGAGAGCGCGATCTGGGAATGGAGCTTCCGGATAAGGATCGGCGAGAAAAAATCCAACCCCCCATCCCGCCCATGGTGCTGCGCATCGACGAAAAAGGCGCGGTGATTCACGGACACGGCGAAACTGAACAAGTCTTGGATACCGATACGCAAAGTCGTGACCTGCCACTGCTATTAAGCCAGCTGGATCTTTATAAGAGCGCCGCTCAAAGCTCCGGCGACAAGCCTTCGGTGATGTTGGAAGTGAACGAAAATGTCCGGCAACAACGGATCATTGATGTACTCAACGCCTTCGCTGCTGCCGGAATTTCCTCAGTCGCTTTTAACGAACTGATTCGTTTGTAAAATTTCGCTTAAGCGATTTCCGCTGCGTAGAACTCCTGCCAGTCGTCAAGATTGTTGAGGTTGACGGCATCGGTGGGCTTCCCATCCGGAAGACCGACGGAAGCGAGAATGGATTGGCGGGTTTCGTCCGAATGCTGATATCCCGCGACCGCGGCGTTGATTTCAGCAATGGAAGCAGGGTTGAGCTTGGTTGCATGGTCGGCAAAGAATTTTTCAAACTCGACGTAACTTGGCTTTTTGGTGGCGACGAAGTCGATCAACGCCTCAGCATTCACGCCGAGCGCATCGAGGACCATCAAGTCATAGCCAGGTCCGCAGTTTTTATAACCATCGGCAAGCTTGCCAACTGCACCTAGGCACATTTTTTGCCAAAGACGCGGAAGGTGAAGAACGCCAAGCGGACCGGCGGTGCCGGAAGATATAGTGGGGACAATTTTGTGACTCATCGTGCCGAGATGCTAATGGGCAAATTTCAAATTGCAATTTTCAAATTACAATTTTCAAGATGAACAGGGCGATTGCATCGCAGAGCCTTGAAAGCGTAG
>JAJTHK010000020.1 GCA_021298895.1 Luteolibacter sp.
ATCTGCGTGGCAATCCATCCAACTGCATCGAACAGATCACCATAAATCTCGCAGCGGCACTTGATTCCTTCACTGAAGCCATCTGCACAAACCTCCTACATCACGCTCAATATATGACAGCCTAAATGCAGAATGCTCTAAAGAGCGGAGGCATGTTCTTGGTTCTTGGTTCTTGGTTTGACTACGCTTCGCTACGTGCAAGCCACCACGGCTTCGCCTTAATTGTGATAGCTCGTTAACACTCGCAGGGCGTTCGCTCGGCTTTGTGGTTAAGAAAAAGAGAAGGCGCGAAGCCTAACCAAGAACTAGGAACCAAGAACCAGGAACTCTTCTCAATCTTTAATCATGAACTTCATTTCATCGCTGTTGGCGCGGAGTTCGGGGGCATACATGGCTTCTCCGTGGGTAGGTAGAGCACTGAATTTTCCGGGGATCTCGGCGCGGAGACGATAGCTGAGGTTGTGTCTGCCGCGTGGGAGGAATTGGACGAAGAGGGAAACTTTCTCATCGCGGAGTTCCATGTAGGCACCGAGGCCATTCGGGTTATAGCCGGATTGGACATCGACCGGTTCCATGCCGGCGGCTTTCCAATCCTCGAACACGAGATATTCGTAATCGTTTTTGCTATCGATCCCCAGGGTGACTTCGATGAGATCGCCACTCTTGATTTCGTCGCCACTTTTCAACTCGATACGTTGATAGATCGAGCGTTTTTGATCCACGGCTTGGCCAGAGGAATTCACGGCATCGATGACTTTTTGATCGGGGACGAGTTTGTGGTAGGTGCGGTCAACTTTGACTTCGAGACCGGCCTTGGTGATGAAATCCTCCAAGGTGAAGTATTCGACGTAGGCATTCGCATAGAGCGGGCCTTCGCCTTTTTTACGGATCTCGATCTTGTGTTTGCCAGTGGTGAGGATGTCGCCTGCGACGATGGCGGTGTTATCGAAGGTGAAGAGATTGTCTTTGTTGATCTCGACGGTTTTGAGGGTTTTACCATCGAGAAGGATTTCGACTTTCAGGTTAGGATCGCCTTCTTTGGTGGCTTTGAGGAAATCACCGATCGCTTCGATGCAGTATGCGGTGTCGCGGGTGGAGTGCCAGTAAGTGCCGTTGCGTCGGTTGTTGATGAGATATTTCACCAAGCCGCGGGTGTCTGGGCTGTTGGGTTCTGCGGCGGAGAGGAGTTTGAGGAACCAGGCTTGGGCTTCGAATTCACTGCCATACCAATACCACCAATAGTTTCCATTTTTTAAATCGAGATAAGCGGTTTGGTTTTCGGCATCGGTTTTCAAAAACTGACGGATGTTGCGGATCAGGTCATCGCGTTTTGCGTTGTCTTTGGTGCGGTGGAATTCGAGTCCGACCAGTGCTTTGGCGTAGATGGGGAGATCGACCTTGTCGCGATAGAGGAACTCTAACATTTTTGGGTGATCTTTACCGCCTTCGCCGAGGATGCGGCGGACGAGGGCGTCGGTTGCATCAGCTTTCTCTTTGGTGTTTTTATCACGTTTTTTCCAATGGATGATGTAATCGACTTGGGTTTCTTCATGTTGAGAAAGCCAAGCGAGGCCGCGTTCGATCATATCGGCTGGGACTTTCGCACCGTTGTCGCGGGCGAGGAGCAGGCCGTGCATGACCACGGCGGTGGTGTGTGCATACGATTGATGGCCGTAAGCGGAGAACCAGCCCCAGCCGCCATCGGGATTTTGTTGATCGCGGAGTTTGGCGATGCCGGCGGCTTCCATTTTGGCGACCTCTTTTTCATCCCAAACAGGATTCCAGTTTGGGTGTTTGGGTTGCCATTGGGCGGCGCGTTCCTTGGGATCGCCGAGTTGTTGGGGATTGAGGTTGATCTTTTTATCTTTGATTGCAGCAAGGTCGTGGCCGAGGTCTTTGAGGATGTGATGAACGACCGTGGTGGGTACGAAACGGTTTAGGGTTTGTTCCGTGCAACCGTAAGGGTAGCTCGAAAGGTAAGGCAATGCATCGATCATCGCGCTGGCGACGCTGGGGGAGTAGTTTAGCGTGAGTTTACTTTCTGCGGGTCGGCGCTCGGCGGGGAGGCTGAAATCGATGCTGGTGGATTTGTCCTCAGGTGCGATCGCGCGGCTGAAAGAATCGGTTTTCAGCATGCCGTGGACGTAGACGGGGAATTTCATTTCCATTGCATCCGAGTCATCGGCGGCGATGGCTTTCATGCGGATCGTGGTTTCACCTTCGGCGATGGCTTTAGTGTTCCAGTCGATGCGGGTTTCTCCCATGGAAGGGATGGAAACCTTGTGGGTTTTGTTATCTGCTGCCGTTAGATTTTTGTCATCGAGTTCAAGTGAGATCGTCACTTCTTTGGCTTCTTTATGGTAGTTGTGAACCACGGCGCTGAGGGTTGCTTCGTCTTTCTCGACAAAGAAGCGTGGAGCTTGGAGACGGATGATGAGGTCTTTGCTAGTGACAATTTCTGCTGAGCCTTCACCGACGCGGGTGCCTTTGCCCATCGCCCATGTTTTGATTTTCCAAGTGGTGAGGTTGTCTGGCATTTCTAGATCGATGGTTGCCTCGCCGTTTTCATTGGTTTCGATGGAGCCAACCCATTTCAGGAGATCGGCGAACTCGGAGCGAACCATGACTTGCGGTGCTGCGCCTGCTTCGCCACCTACACCTTCTTTGCCGGCCGATGCTTCTCCAAACACCATGACATCTGACTCCATCATTTTTGCGGAAGCGGCAGGCATGGGAGCTCCACCAGCTAAGCCTCCTTCGGCCACAGCATCCATAGCGAAAAACGCCTCATTTCCTCCGCCATTTCTTCTGCTGCTTAAGCCTTTAGCTTTTTGTAATCTCCCATTCATGTGGCCGAAAATTCCTAACGGTTGCATGTAGATCGACTGTTGCAATTGGAGGTGATAGCCGTGGAGGTTTTGGGAATGATGCATACCTTGGCCATAGTAGTGGCGTTTCCAGTCCCAGAAGAAGGGAACGATTTCACTGACATTCGATCCACCGGAAATGTATTCCAGGGACTTGTCGTAGATCGTGATCGCGGTGGAGCCTTTGAAAGGTTTACCTTCGTGATCGGTGATGCGGACAGTTAGAGATGTTTTCTCGCGGGGTTTGAGTTTGTCTTTGGCAGGTTTGACCTCGACATTGAGCTGGCGTTTTTCCGGAGGAAGAACGATTTCGCGAGTGACCGTGTGGACTTGTCCTTTCGCGACCGTGACGCCTTCGATGAAAAAGTTCGGCATGTCGGCGAGGGAGAGGGGAATTTCAACGACTTGGGATTTTTCTTTGATGTGGATAATTTGGGTTTCGCTGGCTTTGCCTTGGGAAGGGCGAATGAAAAGCCAGACGCGGGAGTTCGGTTGGTTGACATTGACCAAGAGTTTCACTGTGTCGCCGGGGCGGTATTCTTTTTTGTCGGGGATGAGTTCGAGGTCGTTGTAGCGGAAATTGCCTTTCACATCGGCTCCTCTAACAGAAAAGATGGTTGCACCTTCTTGTTTGCGGCCTTTGGTATCAGTGAACTCGACCGCAACGCGGTATTGACCGGGTTTGGAAGCGGTGAAGGTCCAGTTTTCGCCTTCGGGTGTCCATTTACCGATTTCTTTTTCTTCGATTTCGCCAGCCTTGTTGAGTTCGGAAGAGTAGAGGATGGCGGTGGCTTTGCCTTCGACTTTTTTACCATCGAGAGTGCGTGCGGCATACGTGCCGGTGACTTTGTCGCCGACATTTGCGTAGCCCCGATCTAACCAAACTGTGACCGCATAGGGTTCACGAGCAGCGAGGACGGAGCCGTTGCCGACGATGGTGCGGCGTGATGCATCGATGACTTCCGCGGTGATGGAGTAGGTATGGTCTTGATCGCCATGGACGAGTTTTGCGATGGAACTGTCGATGGTGACTTTGACTTTACCATCTGCGCCGATGGGTGAGGTTTGTTCAATGACGAGTTCGGGTGCGCCCATGCGGCCGTGTTGCCACCATGGAGGGGCGGGGCGGATGCAGCCCCAGTTGCTCCAGCCGGGATACCAAGGAGATTCAGAGTAGCACCACCAATAACCCGAGCCGTAAAGCCAATCCCATGGACCATCTGGGAACCAGCGGTTGTTGAAGAAATCGCGTTGCACGGTGATTTTCACCGTGGCTTCGGAGACGGGTGCACCGTGGTAATATTTTGCAAGAACCGTGACATCGAATTTTTCGCCGAGGGCAATGGGTTCTTTCGGTGCTTCGACGATGACCTCGTATTCGGGTTTTTTGTATTCCTCGACACGGAAGGAAAAGTTCGCATGAGGAACGCCGCCGGTGACGGTGATATTGTAAGCACCGAGAGTGGCTTCTTCGGGGAGATTGTAATCAAAGGTCGCACCACCGTAGGAATCCGTCGGAATACCGGATTTTTCGAAAACGATTTCACCTCTGCCGTCGCGGATCGTGATGTCGGCGGTTTTGTTTGCGTAGGTGCAAACATCGGCAAGATTGTAGCGGGATTCACCTGCCCAGATTTTCATATGAACCGTTTGACTGGGACGATAGACGGGCCGGTCTGTTATGCCGATCGTGTTTTGGGCTTGGTAGTCTGTTAGATCACCGTGGTCATACCAGTTGAACTGCTGGTTGGAGAGGTAGGCGCGGCGGTCGCCGGAGCGGGCGATGACATACCATTGGAAATTTTCGTAGTTTTTATTTTTGAGTTGGAGCTTGCCGTTATCATCGGTTTTTTGACGGAAACTTTCGGTTTTGATGTCGAAGCGGCGTTTGCCTTTGGGTTTTTCGAGATAGATGGTTTGGTAGCCGAAGAATTCCAATTCGCCGACGACCGGAGTGCCGTCCTTGGCGTTGACGAGATAGAAGATGCCATTGTCACCGTTAGCGCGTTTGAGGATGACGAGATCGCGAACCCAGATGGTGATCCATGAGGTGTTGCCGTCTTCGAGTTTGGATTCTAACAGGTAGCAACCCGGAGCGAGTTTGCCTAGGTCGAGGTCGGTGATAGTATCGGCGTGGTTGGTAGCTGGATCGAGCGCTTGCTTCCATGAGCGGACTTCATCGCCGACGTAGCGTTTGCGATCTTGATCGATCAGGCGGTTACCGAGGTTGTGAAAATTGACTTTGTTGTAATCGATCTCGATGGGTTCGGACTTCAGGTATTCGATGAGATCTTTCATGATCAGTTCATCGTTGACCTTGTTGAGTTTGAGTGAGGTTTCCTTGGCATTTCGGTAGGTGTAGGAAACGGCGACCGGATCACCGGCGTAGTAGGTGGGGGTCTGATTGAAACGGCTCCAATTACCGGTGATTTGTTTGAGCAGATTGGTGCGGGTTTCGCCCTGGGTGCCGTGGAGTTCGATGACTTCTTTGAGGGTTTCTACGGCTTTCGGGTATTGGCTGCGGTTGAGGAAAATTTGGACGAGTTGGTCACCGGCTAGCCAAGCTGCTGATCCTTTATCCTTGCGCATGAGTGCACGCAGGCCGGGGATAAATTGGTAATCCTCGCGAAGGGTGAAACGTTTCACACCGTTGGCGAGGCGGGCAATGGTTTCGGTTTCCTTGAGAGTGGATGCCTGAAGGATGCCATTGCGTTCTTTAACATCGGGCTGGCTCCACCATGAGTAACGGGCGAGGGTGTTTACGTCGTAGTGTTGTTGACAAAATGTTAGCCATTCGAAATCGCCCTGATTTTTTTGCAAAGGATCGATGCGTGCGATTTCCTGTAAGATCCAACGCCATCTTTCACCATCGGATTTGGCGGCTTGCCAAGATGCCGGGATGTCGATCAAAGAGGGGTTGCCTTCCGCATCAGCAGGTGCACCGTCGCTGGTGATTTCATCGATTTTTTCCGAGAAGTCGGGTGATTTGGAAATATCGGTTAGAATGAAAAGCCGCCAGAGATAGTTCGAGCCGGTGCGGTTGTAGAGAAGTGCTTGCTTGAGGCTGTTAAGGACCACGACTTCATCAGCACCGCCTTTTTCGACCGTGCGAAGGGCTTCCATGAAGCACTGCATGGCGCGGATGCGGTCTTGTTCGAACACTTGGCGGTATTCTCCTCTGCCATCGAAACCACCGCGTTTGAATTTGTTGTCGAGAAGCTGTCCGTTATGACCGTGACCTTTGAGATAGGCTTTTCCAGCTGCCTCCATGAACTGTGGATTGTCTTTTTTGCTCACGGTCAGTTCATCTAACAGGGCGTCGAGTTTATCGTGTTCGCGAAGTTGGCGTTGGGAGTTGAGCGCTTTGTCGAGATCGTCGCCGGATTCGGCATCGTTGACATCGCGGAGAATTTTGATGCGGACTTCGTAGGCTTCTTTCCAATTTCCTTGTTTTTCGAGCTCTGAAGCTTGTTTTCTCAAAGCAGGGGCATCAGCAGCGAGTGAAAAGGCGCAGGTTAACAACAGGAATAGCAGGGATTTCATAGGTCTACCCTATGAGACACGCGGGTCTAAGAAAACTTAGAAGTTTCCCTAATCTTTGTTTTTTTAGATTTTTTCCCGAAGGCGTTCCTTCGGATCATCTACCCATAGGAAAAGAGCTTTGAGAATGTCTTTGATGTCCTTTCGCATCTCGTGTTTCTCTCGCTGGATACGGATGATTTCCTGATTGAGGGCTTCGGAATCGTCGAGAATGGCGGGTGTGGTTACATCCGGTTCCGGCATAGGCAGGTGGGTTTCGATATTTTCGATGAGATCAATCATATCTGCGTGGAGTTTACTGACGTGGTCGCAGATTCGCGCGGTTTCTTTCGAGAGATGATCGGCTTCTGCGGCGAATTCTGAGCCTTTGGCTTTGATTTTAAGATCGTCTGCGAGTTCGCGGACTTTTTCGCTGAGATTGATCCAAGAGTTTGAAAGGTCTTTATCTAGATCGGTTAAATGATTTTTGAGAAGATCATTCAAGATATAGGAATATCAGTGAATTTGATATAAAATCAAATGGGGAAAAATAAGGAGGGCGGACATTTCTGTCCGCCCATGGCTAAGTGGACAGGAATGTCCACGCTCCTCATTTGAAATTACTCCTGCGTGCCGTTTTTGATGATTTCTAAGAACGACTGGGGGTCGAGGGATGCACCGCCGATGAGGGCGCCGTCGATATCTGGGCAAGCCATGAGTTCAGCAGCGTTGTCGGGTTTGACGGAGCCGCCGTATTGGATGCGGATTTTGGATGCGGATTCGGAGCCGTAGAGGTCTGATATCAGGGAACGGACGAAGGCGTGAGCCTCCTGAGCTTGATCGGAGGTGGCGGTGACGCCGGTGCCTATTGCCCAAACGGGTTCGTAGGCGATGATGATGTCGGAGAGGTCTTTTTCAGAGACTTCTTTGAGGCCTTCGGTGACTTGGGTGCGGAGGACGAATTCGAGTTGTCCGGCTTCGCGTTCGGCAAGGGTTTCCCCGATGCAGAAGATGGGTTTGAGATTCGCCTGACGGGCCTTCTTGATCTTGGCGTTGATCATGGCATCGGTTTCCCCAAAGATGGAGCGACGCTCGCTATGGCCGATGATGACGTAGTGCACGAAAAATTCGCGAAGCATCAGAACGCTGATTTCGCCGGTGTAGGCGCCGGAGTCGAACTGTGAGCAGTTCTGTGCAGCAATCTGGATGGAGTGGGCGTTTTTGCCGGGATTGGAGTGATGGAGGAGATCGGCGAGCTTCGGCAGTGAAAGAAATGGTGGCGCGATGACGATATCCGCATGGAGGTTGAGACCTTGGGTTTTGGAGAGGAAAGATTTGATGAAATCCTCGGTTTCCGAGGCTCCCTTATTCATTTTCCAGTTGGCTGCGAAGATGGGCTTGCGTGACATGGTGATGTTTAACGTTATGGATTAAAGTTTGTTTAAGGAATTAGGCTTCGCTGAGTGCCGCCACACCCGGAAGGGTTTTACCTTCGAGGAGTTCCAAGGATGCGCCGCCGCCGGTCGAGATGAAAGTCATTTTGTCGTCGAGGCCGAATTTGTTGACGGCTGTGACGGAATCTCCACCGCCGACAATGGTGGTGGCATTGGATTTCGCCATGGCTTCAGCGATCGCGCGGGTGCCTTTAGCGAAGGCTTCGATTTCAAACACACCGACCGGACCGTTCCAGATAATGGTTTTGGCTTTGGCGATCTCGGCTTCGAATTCTTGGATTGCGACGTCGCCGATGTCGATGCCTTCCCAACCTTTTTCCACGCCGCCGCCTTGGCCGTAAACACCGGAGAGCTTGGTGGTTGCTCCGTCTCTGAATTCCTGGGTGATGCGGGTATCGGCAGGGAGGAGGAAATCGACGCCTTTGGCTTTCGCTTTTTCAAGGATGCTGAGAGCGAGCTCGAGCTTGTCGGTTTCGACGCGGGAATCGCCGGTTTCGTAGCCCTGGGCCTTACGGAAGGTGTTGGCCATGGCACCGCCGATGAGGAAGGCGTCGGCTTTTTCCATGAGGGCGGTGATCACTTGGATTTTATCGGAAACTTTCGATCCGCCCATGATGACGAGGAAAGGACGCTCGGGGTTTTGGAGTTTGACCTCGAGGTATTCGAGTTCGCTCTCGATGAGGAAGCCCATGGCGGAAACCGGAATGAATTTCGTGACTCCCTCTGTGGAGGCGTGAGCGCGGTGGGCGGTGCCGAAGGCGTCGTTGACGAAGATCTCGGCGCTGCCTGCGAGGTTTTTGGCGAAGGTGGAATCGTTGGCCTCTTCTTCCGCGTGGTAACGGGTGTTTTCGAGGACGAGCACTTGGCCAGCTTGGAGGTTTTTGCGGAGCTCGGCGGCTTCGGCACCGATGCAATCGGGAGCGAGTTTCACTTCCTGGCCGAGGATTTCACCCAGACGTTTCGCGGTGGGTGCGAGAGAATATTTTGGATCGGTCTTGCCATCGGGTCGGCCCATGTGCGAGCAGAGAACCAGTTTCGCGCCGCCGTTGAGAAGGTGTTTGATCGAAGGAACCGCGGCTTGGATGCGGGTGTCATCAGTGATTTGTCCGTCTTTCAGAGGGACATTGAAGTCAACGCGCATGAGGACTTCTTTGGAGGCGACATCGAGGTTGCGGATGGAAAGCTTAGACATGGCGCGGACATGCACTAGGGTTGGCTGGGTGTCAAGACTGGGAGGTTCTTAGTTCTTAGTTCTTAGTTCTTAGTTCTTAGTTCTTAGTTCTTGGTTCTTGGTTCTTGGTTCGAAAATGAGATGAGCGTAGCGCTAACCAAGAACTAGGAACTACGAACCAAGAACTCTTAAAATCTGTGTTCATCCGCGGTTCATTTTTTTCGAATTAAAGGCTATTCGCAAAAGCGGCCGCTGGCATGCGTTTCGAACCTTCGGGTTGGACTTCGGAAAGGATGAGGGATTGATTACCGCAGCCGATGAGTAGCTGACCATTTTGGTAGAGGAGTTCGCCGGCGGGAAGGGGTTGATCAATGATTGAAATTGGCGGGAAAACTTTCAGGCGTTTGGTTTTTCCTTTGATGGATACTTCCGTGAACGTTCCCGGCCATGGATCGTAGGCGCGGATGGTGCGTTGAAGGGTTTCGGCGGATTGGCTGAAATCGAGTCGACCGTGTTCACGCAGGAGTTTTGGGGCGTAAGTGACTTGGTCGGGATTTTGTGGGGTTCCTGCTTTTGGATTTGTGGCTAAAATTTCCAAGGCTTCGGCAAGAGCGGAAGGGCCGAGGTCGGCGAGTCTATCATGCAACTCTCCGCCAGTTTCATGAGAGCCGATGGGAATGACTTTTTTGCAGATGATGTCACCGGCATCGAGTTCACGGATCACGTGCATGATGGAGATTCCGGTTTCGGATTCGCCATCGCGGATAGCGGATTGGATGCATGAGGCACCACGGTATTTGGGAAGAATCGATGCGTGGAGGTTGATCATGGCTTTTTTCGGAGCTTTGCGGACAGCTTTGCCGATGATCTGACCGTATGCCATGACCACGGCGATGTCCACGTGCAGGGCTTCGAGATCCGTTGCGATTTCCTTGATCTTCTCCGGTTGCCAAACCGGGATGCCGTGGGCGAGGGCTATCGTTTTGATTTCTGGAGGGACAGCGCTGCTTTGGCTGCGGCCGACCGGTTTATCTGGCTGGGTGATGAGGACACAAGGCTTCGGGCCGTGTTCGATGAGGTGTCGAAACGTCGGGATGGCGATATCTCCGGTGGCGATGAAGGCGAGGGTCATGGAAGAGTGAATGCGGAAGAGTGAAGAGTGAAGAGTGAATGATGAAGAGTGAAGTAGTTAGAATTTAGCGTTACAGTGATGGCTTTGAAGGTGAATGCGGAATCGATGACGTAAGCTGGAGGAATGTAAAAGCTGAGCTTATCTTATTTTCACTATTCACTCTTCATCATTCACCATTTAGCAAGGCAGCAGCCATCGCTCTGGCTTGTTCGCCGCCGCCGCCTAGCATGCGGACCAGTTCGGTGATGCGTTTTTCGCCTTCGACTGGGTAGAGTTTGGAGCGGGTGCGGCCTCCGATGACTTCTTTTTCGACCACGAAGTGAGCGGCGGCTGTGGCTGCGACTTGTGGGAAGTGGGTGATGGCGATGACTTGGTGAAGTTCTCCCAAGCGTGCCATTTTCTTCCCGACCGCACGAGCGATTTCACCGCCGACGTTGGCATCGATTTCATCGAAGACCATGAGTGGGGTGGCATCTTGTTCGGCGAGGGAGGATTTGACGGCGAGCATGACGCGAGAAATTTCTCCCGATGAGGCGATCTGGCGGAGCGGAAGCAAAGGCTCGCCGGGGTTGGGGCCGAAGAGGAAGTTGCAGGATTCCAAGCCGTGGAGTGAGGGATCTTTGAGCGGTAGGAGTTCGATCTCGAAAGAGGATTGCTTGAAGCCGAGTTCTTTGAGCTGTGAGGCGATGTCCTGCGCGAGTTTCGGTGCGGATTTTTTTCGAGCCGCGCTGAGTTTTTTGGCGATGGCTTCCAGTTCTTTTCTGGTTTCAGCGAGAGCGAGAGTCAGGGCTTCGATTTTCTCGGTGCGATTGTCGATGTTGTCCAAACGGTTAGAAAGCGTTTCTTGGCGAGACAAGATTTCATCGATGCTTGGGCCGTATTTGCGTCTCAGGGATTCGACGAGATTGACGCGTTCTTCGATGGAAGCGGCTTCTGAGGGATCGATGTCCAGTTCCTCCGCATAATCTGTTAGAGTTGCTTCGAGATCCTGGAGTTCGATGGATGTGGTTTCGAGGGAGGAAACTTTATCTGCGATGGATGGATCGTATTTTTCGAGATCGCGAATGAGACGTTGGAGATCGGAAACGCGGGAAAGGATGCCGTCTTCGCCGGAGAGGGTGGTGATCGCTTGTGCGGCGAGTTCGACCAAGCGGGTGGAGTTGGAAGAGCGGTGATATCTTTCCTGGAGCTCATCGCCATCTGCAGGAGTGAGCTTGGCGGATTGGATTTCATCGAGTTGATAACGGAGAAGTTCGAGTTCTTGCTCCGATGCATTCTCGGCGTTTTGGATTTCCTCTAACTCTTGGGATTTTTCCCGCCAGTTGCGGTATGCGGAGCGGTATTCGGTGAGAATGGAATCGGTGGTCGCGTAGGCATCGAGCATCGCGAGTTGGCGCTCTTGGGAGAGAAGAGATTGATGATCGTGCGGACCGTGGAGATCGACGAGATGTTCGCCGATTTTTTTAAGGAGAGTGATCGTGACGGGTGAGTCGTTGATGAACTGGCGGTTGGTGCTGGTGCCGATGGAGCGACGAATGATGATCTGGGTGTCGTCACAGGGAGGGAGTCCGCCTTCTTCGAGAATGGCATTGATTTCAGATGTGTCGGCAAGATCGAATACGGATTCGATGGTGCAGGTGTCCTCGCCGGTACGGATGAGATTTTTATCGGCACGTTCGCCGAGGATCATTTTCAGAGCGCCGACGATAACGGATTTACCAGCGCCCGTTTCACCCGTGACAGAGATCAAACCCGAGCCGAGTTCCCAAGCGAGTTCGTCAACGAGTGCGAGATTACGAATTTTGAGGAGGGTGAGCATGCGTTTACTGCAGGGGATTATGCAGGGGCTTAGGTGGGCAGAGCAAATCTAAACAATAGGTCGTATAGGACTTATATGGCCTATTGCGGTGCGGCATCCTTTTTTTCGCTAACGGCGAAGCGGTAGCGATTGATTGCATCGAGGATGCCAGCGGCCACCGCGTTTTGGTAGGTTTCGTGTGCAATCAATCGAGCGTCACGTGGGTGGCTCATGAAGCCACCTTCAAATAGAACAGCGGGATGTTTGACTCCAGAGAGCACGCTGAACCGTGCGCGCTTGATACCGCGGTCGAATGTATTTTCACCCAGCCGGCCGAGAACCGAACCGTGAATCGCGGTGGCGAGGGCGATGTTTGCGGAATCGTTTTCGTTGCCAGCTCTTGCGATGCCATCGCTGGCTTTCAGGTCACTTTCGTAATGGGATACACCGGGAGGAGAAAGGGTGAAGGTTTCAATTCCCCGAGCTGCCTTGCCTCCGGAGTTGAAATGCAAACTGATGAAAATGGCTTCTTCGGCTACTTTATTGGCAATTTCTACCCGTTCTTCGAGGGTATAGAAGCGATCGGTCTCGCGCACCATGATCACTTTATAACCTTTTGCTTCGAGCAAGGCTTTGAGTTTTTTAGCGAGGATCAAATTGTATTTTGCTTCGGTGCCAATGGGGTTGGTTGCGCCTGGGTCTTTTCCTCCGTGGCCGGCATCGAGGATGACCGTGCGGAAATTTCCGGCGTTTTTGATGAAGCTGGGGCGAAGGACAGGATCGATAAGTTTGGCAAGATCGATACGGGAGATATAAACCTCGTTTCCAGAGGTGATCACGGGATCTGAGAACACGAATTTAACGTTATTCATGAGACATTCGTTGCCGCCCACGGTGAGTTTCATTTCAATCTTGGAGTTCTCTAAAACAAGCGTATTACCAGTGCGGCTTAGGCGGGTGAACTTGTAGAAACGTTGGACATCCTTGATCGAGAGGTAGTCTTTGCCCTCATGCTTGGTAACGGTCCAAGAATTGTTTTTATCGCCTTGGGTAAATCCTTGCGAGGTAGCCGCGAAAAAGAATGAGAAGCATAGGAGGCCTCTCATTGCTTGATAAAGATATGACGCATGTCTGGGCATGAAGCGGTTACGCTAGGATAAGAAAATTAGTCTTTAACTCGCATCGTGACAATGGGATTTTCAGGGCAGGGAAAACATAGATTCCTTATTGGGGAAAACAAAGAATTTAACTGCAATGGAGCGGAGCGACATAGACGCTCGCTAAGCGGGTGCCCGCAGAGTCACGCTGGAGGTCGGGATCAAATGAACGCAGATGAAGACCTTAGTATAAGACATTTAATCAACCTCTGGCGTCTTATGTGGTTGGCGATAATAACTAAATGAGGGCTCCACAAAAAGGATCTTATCCGTGTCCATCTGCGCTCATATGCGGTAAATTTCCAATATGAGTAAGGATTTGTCACGAATCAGGCTGCCCTCTGGCAAAAGGATATCCTGCATTTTTTTCAAAGATTCACTTGCAAACCTGCGGCGTGCATCCTATTTCCTGCGCCCACCCAAACGGGAAAGCTCGGATGGCGGAATTGGTAGACGCGCTAGACTAAGGATCTAGTAGGGAAACCTGTGGAGGTTCGAGTCCTCTTTCGAGCACTTTCCTTTATGGAATAAGAAGTCCTGAGGTTCTTTAAACCTCGGGATTTTTTGTGTCCCAAAATCGTTTTGTGTTTATACTTAAGGGCTTTGTCAGACCTTATCATTTATGAGAATAACCCTATTTCAAAACGCTTATATCGGTTCACGGGTTGCGGATGCGGTATCCATGCCGGTTCATTGGTATTACGATCGGGATGCCCTGCGCGCGGAATACGGTGAGATCACGGGTTATCTGGCGCCGAAGAACCCTCACACGGGCTCGATTCTGTGGCGATCTCAATACACGGCTCCCAACGAGAAGGGTGAGATATTACACGACCAAGCGATTTATTGGGGGCAGCGTGGGATTCATTACCACCAGTTTCTCCAAGCTGGGGAAAATACTTTGAACTTCAAACTGGCTGCCGAACTCGTGCACTTGTCGGAAAAAACCGGAGGCTACGATCCGGATGTGTGGCTTGAGCATTACATCGATTTCATGCTCACACCCGGCAACCACCGCGATACTTATCTTGAGGAGTATCATCGGGGATTCTTCACCCGTTATGCGATGGGTAAACCTCCACGAAAATGTGCGATCCAAGACGAGCATATCGGCGGTCTCGCGCAGGTGCCAGCTCTCTGCTACGTCATGCACGGGGCGGATCTAACCGAACTTCGTGCCGCCGTGAAAGAACACGTCGGTCTGACGCATGCGCATGCGAATGTGCTTCGTGCCGCGGACACCCTCGCGCGGTTGCTGTTTCGAATTCGCGAAGGTTTCTCCCTGCGTGAATCCATTCGCCGTGAGGCGGGGGATTGGATTTCGGGAAACAAAGCGGAAAATTGGACATCACAGCCCGATACCCATATCATCGGGCAGCGCTTCAGTCCCGCTTGTTACATTGCCGAATCCATGCCGGCCTCGCTCTACCTCGCATGGAAATATCACGATGACTTCGATACCGGAATCATCGCCAATGCCATGGTGGGAGGTGATAACTGCCACCGTGGGGCAGTGGTCGGTTCGTTACTTGGCGCAGCCAACGGAGTTCCAGAAAAGTGGTTGGAAAATTTGAAAAACGGTTGATCGATCAAGATTCCCGCCCGCCTTTGATAATGCATAGGCGCCGTTTGGCTTGGCACTAGAGTTTGTAAATCTTGAGGATGTTTGAGCTTGATCCAATGACTGGGATTTTAGGAAACCTTGGCGCTGTGCCGATTCGAAAAACAACCTCTCTTTTTTGTGAGTCGGTGACCGATGCGGCGGCTGGCGATCCCTGATTTGCTCGGTTGGCCGCGGTTGAGTTTGTCGATGTCGTCTTTATTGATCAGTTCTTGGTTTAGGAAAGGCTAGATTGAGCTTAAATGAGAACTAGGAACAGAGAACTAACAACTTTTACCCGCAAGCTTGCGGGCCATGCGGGGAAAAAGCAGCCAATGGAAGGGTAGGCAGACATACCAATAAAGACGTCCTAACAGGCCTTGTGGGCGGAAGGTGGCGGTTTGTCTGAGCGATTGGCTACCGTCTGGCAGCTCCTTGATGGCGAACTCAAGCCATGCCTCTCCGGGAAGTTTCATTTCCGCGTAGAGGATGAGTCGGCCTGGTGGCCGGTCTGCGAGAAGGACACGCCAGAAATCTAACACGTCTCCGGCTTGTAATTCTTCGGGATGCCGCCGCCCACGCCTGATGCCGATGCCACCAGCGAGTTTGTCTGCGAATCCGCGCAAGCCCCACGCCCAGTTCATGGAAGGCCAACCGGCATGGCCGCCAATGGACCAGATGCGTGAAATGACCTGTTCACGGGTTGCGGTCAGCGGTATTATCTGAGAATCTGTTAGAACACCGTGTTCTGGCACCTGGATAGCATCGAACAAACGCGGCGAGAGCGTACCAGCCGCGAGCGAGCTGATCCAGCTTGATGGCACATGATTTTGGGCGATTCGCGCCAGTGCCCGAGTGACCGCTTCCCGGTAACTCAGTAAATCCAGTGGAATGATTTCGCGGATCTTGAGGTTTTGGCAGACAGTTTCATGGGTGAGTGAGTCTACTAAGCTACGTGCGAGTGGAAATGAGGTAGACGTGAGTAGACATAACCAGCCAGAAGATAGCCTTGGGCTTAGCAAGCGTGTGGGGAGAAATAAACGCCGCAGGCCGCGCACCTCGCAGTAGCCTTTGATTAGGTCGAGATAACTCATGACCTCGGGTCCGCCGATGTCGTAGGAAACATTCGCTGTTTCCGGATGGTTCAAAATTTCTGTTAGATAATCTAATACATTGCGGATGGCGATGGGCTGGCAATGAGTATGAACCCAGCGAGGGGTGACAAGGATGGGTAATTTCTCGGCGAGATCGCGGATGATTTCAAACGATGCCGATCCGGAGCCGACAATGATGGATGCCCGCAGTACCGTAAGTGGAACTCCGCATTCGCTCAGGATTTCCTCCACTCTGCGGCGCGAGGAGAGGTGTTCGGAAAGCGGGCCTTCGTCCGCTGCGAGACCTCCGAGGTAAATGATCCGTTTCCATCCGCGCGCCTTCGCTGCTTCGGAGAAATGGGTTGCGCATTGTTTTTCCTTTTGGGTGAAGTAGCCGCCGGAGCCCATCGAGTGGATAAGGTAATAGGCTGCATCCACAGAGCGAGGAAGGGAATCCAAACTCGCTGCATCGAGAAAGTCAGCCTCAACGATATGCAGCCGAGTTTCGTTTTCTACGAAATGGCTTATAGGAAAGCGCCGAGTGTCTCGAACGACGGCCGTGACCTCATGGTTGGCATCCAGCAAAGCCCGGATCAGCCTTAATCCGATGTAGCCGTTGGCTCCGCTGATAAGAACATGCACAGTTTCAGGTTAACCCATTACCTTGGCTTGTCATGTGAAAATCTGTTGTTGATGGATGGGAAAAGGAACTGCGATTTTTAATCGCGACTGTAACCGGTTGCGTTAGCCGAGAGTATTTCGCTCACGAGGTCGCGATTGGAAATCTCGGTTCCTTTTTTTACTGGCTCATTTCGAGGGCTTTGACGGGTAGGGCATTTTCGTAAAGGGCAGGGACTAGGTCGATTTCGCAGGGGATGCGGGCGAGGGGGGTTTGGTGGCGGATGGCCGCTTCTTTCCAGAGATTGAAATGGTTGGTGTAGGATTCTTTGAAGCGACGCAGAGTTGCGGGTTCGATGCGGTGAGGGTGGCGGGTATTGAGTTCGGCATCGATGAAATCGTAGTTTCCTGACCAATCCGGATCGGCTTCAGATTTAGTGTAAGGGCTGAAGACGATAGGAGTTCCTTGCTTTTGTGAAAGAGTGCGGAAGTAAGGTGTGGGATCGGCTTGAAAAAGTAGATCGGAAATAAAAACGCGGAGTGAGTTGCTGCGAAGAGGGATGCGTTGGAGATCAGGAGCGAGAGCGGGGTTAGTGGGAGCGAGGGCTTCGATGGTTTTCATCCAGCGATCGGTATGGATGAGCATGGGATCGATGATGGTTTGCGCATCGCTGAAGATGGCATGGATGCGTACGGAGGCGCCTTCTTTGATCGATGATTCTGTTAGGAATTCGAGTAATTCGGTGCTACGTTTTTTCTTTTCGGGATCGAAAAACATGGAGGGTGAGGCATCGAAGATGATATCGACCACGGGTCGGATTTCCTCGCGGAATAGTTTCATGGTGACTTGTCCGGTGCGGGCGTATGCTTGCCAGTTGATGTGGCGAGGATCGTCGCCAGGCGAGTAGGAGCGATGGTCTTGGAAATCCATCGATGCACCTGTTCCCGAGCCGGCGAATTCACCAGCTGCGCCGCGCCAGACTTTGTTTCTAAATGGGAGACGGAGCATTGTGGTTAAACTTTAAATTTTAAACTCTAAACTTCAAGGAAGAGGGAATTGAAGAGTGAATTCTGAATAGTGAGGAGTGAAATTGAAGAGTAGAGATTTCAACTAAGAACTAGGAACCAAGAACCAGGAACAGATTGATTCTTACTTCGGAGCGATCGAGATTTTGTGGAGGTTGGAGCTGGGGAAGTATTTTTTTGCTAGGGCATTGATTTCGGTGAGAGTGATGGAGCGGTAGTCCTTGTCGCGTTCACGAGCGAGGTCGAGGCGCTTTGGATCGTTCTGGGATTGTGAAAGCACAGTGGACAGCCAGTAGGTGTTATCGCGGAGGGATTTTTCTAGAGTAGAAACGATGGGAGCGAGTGAACGGTCGAGTTCGTCTTGAGTAGCGCCTTTTTTTGCAAGGTCGCTGGCGATCTTGTTCATGGTGTTGAGCAATAAAGGGATGTCCTCAGGTTTGCCAATGGATTGGCCGATGAGGTAGCCGAAGCCCTCGAGTGCATCAGAACCCAAGGCACCCGCATCTGGGGAGTAGGAAGCTCCGAGTTTTTCGCGAATTTCTTCACGGAGGCGATCGCCGAAAATGTCAGAGAGAACTTTCAAGCGACGAGATTCTTTGGTGTTGTTGCGTAGGCCATCAGTTTTCCAAATGGCGGTGGCGACTGCCTGAGGAATCTTGGATTCGTATGTCAGGTTTTTTTCCGTGGGTGGTTTTGGAAATTTGACTGAGCGCTTGTGAACAGTTTGAGTGGCGGGTTTGAGATCGCGATCTGTGAGCGTGCCGAAGGTTTTAAGGAGATCCTGCGTGATCGTTTCTGGATTGAAATCGCCGACGATGGAGATTTCGATATAGCCTTCTTGGAATTCATTTGAGAGCCAGTTTGCGACGTCGTCGATCGTGTAGTTTGAAAGCTTGGTTTGGGAAGGCATCGAGTAGCGGGAGTCTCCGCCATGGAGCCAAGATTGCATTTCTTGTTCAGGGCCGGCGGTGGTGTGTTTGAGGTTTTGGAAAATCACCGGGATGTTTTTTTGGAACTGCCAGAGACCTTCGGGGCGGTAGCCAGGGTCGGTGATGGATGCGACCATGAGTTGAAGCTGGAGGAGTTGGTCTTCTGGGGTGGTTGATCCGGAAAGGATGAATGCGTCTTCAGTGATGCTCAGAGAGGAAGATACATTGCGACCTGCTAGAATTTCTGCGAGTTCGTCATTGGAATGTTTTCCTAGACCACCGCCATCGAATACGGCGGATGCGACGGCATCCAACAGGGGTTTATCGGCGGGTTGGGAAAGTTGGCCGTTGCCGATGCGTGCCATGATAAGAATTCGGTTTTTTTCAAAATCGGTGGCTTTGAGGTTTACCCGAACATTGTTAGAAAAAGTGATTTGTGTGATTCCGAGGTCTTCGACTGTGGAGGTTTTTTCGATTTCACCGGGAGTGCCCAAGTTGGTGTAGGCGAAGGGTGCGATGATTCTAGCAGAAGGAGGTTCGACAGCGGTTTCGGTGGATTTTTGGTATATGGAAGTGAGCTCTCCTTGGGTTTCTGGAGTGCTGGTTTTGGTGGTAAGTAGAAGGTGATAGCCAGGAGCTTTCCAGAATTCCACGAAAGCTTTCTGAACGTTTTCAAGAGTGATTTGATTGAGAGCGTTGGTTGCGATTTCCAAGCTGATCTCCGGTGTGGTGAAAACCTTTTGATCGCCGATGGTGGAGATGATTGCGGTGGCGAGCATTTCGGATTTTCGCGTCGCTCTGCGTTTTACGGCTTCTTGATAGGCATTCAGTAGGTTGGCTTTCGCCTCGTTGAGTTCGGCTTCGGTGAAACCGTGGGTGAGCGCGCGCCGGAATTCTTGTTCTAGGATAGTTGTCGCTTCTTGCCAGCGATCATCGGCTGCGGTTACGGAAATCGATCCGAGTTCTAGATGATTGAAGAGATTGAATTTACCCGCTTCGCCAGCGGCGATGGGGGAGTTTTCGATTTTAGAAAGACGTTCGAAGCGGCGGCCCATGATCGCGCTGGCGATATCCAGAGGGAATTCTGCGGCGCGAGACTCTTTGGTGTCTGTCTTAAACTCGAACGGACGGACGAGGAGAAGAGAGATGTCAGTGGAGTCGATTTCAGGATCGCTGAATGTGTGTGTGACGAGACCTTGTGGAATGGTGGCTTTGCCGATTTCTGGAGCTAGGTCAGGGAGATTTGAATTGGTCATCGATCCGAAAGTGGACTTGATACGTTCTTCAATTTCGCCGGGGTCTATGTCGCCGACGATGACAAAGGTCATTCGATTCGGAGTGTAGTAGCGTTGATAGAAATCAGCGAAGCGTTCGCGTTTGGCATTTTTAATGATCTCTTCTTCGCCGATAGGGAAACGTTTTGGAATGATGGAATCCGGAAGCAGGGCTTCGAATTGTTTTTTCTGAATCCGGTAGCCAACTGTATCGCGCGCACTTTTCTCGGAGAGGATGACGCCACGTTCTTCATCGATTTCTTTTTCGGAAAGGAGTGCGCCATCAGCGAAGTCACGCATGATACTGAAAGTGAGATCTAGGTTGTTGGATTTCAGATCGGGTAGATCTAACATATAAACCGTCTCATCGAACGAGGTGTAGGCATTGACTCCGGCGCCGAATGCGATGCCGCGTGATTGCATTTCACGGATGAGTTGATTGGCATTTTCGAAATTTTTGGTGCCGTTAAAGACCATGTGTTCGAGGAAATGGGCGACGCCTTTTTGGTCTTCTTGTTCTTTCAAGGAACCGGCAGCGATGTGCAGGCGCATGGAGAGGCGTTGTGGTGGCTCGCTGTTTGGAAGGATAATGTAGCGCATTCCGTTTTCCATGGTTTCGGAGACGATGGCTGGATCGGCTGGGATGTCTGATTTTTTTGCAGGACACGCGACTACTGGGGCGACTGGAACGTTGATGTGTTCAACTTTTGAGGGGACTCCTCTGAGGCTGAGGAAGCCAGCGAGGCCAGCGATAAAGATGACTAGGATGAGAGGTGTAGCGTTGCGCATGGTTGGAGTCTGAAGAGTGAATGCTGAATAGTGAAGAGTGAATTTTTCCGAACTGAACTCTCAGATTCGGGAAATCGTCCACGATTTCGGGCAATTTTGGTGATTTTTCTGCCTGCAGAGTGGGGTTGACGGGACTTC
>JAJTHK010000111.1 GCA_021298895.1 Luteolibacter sp.
GGCGGATACAATCCGCCGCCACGAGGTTAACGAAATATCAGCCCTTGGATACTTGATAGGAGTTTCAGGATATTCTGATGTGCTGCATCCACTTCATTGGCTTTTAGGGTGCGATCTGCGGCGCGGTAGTTGAAGCGGTAAGCGATGGATTTGCGATCTGCGGCGATTTTTTGACCTGATGGATCGGTGAAGAGATCGAAGCATTCGTAGGAAATGAGCAGGGGCTCATTGGCTTTTTCAAGAATCGCTTCGATGTCGGCGTTCGGAGTGCTGATGGAAAGTTCCATCGCTGCATCGCGAGTGGAGCCAGGAAATTGCGGGAGATCATCGACCTGAGATTTCGCGGAGATGAGTTTGCGAAGTTTTGCCAGATCGAGTTCTGCGACGAAAACCGGGGATGTGAAATCCAAAGTGCGTTCGCGGGATGGAAGGAGTCTGGCGAAGACACCGATGGTTTGATCACCTGCTTTGATTTCTGCACCGAGTGCGAAATTTTCGCGGTCTTTGGGTTTGAGTGAAATCGTTTGATTTGGAAGCAGGGCGGAGAGGATGGCTTTGGCATCGTAAAGATCAGCGGCGCGGTCTTTGTTAGACCATGAAGCGGGATCGGCATTTCCTGAAATGAGAATGGCGAGGCTATCGCTTTCCTGATCGACGGCTTTGCCGCCACCGGCGTTGCGGAAGACGCGACCCATTTCGAACAGGCGAATCGATTTCGCTTGTTGGCGGGCATTGCGTTCGGCGGATGCCACCAGGCCAGGAACAATGGATGGGCGCATGATCGCGTGGTCCTCGCTGAGAGGGGATTTGACGCGAATGAGGTCGCCCTCTTGGAGCGGGCGGAGTGGAAGGATGTCTGGGAGCTGCGCTTCGGAAATAAGCTTGATGGTTTGAGACTCGTAAAGGCCGAGCGATGCGAGGCGGCGACGCAGGATCATATCCGCATCGTATGCTGCATCGACTTCACTGGTAGGAACGAGAGTGGCGCGGAAACGGGATGGCACATTCGCGAGGCCGTGGACGCGGGTGATTTCCTCTGCGAGATCGATGTGGCGGGTGATGTCTTGGCGGAACGATGGGATGAGCCATGTGCCATCGGCTTGTTTGGTGAGGCCAAGGCGGGTGAGGATTTCTTCTGCCGCTTCCGTGGAAATGGAGTTACCTAACAGATGATGTAGTCTGTCGAGATCAAGGGAAACGGGAGCGGGTGCTGGAGGGAGTGTGCCTGCGGATTGGGTGAGGCAGCCGTTTGGAGAACGGCTCTCCAGTAGGCTGATGGCTAAAGCGGCGGCTGGGAGAACGCCTTGTGGATCGATTCCACGTTCGTAGCGATAGGAGGAATCTGATGAAAGTGCGGTACGGCGCGAGGTGCGGCGTATGCCTGATGGAGTGAAGTAGGCTGACTCGAGAATGATGGAAGTGGTGGATTCAGTAACGCCGCTATCGAGTCCACCCATCACACCGGCGAGGGCGAGGGCGGCACCGGATTCGTCAGAGATGAGGAGATTCTCAGTTGTTAGAACGTGTTCGGATTCGTCTAGGGCTTTGAAAGATTCGCCGTCTTTCGCTTGGCGGATGACGATGGCTCCAGAGACTTTCGCGGCGTCGAAGGCGTGTAAAGGTTGTCCAGTTTCGTGAAGGACGTAGTTGGTGATATCGACGATGTTATTGATAGGGCGTAGGCCGATCGATGTGAGGCGTTGCTTGAGCCATTCTGGGCTTTCGGTGACCGTGACATTGTCGATGCGGGTTGCGGCGTAGAACGGGCAAGCGGCGGTGGCTTCGAGTTTGATGAAGGTCGAAGGAGCGGGTGTTGTGGATGCGGGCGAGACGCCCGCGCTCCCTTTGATGAGAGGAGTTTTGAGCAAGGTTGCGAGCTCACGCGCCATACCGGCGTGGGAGAGGAGATCGGGGCGGTTGGGTGTGACTTCGAGTTCTAACAGAGTGTCGGAATCGAACAGAGTTTTTACAGGCACTCCGATCGGAGAATCTTCGGGTAAAATAAGCAGGCCGTCTTCGCCTTTTGGGAGTCCGATTTCTTCAGCGGCGGCGAGCATGCCTTTGGATTCGACTCCACGCATTTTGGTTTCACCGATGGTGAAGCCTGCGGGAAGTTGTGCGCCAGGAAGGCAGCAAGGAACTTTATCTCCGACTTTGTAATTTTTCGCTCCGCAAACGATTTGGCGGAGTTGGCCTTCGCCTGCATCGACTTGGGTGACTTTGAGTTTGTCTGCATCCGGGTGCTGAACGGCTTCTTTGATTTGCGCGACCACGATTTTATCGGAGGCAATGCCTTTGGTAACGATGCCTTCAACCTCAACGCCCGCGAAGGTGAAGAGATCGGAGATTTCAGGGATAGCCTTTCCGTTTAGATCCACGTGTGAGGAGAGCCAGTTGAGCGAAATATTCATAGTCTTAGGGTCTAGATAGAGGATTGGAGATTGAGGATTGTGGATGGAAGAAAATGCATTAAGCACGATCTTCGTTGTGGTAGAGATTTACACCTTTGGTGAACTGGAAGATAGAGCGTGAGAGATGTGTTAGTTGCTCGCTAAGAGAAGAGAAAAGTTCTGTATTAGTAAGAGATTCGGTCTCGTGAAGGGTTTCAAGATGATCAAGTGTTTCGAGCGCTGATGCGTAAGAGAAGTCCAGAAATCGTATGTATTCAGCCTTGTGGCGGCGGCGTCCAAATCCTTCAACAATGTTCGATTTTACGGATTTAATACTACGGCGTATTTGTGAACCTTCTTCATACATCTCAAATTTGGGAATATGTTTAAGAGTCATTTGATGAATCGAAATCGTCAAATCTCTAGCGTCTTGCCAGATTCTTAACTTTTTATATCCAAACTGTTCCGAATTCATCGTTTTCTATCTTCAATCTTCGATCATCAATCTTCGATCACGATGTTAAGCAAACTGTTTGAGGAAGCGGGTGTCGTTTTCGATGAGGAGGCGGATGTCCTTGATGCCCCAGCGGATCATGGCGAGGCGGTCTAAGCCCATGCCGAAGGCGAAGCCGGTGATTTTTTTAGGATCGAGAGCATTGTCTTTGCGGGTGGCGTTGATAGATTCGAAAACGGCGGGGTCGACCATGCCGCAGCCGGCGACTTCGATCCAACGTGGCTCTTGGCCTTTCACTTGGAGTTTCACATCGATCTCAAACGATGGCTCGGTGAAGGGGAAGAAGTGTGGGCGGAAACGAACTTCGGTGGAGGTGCCGAACATTTCACGGAAGAAATATTCAAGAGTGCCTTTTAGATCGGGAAGGGTGACATCGGTATCCACGAAGAGGCCTTCGAGTTGGTTGAAGACCGAAAGGTGAGTGGCATCGATTTCATCACGACGATAGGCAGAGCCAGGTGCGATGATGCGGATAGGGGGAGTGGATTTTTCCATCGTTCGGATTTGGACGCTGGAGGTGTGAGTGCGGAGAAGTTTACCGGAGTTGAAATAGAACGTATCTTTTTCGTTTCGCGCGGGGTGATCGGCGGGAGTGTTGAGGGCATCGAAGCAATGGTATTCGTCTTCGATTTCAGGGCCATCAGCGAGGGCGAAGCCCATGCGGCGGAGAATTTGGATCGCCTCATCACGAATCAGCGTGAGGGGATGAAGAGCGCCTGTGGAAAGGGAGCGGGCAGGAAGAGTGAGATCGATACCCAAGAGTGCTGAGCGGTCGGCGATTTCCTGGATGGCGGCTTGTTTGGTTTCGAGTGCGGAAGTGATTGCGGTGCGAGCGGTGTTGAGAGATTGACCGAAGGCCGCCTTTTCCTCGTTGGGGACATCTTTGATCAAAGCGCCTGCAAGGGTGAGGGTGCCTTTTTTACCGAGAACGGCGACACGGGCATCATCGAGAGCGCGCGCATCATTGGCGGCGGCGATCAATTCGAGGGCGGAAGATTGGATGTTGGCGATTTGCTCGTTCATGGGCGGGCAAGGGGATAGCGGAGAGGAGCCTTTGGGGCAAGAGTTTGCTGAAGGGGGGATTGACCCAGATCAGCTAAAATCTCAGGATGTCGGTATGGACGGACTGGGGTTTATAGATGTTTTTAAGGGAAAATTGAAATTTTGGGCTCTCCATTGCGTGATTAGCGCATTGCCCAGTTATCTGATTGTGATGGTTTGGCTTAAGCAGGCTGCAAACCCAACGGCTCATTTGGCGATGCTGGCTGCGATTGCGACATTTGTGATCGGCTACTCGGTGTTGACGTCTTTGCCCGGGCCGTTAACGCGGAAAGATACTTTGTTATCTAGGGCTTTAAGGGTCGGTCTCATTTTAAGAATGATCTGTTCCATCATTACGACTCTGGCGGTGCCTACGGGAATATTTTTGCTTTATACTCCAGATTTTTGGTGTGGCAATCTTGCAACAGGTATCGTCGATCGCATTTATGGGATTCTTGGTCATGAGACCGATTTGCGTAATATGATCGACGGTAAAAATACCAAAGATGAAGTTTTGATACAGCCCGGATTTATGGAAATTTATCTGATCACCTTATTTGAGGGGCTTATACTTTCATTGATGCTGTTTATTTTTTCCGTAATGGCAGTTGTCATCTTGCAGATGCGTGATCGGAAGAAAATGTTCCTCAGGGAAACACGAGTTTAATAAGGGGCATGGCGGATGAAATCCGCCGCCACGACTACAATGTCACCTCAGTGCCGATACCACCATCGGTGAAGATTTCTAACAGAAGAGCGTGAGGAAGTCTGCCATCGACAAAGTGCACTTTGCGAACGCCAGCTTTGAGAGCGTCGATAGCGGAATGAATTTTAGGAATCATTCCGCCGGAGATCGTGCCGTCTGCGATGAGGGCGTTGGCGGTTTCGACGTTGATGGATTGGATGAGCGAGGAAGGATCTTTGGGATTCATCAGCAGGCCTGGGACGTCTGAGAGATAAACGAGTTTTGATACACGCAAATCTTTCGCGAGAGCTGCGGCGGCGAGGTCGGCATTAATGTTGAGGGCCTTGCCGGTTGCGATTTCGGAAGCCAAAGGCGAAATAACCGGAACGATACCGGCTTTGTGGGCGGTATCCATGTTATCGAGTTGGCAGCCGATCACTTCGCCCACGCGGCCGAGGTCGACAGGTTTGCCGTCTTTGTCGTAAGATTTAATTTTCTCGCCGAGGAAGATGTCGGTTCCGGGAATGCCGATGGCTTTGCCGCCGAAGTCGCGGATCATGCGGACGAGGCTGGGATTGATTTCGTTAGAAAGGACGCGAGCGACGATGTCGATAGCTTCCTCGCTAGTGTAGCGGAGGCCGTTGATGAATTTCGCTTCAATGCCGGATTGTTCCATCGCAGCGGAGATCGCTTTTCCTCCACCGTGCACGACGACGGGATTGATGCCGGCGACTTCTAGGAACGTGATGTCGCGCATGACGTTGGCGACGAGTTCGGGATCTTCCATCGCGGAACCGCCCATTTTGATTAGAATGGTTTTCGAGCGAAAGGCCTGGAGGTAGGGTAGGGCTTCGATCAGGGCGTCGGCTTTTTCGGCGGGATTCATGGCTGGAGACGAAAGACTATGAGACAGAAGGCACAAGACAACAATGATTTTACCAGGGTAAATGGAATCGTCCGCGGCGGTATTGATTGGTTTTACGACGGGTGAAAAAGATCGCGACGGCGAGCGATGCTAGGATTGGAAGAGTGGGGATCCAGGTAGCGGTGAGATGGACGATGAGGAAATGGAGGACGAAAGTGACAGCGCTCAATGCGAGCAGTGGCATGCGTGCGTCTCGACCGGGGCAGAAGTTTTGGATGCCGAAAGTCAAGCAAAGCATGGCGGCTATGAAAAGGATTTCGATGTCTTTGGTGAGGGTGGAATAATATTTGATGGAAAATCCGTTAGATGAGTTAGCGAAAAGGGTGATGGTTTGGATAAGTGAGTTGGAATATTCGATCGCAGGAAGATCTTGTGCGGAGTGGGTGTTGCGAATGACGATGGGTTTGAAAGTGTTTTTATGAAATGTGTCATCTGTTGCATCGACTAAATTCTCAAAAGGTAGCGGGATGGTTTTGATGGTTTTGAAGGGCTCAGGGTAAAGGCTGAGTCGGCCGTAATTGTCGATGGGGATGTAGTAAGATTTTTTTCCGAGATGGATGTGGCGACCGATATGGATTTGGATGGAGGACGGGGGGATGTTTAGATGGTTGAGTGCGGCAAGAAGATGAAAAGATAGAACCACGCGATCATCCCAGATGGCGATGAGAGGGTAGGAATTCTGATCGGGTTCGGATTCGAGTGCTGTGAATCCTGCAAATGAACTTTTATTTCCTAACAGGACATCAGGAATGGGGATTCGGTTTACGATGGGGACGAGAGCGGTGTTACCGTGGAGTTGAGAGAGAGGAATAGAAGCGCGGCGAAATGCAGGAGGGATGGGAGATGGCACTGAGCCTCTGGATAATGGAGCGGCGGTAATGAGGTTTGGAATCGTATCTAGCTGTTGATCCAAAGTAGCCAGAGGAATAGCTTCGGTTTCGGTCCATGTTAGCGGGGTTCCAATCGCGATGGAGTCCTGATGAAGTCGGGTTAGATTTTTGAGAATGATGGCGTAATCGACAGGGGAAGGCGGGGAGGATTGGAAGATTTGGTTCGGATCATCGGTGATGGTGATGTCGATGGGTTGGCTGATTTTTTTGAAATCGAGCTGTTTGGATGTTTTGTGGGCGTAGGGTTTTTCGGGTGAGCCGTTACCATCGATGGTGGATTGAGTTCCAGTGAAGGGGATGGTTGTGAAGAGAAAAGCGTAGCGTTCAACGGCGGTTCCCGGGGTTAGCCAACAAGCCAATCCGCCTACGATGGAGGCGCATAAGATGCTGGCGTAACGGCGAGGTATCATGAAGAGATGGTTGTGAATTGTTAGGAAACGGCTTGGAGTATGCTTTTGGTGACATCATCCGTGCTTCCGTTCGCGTCGATGAGTTTGGCGAAGGGTTCATCTTTCAATGATAGAAAAATTTCTCTGCAACGGTTGAGACTGTTGCGTTGTTCGAATTCGTTTGCGTTATCGCCTCGTGAGCCGATGCGAGTCAGTGCGGTATCGACATCGAGATCGAGGATGAGCAGAAGATCGGGAATGGGAGCAAAGGCTTCGTTGTCTTTTCGAATTTGGACGGGATCGAAACCACGCGCACCTTGGTAGGCCATCGTGGAGAAGTAGTAGCGATCCAAGATCACGACATGTCCTGCGGCGAGGGAAGGTTTGATGAGTTCTTCAACGTGTTGTATGCGATCGTTGTAGAACGCTTGGAGTTCTTCATTGGGTGCCAGTCTGCCGGTTTCCGCGGATTTTCGCAGTAGAGTTCCCCATGGTCCATCGGTGGGTTCGCGGGATAGGGTGACTGTTTTGCCCAGAGCTCTAAAATGCTCAGCGAGGCGCTTGGATTGGGTGGATTTCCCTGTACCATCTATTCCTTCGATAACGATAAACATAATGAGTGAATTGTTAGATATAACGAGTGGAGAGATGTTTCAGGTAATCGCTGGTATCCGGTGCGCGTCCAGTTGCCATCTTCATGAGATCCACAGGATCGTGAGTGGATCCGTGTTGATGGACGTTTTCACGTAACCATTTTAGCAAGGGTGCGTAGTTGGCATTCTCGTTCGCGGATTTGATTTTCGGATCTGAAATGGCGGTTTGGAAAAGTTGAGCGGCATTGATGTTGCCTAGCGTGTAAGTCGGGAAGTAGCCGATTCCGCCGAATGACCAATGGACATCTTGGAGGCAACCATGGGCGTCGTCTTTGGGGAGGAAGCCGAAGGATTTTTTGAATAGTTCGTTCCATGTTACGGGAACGTCTTTGACGGAGATTTCTTTTTTAAGAAGCATGCGTTCGATTTGGAAACGCAGGATGATGTGTAGATCGTAAGTGGCTTCATCAGCCTCGACGCGGATTTCAGAGAGTTCGGTTCGATGGATGAAGTGCATGAATTTTTCTAACGAAAATTCCTCGAGTTGCGGGAAGTATTGGATGGCGATGGGGTAGAATTTTTTCCAAAACGCGGGTGAGCGGCCGACCTGGTTTTCCCAGAGGCGGGATTGGGATTCGTGGATGCCGAGAGAGACAGCGGTGCCGGAAGGTAGTCCGAAGTCATCCTGTGGGAGTCCTTGTTCGTAGAGGGCGTGGCCGACTTCGTGCATGATGCCGAAGAGGGACGATGTGAAATCCTGAAGATTGTAGCGGGTGGTGATACGGATATCCTGAGGGCCGAGGCCGGTGCAAAATGGATGAGCGGTGGTGTCGATACGGCCTGCGCGGAAATCAAAACCGATTTCAGCGGCGACGACTGAGTTGAAATCTTGTTGGGCGCTTAGCGGAAAGATGATGGAAGGTAGGACGGGTTTGAGGGATTTTGATTTTTCAACTGCTGCCGCAGAAATGGGTGCAAGGCGATTACGCAAGGTATCGAAAAGATCCGCGATGCTTTGGGTGGATGTTTTTCGTTCATAGCCTTCTAACAGGGCGCTATAAGGTTCATCGGAATATCCCCAGAGATCAGCTTTCTGAAGGGCGATGTCGACGATGTCTTTGAGGTGAGGGGAGAAAATCGAGAAGTCGGATTGTTTACGTGCGTGGATCCAGGCGTGGTGTGCGGCGGATTGGGTTGATGACTCACGGGCGACGAGTTCCGTGGGAATTTTCGTGGCGCGATCGGAGATGCGACGAAGCTCGCGGAGGTTTGCGGAGTGAATAGGCTTTTTGCCTTTATCCTTGGCTTCGGCTTTAGCAAGGGCTTTGAGGTAAGATTTGGAAGTGGAAAGTTTGTGGGCGAGAGTGGCGAGATAGGCGAGTTGTTTGGCGCGGTAATCTGCCGAATTTGCAGGCAGATAAGTTTCTTGATCCCATGAGAGTAGGGAGTTGATTTTCTCAATGAGATTGATCTCGCGAACTTGATCGAAGAGTTTCATGGATGGGAGGATGAACGATGGCGGGAAAAGGTCGAAGTTTTTTGACAAAGAAAAAGCCGGGCAGGATGATACTGCCCAGCTAGTGAAGTGTTTGGCTTGGCGGATGAAATCCGCCGCCACGTTACATCATACCGCCCATGCCGCCGTGGTCATGGCCGTGGCCGCCTGCACCGGCTGCTTCCTTTTCAGGAAGATCGGTGATGAGGGCTTCGGTGGTGAGGAGTAGACCGGAGATGGAAGCTGCGTTCTGGAGGGCAGAGCGAGTGACCTTGGTTGGGTCGACAACACCGGATTTGATAAGGTCTTCGAATTTGTCGGTTGCGACGTTGTAGCCTTCGCCACCTTTGCCGTTTTTGACTTTTTCGACAACAAGTGCGCCTTCGCGCCCTGCGTTAGCAACGAGCTGACGAAGAGGAGCTTCGACGGCACGAGCCACGATGCCTGCGCCAGTGGCTTCATCGCCGACAAGACCGAGATCGCCGAGAGCGGCTTGAGCGCGGATGAGCGCAGTGCCACCGCCAGGAACGATGCCTTCTTCGACCGCTGCGCGAGTGGCGTGGAGGGCGTCTTCAACGCGCATTTTTTTCTCTTTCATCTCGGTTTCGGTAGCTGCACCGACGTTGATGACGGCGACACCGCCAGCGAGTTTAGCGAGACGCTCTTGGAGTTTCTCACGATCGTAATCGCTGGTAGTTTCTTCGATTTGTTTGCGGATTTGGTTAACGCGTCCGGTGATTGCATCGGAAGAACCGCCGCCTTCAACGATGACGGTGGATTCTTTGCTGATGGTGAGGCGTTTGGCTTGGCCGAGGTCGCTGATTTCGACGGACTCGAGTTTGATGCCGAGGTCTTCGGTGATCACGCGGCCGCCGGTGAGGACAGCGATGTCTTCGAGCATGGCTTTACGACGATCGCCGAAGCCAGGTGCTTTGACAGCAGCGATATTGAGGATGCCGCGGAGTTTGTTAACCACGAGAGTTGCGAGGGCTTCACCTTCAACATCTTCAGCGATGATGAGGAGTGGTTTGCCGGATTTTGCAACTTTCTCAAGAAGAGGAAGCATGTCTTTGAGCGAGCTGATTTTTTTCTCGTTGATGAGGATTAGCGCGTTATCGAAAGAAGCTTCCATGGACTCTGGATCGGTAACGAAGTAGGGGCTGAGGTAGCCTTTGTCGAACTGCATACCTTCGACTACGTCGAGGGTGGTTTCGATACCTTTGGCTTCTTCAACGGTGATGGTTCCGTCTTTGCCGACCTTGTCCATGGCATCAGCGATGATGTTGCCGATTTCGCTGTCCCAGTTGGCTGAGACGGTTGCGACTTGGGCGATCTCTTTGGTATCGGAAACCTTTTTGGAGATTTTCTTCAATTCAGCGACGAGAGCCTCGGTGGCTTTCATGATACCGCGTTGAAGGGAGATTGGATTTGCGCCAGCGGTCACGTTGCGAAGGCCTTCTTTGTAGATGGCTTCGGCAAGAACCGTTGCGGTGGTGGTTCCGTCACCGGCGATGTCGGAAGTTTTGGAAGAAACTTCGCGGATGAGTTGGGCTCCCATGTTTTCGTAAGGGCACTCGAGCTCGATTTCTTTCGCAACCGACACACCATCTTTGGTGATGGTTGGGGAACCGAATTTTTTGTCGAGGATGACGTTACGACCTGCTGGTCCGAGGGTTGCCTTGACGGCACGTGCGAGTTTTTCAACACCGCGCAGGAGTGCCTGGCGTGCTGCTTCGTCGAATACTAATTGTTTGGCCATGTTCTTGTTTTTTATTTTAGATTTGTCTGATTGATCAGATCTGACTGATAGGTCAGATCTTGTTAGAATTAGCTGAGAATTCCGAGGATGTCGGATTCTGAGATGATGAGGACTTCTTGTCCGTCGACTTTGACTTCGGTTCCGCCGTATTTGGAGATCAGGACTTTATCGCCGACTTTGACGGAGAAATCGATGGTTTTGCCATTTTCGTCTTTGCCACCGGTGCCGATGCTTAGGACTTCAGCTTCCTGGGGTTTTTCTTTAGCGGTGTCTGGAAGTACGATTCCGCCAGCGCTGACGGCATCTGCTTCGAGGCGTTTAACGAGGACACGTTGTCCGAGTGGTTTGATGTTAGCCATATGCTTTATTCGTTTAGTTATTGGTTTGGTTTGAGAAGCCACTGCCCGTGTTCATGGTAGTGGAAATTTTTTAGTGTGGTCGCGGATTGTATCCGCTATGCCTATTTTTTTATTTTGTTTTGATTTTAATATTTTGGCTGGGCGGATGAAATCCGCCGCCACGTTCGGGATCAATCTACGACTTCGGCGTCGACGACTTTGCCTTTTGCTTTTTTCGGCTCCGAGGATTCGGATGGTTCAGCTGGTTCGACATCTGGGTTTCCGCCCATGGATGCGCCGGCTTGTTGTGCGGCAGCGGCAAGGGCTTGGAGTTGGCCTTCGAGATCGGCGGTTGCGGATTTGATTTTATCGACGTCGTCGCTGGTGATGGCGTCGCGGACGGCTTTGACTTTTTCTTCGAGAGAAGATTTCAGATCTGCTGGAGCTTTGTCGCCAAGTTCGCCGAGTTGTTTCTCGACGGAGAAGGCGAGGTTTTCTGCCTTGTTGACGGTGTCGACTTTTTCGACGCGTTTGCGATCTTCTTCAGCGTGTGCTTCGGCATCTTGCTTGGCTTTTTCGATCTCGTCTTTGGAGAGACCGGAGGAACCCTGGATAGAAATTTTCTGCTCTTTACCGGATTGTTTATCTTTGGCGGAAACGTGGAGGATACCGTTGGCATCGATATCAAAGGTGACTTCGATTTGTGGCTCACCGCGGCGAGCTGCTGCGATGCCGTCGAGTTTGAAGTTTCCTAACAATTTGTTATCGATGAACATAGGGCGTTCACCTTGGCAGATGCGGATATCAACTGCGGGTTGGTTATCGGACGCAGTGGAGAAGACTTGGGACTTCTTCGCAGGGATAGTGGTGTTGCGCTCAATCATCGGAGTGGCACGTGAGCCTTCGGTTTCGATGGAGAGCGTGAGCGGGGTGACGTCGAGAAGGAGGACGTCTTTGACATCGCCACGGAGAACACCGCCTTGGATGGCTGCGCCGATGGCGACAACTTCGTCCGGGTTAACGCCTTGGTGAGGGGTTTGGCCGGCTAGTTCTTTGGCGATTTCGACAACTTTAGGCATACGTGTCATACCGCCGACGAGGACGAGTTCGTCGATATCGGAAGCGGAGACGCCGGCTTCTTTGAGGCAGTCTCTAACAGGTTTCTTGGTGCGCTCAAAAAGTTTGTCGGTGAGTTGCTCGAGTTTTGCACGTGAGAGAGTGAGCTGGATGTGTTTTGGACCGGTCGCGTCTGCAGTGATGAAGGGTAGGTTGATGTCGTAAGACTGGCTGGAAGAAAGAGCGATCTTGGCTTTTTCAGCTTCTTCCTTGATGCGCTGCAGGGCGTCGGGTTGACCGGAGAGGTCGACGCCTTGGTCTTTCTTGAATTCGCCAACGATGTGTTCGATGAGGGCATTATCCCAGTCGTCACCGCCGAGTTGGGTGTCGCCATCGGTTGCGAGAACTTCGAAGACACCGTCGCCGATTTCGAGGACGGAGATATCGAAGGTTCCGCCACCGAGGTCATAGACGGCGATTTTTTCATCGGATTTTTTATCGAGACCGTAGGCGAGTGCGGCAGCGGTAGGCTCGTTGATGATACGGAGCACATCGAGTCCGGCGATTTCGCCAGCTGCTTTGGTAGCGTTTCGCTGGGAGTCATTGAAATAAGCAGGAACCGTAATGACGGCTTGGGTGATTTTTTCGCCGATTTTTGCTTCGGCATCGGCTTTGAGTTTGCCGAGAACCATGCCTGCGATTTCCTGTGGGGAATAAGTTTTGGTTTCGCCGGCAACTTCAACTTGGATATGAGCATCGCCGTTGGAAGCCGCAACGATCTTGTAGGGCATGCGTTTGTCGGCTTCGGTGAGTTCTGAGAACTTGCGGCCGATCAGTCGCTTGGCTGAGAAAATGGTGTTTTTCGGGTTGGTAACGGCTTGACGTTTTGCGGCTTGGCCGACAAGGCGCTCTCCGTTTTTGGCGAAGGCTACGACGGAGGGAGTGGTGCGCGCGCCCTCGGAGTTTTCAAGAACGGTAGGTTCTCCGCCATCCATGATGGACATACAGGAGTTGGTGGTGCCGAGGTCGATTCCTAGAATTTTTGACATAATATTAAGTTGGTTGCTAGGAGATCCCATTGCAGGGTATGTGCCTATTGGCGGAAATGGTTTTTCCCCCTGTTTTTTCAAGGAATTTCCGTGTAGCGGTGGATTTTAGAACTTTCAGATTGGACAAAATGTCACGGCTAGGAGTGCGTTTTTGGCGCAGTGTGACAAGGAAGAGCGATGGGGTGAGGTCCGCGGTCCATGCCGCCATCCGGTGTGCCGCCTCCGGCTGATAAAAATAAAACGGCTGCATAAGTGCACCCGACTGGATTGGCTCCAACGCCCATCCGGTTTGCGACCTCCGGTCGATTAAAGATAGGGCTCTTAATCAAAGATTGGGGACATGAGGCCAAGAATGAATCATGAACCCCATGACCCCACCTAGTGAGATAGGAATCAAGGGATACCAAATCATCCGGTATCAGAGCAAGCAAACGATGGAACTTATTGTCAAACCAA
>JAJTHK010000149.1 GCA_021298895.1 Luteolibacter sp.
AAAGCTCGAAGATGCCCGCGCAGGCCGTAAGCTGGCACGCCAGAACATCTCCCTAAACACACAAACAAACCATAACCCATTAACACCTGCTGTAGCTTAATTCAGAGAATCAATTGAGACATTCACGCTGAACCGGGACAAGCGGAACCTGTGATTATCCCGAACGCTGCTTCACCTGATGGTGCCTTCTCCATTCGTCTTACGCACGACCGCGCCAAGGATAGCGATCCGCTAGATGACGAAGCACCCGATGTTCAGATAGTCGCTACCGCGAGCAACAAGGTTCTAGTGGTGTTTCCATTTGCTGCCGACCCCAGTTCTGATTTGCAACCGTTACGCACTAAAGTCCGGGCGCACTGGAACGCCGATAGCACTGCAGTCGCGCTTACTTTTTCCGAACGATTCTACACTCATCTCCTCGTCTATCGACTTCAGGGCGATCGCGCAGCACCGGAAAAATTCGAGGAGGTTACATTACCTGACACAGGTTTGGTAATCAAAGCCATGATTCCTCGATTCAAGGAGTTTCGTTCGCGATGGCATAACAACTTCCATGCATGGAACGACAACCACACGATTCGGTTTTCATCGGGTACCGATGCACTCATCACACCGCTTGGAGATGGCGACCCGAATGTGATGGCGGTCTATTCATTCACAGTGGATATCACTAACATCAAGACACCCATCATCAAGAGAGTAGAACTCATCGATGAAAATGGGGAATAAATCCCAATCATCGAAACAGTTCACAAATCGTAGAGCGGCAGCGGCCACCTATCTGGAATTTGAACTACGACTGGACGCTAATTAAGAGAAACCACAAATTTCTCGAATAACACGAATAAGAAATAGATTAGACATCCAAGCTCTTTATCCTAGAAACAGAAATTAAACCACGGATGGACACAGATACACACGGATAATCAAATTGTTATGAATTTTTTCAGTCTCACCTTTTAGATGAATGAAGAATTCTAGCTAATCCTCTTAGCATCAGTGTTAATCCGCGTTTATCCGTGGTTCATTTTCCTCTTTAGTTTATCATTCGTGATATTCGTGAAATTCGTGGTTAAAAAACCTCAATTCCCCCTCCACAACGCATAATTCAGCACCATCGCAAAACTCACCCACCCCAAGTAAGGCACCATCAACCATCCCGCCGCTTTACTCACGCGGAAAAATGCGATCATTGTCACCACAATCGCCACCCACATCGCGATGATATCCACCAGCGCCCAACCTGGCTGATGTGCGCCGAAAAAGATGGGTGTCCAAGCTGCATTGAAAACGAGTTGGATTCCATAGAATCCCAGTGCTTTACCCCAACCGCAGCGTTTCCAAACCAACCAAGCTGCGGTTGCCATCATCAGATAAAGCAGCGTCCATACGGGACCGAACAACCATGCAGGTGGATTCCATGAAGGTTTGTTCAGAGACGCATACCAATCGCCTGGAGGAGAGAATACCCCAAACGATGGCGCGACAAACGTAAGAAGGGTGAATGCGATCCATACTAGAAAACTAAGGCCGCGTGTTGTTGGTTGCATGGGGAGATAGTCGACCAGCTGCCTGAAATCGCAAACCAGTAATCAAGTATCCGCCATTATGCTGTAGGTCGACTCGGCGAGGCGAGCCTACCCACTAAAAAAGGTAGGGTCGAGCGGCCCTGCTCGACCGTGATTCCGAGAAAGTGGGCGTTAAAAAATGGCACGCGTCTGATAGATGAATCGTGCGTCGAGATTTTTGATTTGGGTCGACTCGGCGAGGCGACCCTACCTTTTTTAGGGTAGGGTCGAGCGGCCTCGCTAGACCGTGATTCCGAGAAGGCGGGCGTTGAATAAATCACTTCCCATCCTTCGTATCGCTCTTTTTCTCGCGGAAGGCGACTAGGAACAGAACTGCGATTGCACCTGCCATGCCGGCTGGGAGCAACCAGTAGGCTTTCCATTGGCTCATGGCATTCGTTAGAACTGACTTATCGACTCCTGCAGGCATGGAGACGGAGAACATTTGTCCGAGTTGTTGGAGGAAGCTGATATCGCTAGTTCCGCGTGCCTCTTTGATTGCGGATTCTAAGGGCAAGAATCCAGAAACACCCTCACCTAAGCCTGAGAAGTCCACCGTGATTCCAAATAATAAATTAGATGGAACTTGATATAGGATGCCGAAAACAATCGCGTAGCCGATATACATGCCCACGCCTTGAGTGAAGAACACGAGCATACTTTGTGCCTGGCTGCGGATTGAAGGATCCGCTTCTTTATCGGTATACATAAAGCCGGTGACAAAAAAGAAGTCGTAGCAAATCCCGTGCAGAGCTACACCGAGGAAAATCATCCACACGACCTGATCTGGTGCGCCGTAAGCGAAGAGGATGTATCTTAAAACCCAAGCCAGCATCCCCATGAGGATCATCCATTTGACACCGAGTTTTCTGAAAAAGAATGGGATCAGCAGCATGAAGATAATTTCAGACATTTGTCCGATCGTCATGGTCGATGCAGGTTGAAGGAATCCTGTGTTTTGGAGGTAGTTGGAGGTGACTCCGTAATAGTAAGCGAGAGGAATGCATATGAGCATCGAGCAAGCCATGAACACTAGAAACGCTGGACGTTTCAAAAGTGAGAACGCATCCACCATGAACAAGGCACGCATATTGACTGGCTGACCTTTGCTCGGTGCAGGAGTATGAGGCAGGAAAAATGCAAAGATACCTAGGAGCAATGAAACTCCGCCAGCAATGTAGAACATTTCAAATTTTGCGGACCAACCAAGAATTCCAACCACCAATCCTGCAACAATCCATCCAATCGTTCCCCATACTCTGACTTTTGGAAATGTTAGGTGATCCACATTGGTGAATGCAATCGTGTTAGCCAATCCAAGCGATGGCATGAAGCAAAGCATGTTACCCAGCATCAGCCAAACCATCAATTTGCCATTCCCGTCTGCCGCCACATTCGGAATCATCAGCAACAAGGCTCCGCCTATTAGAAAGAGAACACCAAAAACTTTTTCCGATGGAAAAAACCGATCCGCAATGAGTCCTAGGAAAAGCGGAGCAATCATCGCACCCAAAGGAGCAGAACCATAGGCACCACCGGAGAAATCCCCCAACCCGTTACTACCAAGGCAAAGCCCCAGCGTGGCAAACCATGCTCCCCAGACAAAGAACTGGAGGAACATCATGATGGAGAGTCGGATAGCAGTGGATTTAGCGGTCATAGACATAAAGTTTTGTTAGATGAGATATTGAGAGAGAAATTAAAGTTCTTTGATCCAGACATTCGCGAAGTCGATCTTGCTGCCGTGATGTTGGAAACCGATAGGACCTTCTTTCGGTGTGCCGGGTAACTGAGCGTTTTCGATGACCACTTGGCCATTCAAGGTCACAGTCAGGCGATCGCCTTTCAAGGTGATGATCGTGCGATTCCATTCGCCGAGCGGTTTATCGGCTTTTGCTTTTGGGGTGACAGCTGCGCGAACTTCGGCGGGTTGTTTATTATCCATACGGAAGCCGTAAACTTCACCCGATCCAACGGTCCAATTCCAAAAGTTGACTTGGCTCTTGGAATCACCACGGAGATACAAACCGCTATCGAGTTCCTCGACCTCCACTTTTTCGCCATTGGAACCATCGGGTTTGACAACGGGTTGCATCTTCATCGGACCACGTCCTGCCCAACGCCAATCCAACTGAATCGTGATATCCTTGTAGGATTTTTCAGACCAGAGATCTTTGGTTGGAGTTGGTGTGCCGTCGTGTTTGAGAACCCCGTTGATGGCTGACCAGTTTTTGGTTTCAGGTTCGTGCTTCCAGCCTTTGAGCGAAGCTCCATCGAAGATCTGGGTGAAGCCTTCCTTTTTAAGCGCAGCCTCATCCACGGTCGGAGCGAGATCGGCGATCTGAATATTTTTATAAGAAACTTTGTCGCCATGTCCCAGCCAGCCGATGTGACCTGAACGACGTTTTGCGCCTTCGTGTTTGGGATCCTTTTTGCTGAGTTCTTCCAAATCAACATCAAGGATGGTCTCGCCGTTGAGTATGACTTGCACCTTTGATCCATTGACCGTCACGCGTTGGTGATTCCATTCGCCCACGGGTTTGAGACCGCTTTTCTTGGCAGGAGCCAAGGTGTAGATGCTGCCATGAAATTGGTATTCTTTGAGATTCTTGTATTTCTCAGCAGTGTTATCGAGCACTTGGATTTCCATACCGGTGTAGGCGCCATCACCAGTTCCTGGATAATGAATTCCCAAACCATTGTTCGCGCCGGGAGTGAGCAGGAAATCGAATTCGAGAACGTAGTTGGAAAACGTTTCCTCGGTGATGAGGTTCTTGCCTTTTGGAGTGCATGAGATCGCGCCGTCTTCAACCACGTAACCATCCCCTTTCCAACCGCTTAGATCTTTACCATTGAACAAGGAACGCATTTTCAATTCCTGCTCTGCGTTAACGAAGCAGCTCGCGATCGCCGATAATGTGATGATTTGGATAAGTGATTTCATGAAATTTATAAGTCTACTGTTTTACCAGTGCGGAAACTTTCATCCGCCGCCTCCACAATGCGCATCGATGCCACCGCATCGTCCATGTGATCGCTAAGATCGACGTTTTCCTGGATGGCTTTGAGGAAAAACTCCTGTTCGCGGAAGCACAGGCCATCGTGATCGGGTTCGTCGTCGAGGCGCAGGGTCTCGTCTTTTTTGGCGAAATTGCCCTCGGCATCGAGTTCGGAATGATGGAGGCGTAGGGCTTGAGTCTGCGTGTGCGCATCGACATTCGAGCTCTGGCCCTCGGCCGCGGCTTTGTCCGCAACGATGGAAACGCAGCCTTTCGGGCCGACCACATCTTTCACGAAAAACGCGACCTCACTCATCATGGGACCCCAACCGGCTTCGTACCATCCGACCGATCCGTCCTCAAACGTCACTTGCAGCGCACCGTAGTTGATTTTCCCTTCAGGTAACTCGTTCGATAAACGCGCACCGATCCCAGAAACGCGCACTGGCTTGGAGCGAGTCATCTGGCACATGACGTCGACGTAGTGAACCCCGCAATCGACCACTGGAGAAATGGACGACATCAGGTTTTTGTGTGTCTTCCAGTTCGCGCCGAACGATTGCTGATTGAGGTTCATGCGCATCACCAAGGGCTTGCCGAGGGTTTGAGCGACCTCGATGAATTTGATCCAGCTCGGATGATGACGAAGGATGTAACCGATCACCAACTTGCGATTCGTGGCACGAGCTTTCGCGACGATGCGTTCGGCCTCGACGACGGTTTCTGCCAGAGGTTTCTCGATGAAGACATGGCAACCGGCATCGAACGCCGCTTCCGCGAAATCGGCATGAGTATCGGGGTAAGTGGAAATGGAAACCGCATCCGGCTTGGTGGCTTTGAGCGCCTCGTAGAAATCGGCGAACTCAGGATAACCGCCACCGAGTTCTTGGTTCAGCGCCGCACGGCTTTCGGGGGAACGCGTGACAATGCCACAAATTTCAAAACCCGGGAGTCGATGGTAAGCGAGAGCGTGTGAGCGGCCCATGTGGCCCGCGCCTGCACAGAGAATGCGAATCGGTGATGACATGCGCGGATTGTGTTGTGCCAAAAACAAAGAATCAAACCCTGAATTTTAGGGTTAATCGGGCTTTGGTTAAGTTTTCACCGCAGAGGCGCAGAGGTCGCGGAGGGTCGCAGAGCCGGGTATGCGAATTGTAAATGGGATTTAATGCTATTTTCCTAATTCCTAAGCCTTATCAGTGCTGAAGGACACAGGGTAATTCTTAAAAAAAATCTAAAATATTTAATATTCCTCCGCGTCCCTCTGCGACCTCTGCGACCTCTGCGACCTCTGCGACCTCTGCGACCTCTGCGACCTCTGCGACCTCTGCGCCTCGGCGGTGAAAAATTCCGAATATCACCCGCAGCCACAACCACTCCCACACGAACTCGCCCGTTTGGCTTCGAGTCTTGCCTCAATCGCTTTGGCGGTTGGGGTGATGGAAAGCCCACCGAGGTTGGTGCAGCGGACTTCGCGGGGCATTTGTTTGGCGACCTGTTTGGCGGTCTCGATGACCTCATCGAGCGGGATCAGCGGATCATAACCCGCCAGAGCCATGTTGGCGTTGCACAGGGCATTGGCCGCAGCCATGACGTTTTTGCCTAGGCATGGGGCTTCGACCCGGTTTGCGATCGGGTCACAGATCAGGCCGATCATGCTTTGGAAAGCCATGGAAGACGCTGCGACCGCTTGATTGAGCGAACCGTTCGCCAAAGTCACCAAAGCCGCCGCCGCCATGCTTGCGGCCGATCCGCCTTCTGCCTGACATCCGCCCACCTCTGCGGCAAAGGTCCAACGGGTCGCGATGAACACCCCGATGATGCCGCTCGCAAGCAGGGCTTTCGCCATATCTTCCTCACTCAAATTCAGCGACTCCGCCATCGCAATCACCGCACCTGGTAATGCCGCGCATGCTCCTGCGGTCGGCGCAGCGACGATGACTCCCATCGAGCTTTTCACCTCCATCAAGGCGGTGACATACAAAATAATCTTATTGAGCGCGCCGCCATCTAACAACTGACCCGCACGCATCATTTCATCAAATCGACCGCTCTGGTGTCCGAGAACCCGATCTTCATATTCCGTGCCTGCAATTCCCTCTGCGACGGATTTGCGCAATATACGAACGATATCGACCATCTTAGCAATCACCTCAGCCTCCGTGATTCCACCGCGCGCCATTTCATACGCCACGGCGAGTTTCCACAACGGAGTCCCCTTTCCTGCATCGAATTCTAACATCTCTGCACAGGTAGTGAATGGAACTTTTACATCCCTGCCGGAGAGAATTGGCAATACGGGTGAGAGTCGTTTCACCGAATTCACACCGGAAAGATTTGCAACAACCTCATCGCTGACGAACTCCGCCCCTTTCACTTGCAACAAGCGGCGCTTCTCAGCTTCCATTACTTTGATGTAATAGGCATCGAAATGTTTTCCGAGTTCAGTCGCAACTGCGGCAGCGTCGCCCTCAACCCACAATAAAGTTTCCCGGCAATCGCCGAAAATCGAAACTGCAAAGCCATCGATATCGATCACTTCCATGATACCACCGCCGGTGGAAATCGCGCGGAGCGTGTGGGTTTCTTTATCGCTGCGTAACGTGAGCCGATACGTATTCGGGTGTGGATCTCCGGCATCGACTGTTTCGATCGCGATTCTCACTCCCGTGTTTTTTAAAGTCTGCATCGATCCGGGCAGACGCTCGTCCGCCGCATCCCAGCCCATCAAGCCACCGAACAGACCCATGTCAGAACCTTGGGTATCGTGTGTGGTTGGAAGCGATCCATTGCGATCGAACTCCACCAGCACATCCGTGAAATCATTTCCCATCAACTCCCTCGCCAAACGCCCAATCCGCAGCGCCGCCGCACAGTGCGAACTCGAAGGCCCACGCATGACGGGACCGATCACATCGTTGAAAATACTGACTACCATAAAATGAAAGAAGCTAATGAACCAAAGGAACCTGCCCCATCAAGCCACCTGAGCAGGTAAAATGCAAGCCACATACTATACACTATAGTCGCGATTAAAAATCGCAGTTCCTTTCTGGGATTATCACTTCTCTTTACTTGGGTAGATTCTTGAATCGAAAGCATAGCGTGGAGCGCTCTCCGTTTCCTCTGTTACCTCCTGTACAAAAAAATTTACAGGAGCACACGGAGATAACAGAGGATGAGTGGTTACCTAGAATTTACGTTAAACCGCAGCAGTCCTCGGCCTGCGGCGGAGGAAGAAGAGCAAGGGACAGGAATGTCCCTTCTCCTTATGCGCGGTTACAGTCGCGATTGAAAAAGCGGTTCCTTTCTTGGCGTTGATCAATCTGCGTTACGCCCCTTAATCTCCCCTATCGCCCATACGGCATGTTCTGAGATTAGTGGGTCCGAATCTTTTGCAGCGATTTTCAGTGCGGGCAGATCTGCAGCTGTCCCGGTATTCCCAAGAGCCACGCAGACGTTTCTCAAAAACTTGGGTCGTTTGATACGTTTGATCGGAGATTTCGCAAACACCTGCCTGAACGCTTCATCATCCATTCCGAGAAAATCTCTAAGCGTGTGGGAGAAGATTTCTTTACGTGCTTGAAAGCTGATTTCGCGCGATTCTTTCGCAAATCGATTCCATGGACAGACTTCCAAGCATTGATCGCAGCCATAGATTCGATCTCCAATTGCCCGACGGAATTCTTCTGGGATAGGTCCTTTGTTTTCGATGGTGAGATAGGAAATGCAGCGCCGCGCATCGAGTTTGTGCGGAGCGATGATGGCTTGGGTCGGACAAGCATCCATGCAGCGAGTGCATTTGCCGCAATGGTCGCCGAACTCGGGATCGGCGTCCAAATCAAGAGTTGTTAGAATATCGGCGAGAAAAAACCATGTGCCGAGCTGGCGGTGAATTTGCACGGTCGATTTTCCATTCCAGCCAAGTCCGGAATCGGTTGCGAAATCGCGTTCGAGAATGGGTCCGGTATCGACGTAGTAGCGTTGCGTGCCGCCGAGTCCAACCAAAGCCGCATTGAAATCTGCAAGGCGTTTTTCTATCAGATCGTGGTAGTCATCGTTCCAAGCATATTTGGCGATGCGATAATTTTTTGGATGATGTTCGGGAAATGGATCGTTTCCGGTGTGATAATTCACCGCCAAGCAAATCACCGATTTGCAGCCCTGAAGGACTTCCCGAGGATCGCAACGACGGTTGGGATTTCTCTCCAACCATTGCATGTCACCATGGGAACCATTTTCTATCCACGCCTCGAAATCATCCGCATGAGTCGCACGCTTGGCCTGAGCAATTCGGCAATCGTCAAAGCCAAGCTCCGCGGCCAACGCTTTGACCTTTGAATTCAGATCGTTCATTTAGAATGAGTGAAATAGTAGCGAGCGCTCTCCAGAATTCCCGTCGCGATTTCACTGGAATCCAGGCCTGCCGTATCGATTTTTAGATGAGCTGTTTCTCTGTACCATGGTTCCCGTTCCGCTAATAAATTTGTGATCTTCTCACGAGCATCTGCGTGATTGAGGAGTGGCCTGTCTTGATTGCGAGAGGTTCGATCATAGATCACATCTTCGGGTGCATGCAGCCAAACGACGTATCCAAGTTTACGCAACAAGCTGCGGTTTTGTGGCCGAATCACAATTCCACCGCCCGTCGAGATAATCTGATTTTCGTCGGTGTTTTTGGAAATTTCTAATAACTCTAAGGTTTCAAAATCACGGAAAGCAGCTTCGCCTTCTTCTTTGAAAATCTCAGTGATTTTTTTACCCATCGCTTCTTCAATACATCGATCCATGTCTATCAGGGGATAACCCAGGCGTTGGTGGAGCTCGCGACCCACGGTGGATTTTCCACTGCCCATAAATCCGATCAGAACAATGTTCTGCGGTGTGACTGCGGTTTGACTCATGGGCATATCCTACATCTAAGTTGGTCTCGGTAGAAACTGCAAAATCTCACGATGCGAGGACTTCTTGTCGAAATCCATTTTCCCATGCATATTTCGGCTATGTTTGGATTCATACTAGACCCCACCACCACTTGGGGACTTATTGGGATCATTTTGTTTTATGTGTTTGGCTTCATTCACATTCTCCACGCATTGATGAACACCCGCACCTCGCAGGGAACCATCGCATGGGTAGTTTCCCTGATGTTTATGCCTTTTTTAGCCATTCCGCTCTACTGGCTGTTGGGCAGAAATAAGTTCGAGGGCTATGTGCGTGCGAGGCGAGGAAACGATGCCGAGCTGCGAAAAATCGCCAAGGACATGAGCGAGAACCTCAAAAAATTCGCAATCGACCTCCCTGAGGAAAATTTCTTCGAACGCTGCGCCGAGGAACTAGGTGGCCTACCTTTCACGCGCGGAAACCGCCTGAATCTACTCATCGACGGCGATGAAACGTTTCAAGAAATATTCGCATCCATCAACCGTGCCGAGAAATACATCTGCGTGAATTTCTTCATCGTGAAGCACGATAAGATTGGCAAAAAATTCCAGCAAGCCTTGATCCGTCGCGCCAAAGCTGGTGTGAAAGTCTATTTCCTATTCGATGAGATCGGCTCCCACAAGTTGTCATCGACCTTTCTAGGTGAAATGGAAGACGCCGGCGTGGAATGCCAATCCTTCGGGGCCAATCGTCATTGGTGGTCAAGGCTGCAACTGAACTTCCGTAATCATCGAAAAATCCTCATCGTCGATGGAATCGAGGCTTATCTAGGCGGACTCAATGTCGGCGATGAATATTTAGGTCATAGCGAGAAGTTTGGTGCTTGGCGAGATACTCACCTCTACATTCAAGGACCTGCCGCAGAAGCCGTGCAACTGGTGTTTCTCGAAGATTGGTTCTGGGTCTGCAATCAAGTTCCTAAACTTTCATGGGAATCTAATGAGCAACGCGAAGATCAAATCACCGCCATCATCCCAACGGGTCCCGCAGATCCAATCGAATCCTGGCAAATGCTTGTGATCGAAGCAGCCAATACCGCTCATGAAAAACTATGGATCACCAGTCCTTATTTCGTTCCAGACGATGGAGTGATTAGCGCGCTTCATCTGGCTGCGATGCGTGGCGTCGACGTTCGCATCATGTTGCCCGAGCATCCCGATCATATTCTCGTCTGGCTTTCATCCTATTCTTATTACGAACAAGCCATTCCCTTTGGTGTGAAAATTTATCGCTACAAAGAAGGCTTTTTACACCAGAAAGTCATGCTCATCGATCAACGCATGGCAACGGTTGGCACGGCAAACCTCGACAATCGTTCTTTCAGGCTCAATTTTGAAATCACCGCATTCGTCTCAGACCCAGATTTCATCCAAGAGGTCAATCATATGCTGCAAGAAGATTTTACAAAATGCACCCTATCTAAAATTGAGGATTTCACGGAAAAATCGTTTTTCTTCAAAATCATCTGCCGCGCGGCAAGACTGATGTCACCGCTGCAATAAGATAAATTAGCGCATCGCAACGCGAAGATCTGGGCGCTGACGGACAATGTTGGACAACATCTGGCGGCAATGCGGATATTTGACGCGATCTTTCAAAATCTCTGCGCTACGTTCAAAGGAGCCCCATTTCACGACGCTAATTTCAACGTTGCGGCGACCCCATTGATTCATCATCGAACGAGTTGGGTGATACATATCGATCGTTCCGGTGCCGGTAAGTGCTGAACCGTAATCATCGATCACATAAAGCTGAGGTAGGCCTTTGACGCGAAAAACCGTGCCAACTGGGTAGAACGACCAATCCGCTGCCGCACTTCTCACTTTATCGGAGTAGCGGAGATAAGTTCCAGCGGCGTTTTTGCTGCCGTATTGGATGTGATCGGCTTCTGAGCAGGTGTAAGCGGTGGTGCGAACCACCCGGTGACGCTCACTGTAGCTATAAACAGGCATACTGTGTTTATCCCTAGGCTTTGATGATGCAGAGGCGAGCAAGGATTTTGAAGGAGCAGCGAGAGACTTGAAATTAGGCGAAGAGGAAAACCCACGGATGTCTTTACTAGAGAGTGTGTTAATGCTTGGGCCGCAGCTAACGACTAAAGGAAGCACAACAACAGACAGGATGAGCGGGAGTTTAGGGAATCGCATAATGATGGGTGGGTTTCTGCTAATGGGAATTTCAGTTAAGAAATGTAAATGAATTGCCTGATCAAAAAACTTACGAAGTGAAGCTGCGAAAAGACCTCAGGGCAACCTAAAAAAACCTCCTAACCTGCCCTAAAAACACCCAAAATCACCTCAAATCATGATAAAATCAGGAGATTTCTCGCCCAGCCAGACGGGCAATTTCACGAGAAATTTCCTGAAAATCGGCCTCCCAGACGACCGGAACCGCCGATTTTAGCACCTCAGCAGGTGGCTCTGGGAGCTCAACCCAGGAGCGACAACCCCCGAAACGCTTCTCGTATTCCAGCCTCCATGGCGTTTGTAACTTGGAAACTTTCACTAACGCCAAGTGGATGCTGCCCGCAGCCATCCCTTTTCCAGACCAATCGAATCGCTCTCTAACGGTCTGCTCCGTGTAGATGTGATAAGGCAAAAGTGCGGCGACATCATCCCAATTTTTTAAGGTCACCGCGAACAAGACCTCAACGTGATGCTGGATCACTATCAAATCTCCAATCTCCCATTCCTTTTCTGGCTGGAAATCTCCTTCCCTTACCTGATCGAGTTGGGCGTGAAACTTTGTGGGAAACAAAAAGAACGAATCGTGCGCGAAAGAAAACCCCTCACGCCCCTCATGGATTCCACCTTTGCGGAGCAAAATCGCCTGCCGACCGCTCGCCAAGGCATCGCAAACCACTTGCCATTCTTTGAATGCGATCGCCATATCTCTTAGCCAAGATCATCGGCAGTGACCGAGCGTTGTTCTCTACCTCCTAACAACACCGCCTGCTTGGTGACCGACTCTGGTGCGGCGTCAAAACGAAAGCTATGGCAGTTCGGGCACAACGCGGTGGCTTTTCCCACAATCGAATCGCAGCCCTCACACACTTTGTATTGATAGGGTGAGGCGGCGATTTTTGCGGCGGTTTCCGCGCGATTTGGAGATGAGTTCTGCATGGTTTACAAAAGAAAAGCGGCACCGGAAGACCGGACCGCTTGACTGAAAAGAAATTCTTTTAGATTGATCAGCCAATCGCGGCAATCGCTTTAGCGGTCTTGCTTTTGATGTTAGCGGCTTTGTTCGGGTGAATCAAATTACGCTTGGCTGCTTTATCAAGCACGGAGGCCAATTTATCACTGGCTTTTACAGCCTCTTGTTTGTTGCCGGACTCAATCGCTGCAAGGGTTTTCTTGCGGACGGTCTTCATGCGGCTTTTTTCAGCGCGGTTACGCTCGGTGCGGGTCGCGGTCTGTCTGTTGCGCTTAATTGCAGATTTGGTATTGGCCATGATTTATAGAATTAAAAAGTCGTTTTGCGTTGCAGGGGCGGGAAACTAGTAGTCAGCAACCCAATCTGTCAAGCTCATGTTTGAATTTTCCAAAGGAAATTTCAGATCGGAATCAACGAGCCACAAGGCTTCTCGCAGGAACCATATTTCCTAAAGAACCACGCACCACGTAAACATCCGCGCCGGTTCCGACGCGATTATACAAATCGATCACATCTTTCATCCCCATACGGATGCAACCATACGATGCAGGAGTCCCTAGCCTATGCATTTCGGGGGTTCCGTGGATGTAGATATAACGTTTAAACGCATTTCGATTGTGGGAGTCAGCCCCTCTGAGCCAGAGAATACGGCTCACAATGGGATCCCGGCCTGGCGCATTGGGTTTGATCACCTCACCCGTAGGCCTGCGGCTTTTAAAAACAGCACCCGCTGGCTGGCCACAACCGATTTTCTTAGCGACTTCCATATGCCCCAGAGGAGTGCGGTTGGAACGAGGATTATCACCAACGCCGAATTTCGAAGTGGAAATTTTGTAGGTTTTGATGGGTTGGTTGTCTTTCATCAATACCATCTTCTGATCGCGAACACTGACGATCATTTTGTTGTTATTATCCACCTGTGGCCCACAGCTACTGAATACCAGAGCTACAAGAACTCCTGCTGCTAAAGTCATAGGTTTTGTAAACCGGTGGCTCATGTAATTAGTGGCTATCTTCCGAATCACTGACAGGAATATCAGCCTCTTTTGCAGTGGCGAAGGAAGGCATCATGCGTGCGATCGAAGACATTGAAGTGTAGAAGAAACCAACAGGAAATGGAAGCAAAAGAATGGCTGAAGACCAATTGCCTTTCATTGCCGCCTCGACCACAACGAACAGGAAGAAGAAGCCGAAAAGCAACTCGACCACTGGAGTGAGAGTCTTGATCGCCTTGTAGCTGCTCTTTTTCCAATCCGAGTTCTTTTGCTCAATCCCATATTTCGGAGTGCGGATGAAAGCGGTTTGATGATTGAAAATGGCTTCCATGACTGCTTTGGCGTTGGTGATCGACATACCGATACCGAGTGCGAGCAAGAGCGGAAGGTAAGGGATTTCTTTCCACCAAGTTTGAGGGCGAAGCGCTTTTTGGGAGGTGAGGTAGAACAGAATCACCGAAACCGACGCAAAGAAGAAGATCGGCACGTTGACGAGATAATAGGTAAGCTCGCCGAACTTCGGTTGGGATTGCTGGCTTGGGTAAATCAAGAAGCACAACAAAATGAGCAAGAGGTAAGCAAAGTTAGATGTTAGGTGAGCCGTGGCTTCCATTTTCACAAACAGAGGAATCTTACTTCTCCAGATTGCAGGAAGAACCTTTTTGCAAACCTGGATCGAACCTTTGGTCCAGCGATGCTGTTGGCTCTTAAATCCATCCATATCGACCGGCAGCTCAGCAGGGGTCTCAACATCATTGAGGAAAATGAAACGCCAACCTTTGAGCTGTGCGCGATAACTGAGGTCCATATCCTCGGTTAGAGTGTCGTGTTCCCAACCACCCGCATCCGCGATACAGGATTTCCGCCAGATACCAGCAGTGCCGTTGAAGGTGAAGAATCGACCCGAACGGTTACGAGCTGTTTGCTCAAGCTCAAGGTGACCATCGAGAAACATCGCCTGAATTCGGGTCAAAACGTTGAAGGTGCGGTTCAAATGACCCCAACGGGTTTGTATCATGCCGATCTTCTCATCGGTGAAGTAGTGAATGGTTTTCAACAGCACGTCCGCATTCGGAACGAAATCCGCATCTAGAATGAAGAGATACTCACCCTTGGCATATTGAGTGCCGTTTTCCAACGCACCAGCCTTGTAACCCGTGCGATCGGTGCGGTGAATGTGCTCCGCATCGAAACCCAACGAGCGCATCCTCTCGATTCCGGCTTTACAAATCGATACCGTATCATCGGTCGAGTCATCCAATAACTGGATCTGGATCTTGTCCTGCGGGTAATCGATTTTTGAGACCGAATCTAATAAGCGATCTACCACGTGCATCTCGTTGAAAACCGGTAATTGAATGGTCACCAACGGCAACTCATTGAAGTTTTTCAGTGGTTCTGGGCGCTTTCTGGAATGCTTCAAATACAGGAAAATAATGGTCAGACGATGCGAGCCATAACCAGCAAGACCGATCAAAACGGCAGTGTAAGCAAAATACCAGAGAGGCGAAGTAAGATCCATATGAGTGAAAATTGAGACTTAATACGGGGTAGCTGGGAGGTTTTGCTCAAAAAACTAAGGTTTTCTTAACTTTCAAGACTTCTGAGCAAAATCCCCTCGCAAAGAGAAGATCAAAACACCCCCCGCTTGTCAAGCCCAGAAGCCCCCAAAATCCAGAGAGCGCATTGCGCCAAGTAGAATGACACCGGGGAGAGCCTTAAAATGAGGCTTTAAGAGGTCGTTGCGCCAGAAAGAATGACACCGGATGAAAACATTATCTGGAATCATGAGTCACGTTAGTAAGAAAGA
>JAJTHK010000058.1 GCA_021298895.1 Luteolibacter sp.
CTCGCAGTCATCCCCTTCGAAGAGTTCGAATCCCTCAACGACGCCTTCGATTATTACCGGGATAATCGCGAAAAATCCGTGAAACTCATCACGACTGCACGCCCTGTCCAAGAATAGCCCAGCCAAGCAAACGCCCTGGATTTATTAAGCGACGCGGCTTGGTTATTCGGATTGATTATTCCGCTGCGCTCCGTCCAAGCGGTGAGAACTTCGTCGTATTATTGAAGTTCACTAATGCTCACAAGGCATTGACGATTGACGATTGATGATTGATGATTGTTGATTGATGATTGATGATTGATGATTGTTGATTGTTGAATGAAGAGAAGACGAGTTACTCACAGAGAGAGTTTGCGTTTGTGGGATTTGGGTGTCATGTTGTGGGCATGACGGGTATAAATCTACCTAAAAAATGTGGCGTGATGGTATTGCCGGACTGCACCTTGTTTCCGCATGGTGGGTTGCCGTTGTATATTTTCGAGCAGCGGTATCGACTGATGTTGGATAAGGCTCTGGAAGGGGATTGTGTGTTTGCGGTGGCGCGTATGTCAGAACCGCATTCGGCGAGTGTTGGAACCGTGGGATTGGTGCGGGCGTCGATGGAGAGAGATGATGGGACTTCCGAGCTTTTGCTACACGGTGTGATTCGGGTGAGGTTTACTGAATGGTTGGACGACGAGGCGTATCCGACGGCATTGATTGAGCCTTTGTTTGGCCAACCGCTGGATAAAATTCAGAATTTGGCGGCGATGGCGGCGTTGAAAGGGGCGGTGGAGGATTGTTTGTCTGGGTTACCGGGGGAGGTGTGGGATGGGGTTTCGAACCTATTGAATCAAGCAGATGAGGCGGGGTTGATGGCAGATCTGGTGTCACAGCAGCTGATTCAGGATCCAGATAAGCGGCAGTTGCTGTTGGAGACGGTTCCAGTGGGTGAGCGGGTGGCGTTGCTGTGTGGATTTCTCGAAAAACTGAAATTTGGCACCTGAATCGGGTATTTTCTAGGTTGCTAGTTAGGTGTTTCAGTCGCTAACCTAAAGGAACGATGATACTGGCATTGTTGGATGGATCCGAATTAATTGAAAAAGGTGGACCTCTCATTTGGGTTCAACTCGCATTGGCTTTCTTCGGCGCGATTTTTATCGTGGAGAGATTGTTTTATTTTCATCGAGCGAGGATCAATGTGAGTTCCTTGTTGGTTGGGCTTGGGGTGCATATCAAACGCAGGGCGTTCGCTGAGGCGTTGCACGAAGCGGCACGGGCACCGGGTCCAGTAGGACGGGTGGCTCATGCGGGTATTTTGAGATATTATTTGGATCGCAGGGATTTGAGCGAAGTGGTGCGTGAGGCGGGTCAGTTGGAGGTGCCACGGATCGAAAAAAATATCCGGGCGATTTTAGCGGTGGCATTGATTTCACCATTGGTGGGAATGCTGGGGACGATGCTGGGGATGATCGATGCTTTCCAGCGGGTAAGTGAGCAAGGTGGTGTGTCGGGCCCCAACGAACTTTCTGCGGGTGTACTCAGTGCATTGATCACATCGGTGATCGGTCTGACAGTGGCGATTCCGATGTATATCTTTTATCTATATTTTGTGGGTCGATCCAAGCGCTTGGTTTCACGGATTGAGCGTGCAGGGATTGAGACAATTAACTTGATTGCTGATGCTCGTGAGGAAGACGAGTTTGCGCCCTTTCGCGGAGAGACAGCAGAAGGTAGAAAACGTTCTGCAACTAACAAGAAAGCAAAAGTTTCCGAAACCGAGTGAAATTAGAAACGACATTAGAGGAACGCCCGGGCTTCATGCATGCTCTGCCGCTGTTTGATCTTTTCATGACGGTGACGATTTTGCTCTTGTTGGGGCCGGTGTTTTTAAGTCAGGGCGGGGTAAGCGTTGAACTTCCTGCATCTGAGTTTCAGATGCAGCGATATGACAAGTCGATTGTCGTCACATTGCATACAGGCGAGGCTGGACCGCAGATTTATATTGGGAGGGAAGCGGTGAGTTTGGCTGATTTGCAAACAAGATTAGAGGTAATGAAATCGGATGAGGTAATGTCGCGCGCGATTGTGTTGTTAAAGACAGATATCGGAACTTCAACTGGAGCACAGACGGATATCATCAATCTTATTTTGCGATTGGGTTTCAAAGTTGCGTTGGTTGGAAAGGCAGAAGTGAAAAATCCAGAGAAGATAGAGAAAATAGATGAATAAGAATAATCTTATTTTTGACTGGAGTGATGTTGAAACCCAACGGGGCTGGATGGGGGTATCGATTCTGATCGCTGTTTTGGGTTTGGTGTTTTTTTTGAGCGTGATCCATGTGAAGTTTGATTTCAAAAAGGTTGCATCTATCAAAAGCGCATCGGTTTTTTATTTGCCAGATCACGAGGATGGGCGGTCTTGGCTCATCAAAGCAAATGAAGAAGGTCCTTTTCCGGGGGGGATGGAAATCAACGGCATGGATGATCCTTTTGAAGAATTTGGGCGAGGCTCAATTGGCAAAGATGACTCATGGAATCCCTATGAGATTAGCATGCATCCTTTAGAGGTGGATTCTTTGCAATCAACGCGCCGGATTTCGGTGCAAGGAAAGAGATACTTACCTAAAATTTTTAAATCTGCAAATGAAGTCAAGGATCAGCAAACAGTTGAGATTGAGTTGAAGCCAGTGCTGTTTCCATATACGAAAGAATCAGAAAAGTGGTTACCTGCTGAACTGCCATTATTTCACTTAGAGAGTCAGGCAGAAATAAAGACCACCGAATGGAGGTTTTTGCTGAATTTGAGTAAGGATGGAAGAGTGAGAGAATGTTTATTGTTGAGTGGCGGCGACGATAGTGGGTCAACAGACATATCCACTTGGTTAAAAGGTCTGCAATTTCAGAAAGACGCTGAAGCGGAGCGATGGATGGGTTTGCGGGTTGAGCTTTTAAACGAAAGGAACTATGGAGCTAATCCTAAATGATTTTGTGTTGGGAGTGCTTTTGGCATCAATGTTTGTGGTGTTATTCATTGGTATCGGCTCAAGATTTTTTCATTGGAAAAATGAACGTAAGCTCAAGCAGATGGTGATGGTATGTCGTCTATGTGGGCATGTTTTTATGAATACAGAAAACTTAGATTTGGTGGAATGTAAGTCGTGTCACGCGTTGAATTATAGAGATGGAAATGGTAAGTTGGGATAAATGTGTCTAAATCGTCACATCTGGTCGGTTTCAATACAATGTCGGTAAATTTAAAAAATCAATCGATGCAAAAAATTCTAGTTGTTGAAGATGACGTCGATATTGCGGATTTGATACGATACAATTTGGAGCGTGCCGGGTATCAAGTGTTTAAGGCGCATAATGGGATCACAGGAACGGATATGTGTATCAAAGAGCGTCCGGATTTGGTGGTCTTGGATTTGATGTTGCCGGGGCGTAATGGGTTAGGCGTTTTCAAAGAGATCAAACGTGATTCTAGAACTTCGCACATTCCGGTGATCATGTTAACGGCAAGGGCTCAGACGGAGGATAGAATCCACGGATTGGAGATTGGCGCAGACGATTATTTGACCAAACCGTTTAGTCCCAAGGAATTGGTTTTGAGGGTGAATGCGATTTTAAGACGTGCGGAAGGATCCCCAGGTTTGGTGGAATTCCAATTTGGGCCGTTTCGTTTCGATAAAAATACGGTAAAATTCTATTTAGAAAATGATCCGGTGGATCTGACTTCAACCGAGTTCAAATTACTTCTGTATCTATGTGAACGCGCTGGGAAACCGCAGGACAGGAACGATCTGTTGCGTACGGTTTGGGGTTATTGTGACGAGGTCCATAGTCGGACCTTGGATACGCACATGAAGCGCTTGCGACAAAAGCTTGGGGAGCATGGGGGATTGATTGAAACCGTGCGGGGAGTGGGTTATAAGGTGATCAGTTCAAATTCATGACTGACTATTACGCCATCATTGCGACGCTTATTGTGATTGGTGGTTTTATCATTCATGCGTATAGAGTTAAATCCATTAAGCGCGCAGCAGGTAATCAAGTTAGCGATCTTAAGAATAAGCATGAAAACGATCTAAATCAGGCTGAAGATGAGCGTAATCATTTGTTAGATGCTCTGGGTGACGCATTCATTATCGTGGATTCGGAAGCGAACATACGTTTTGCGAACGCAATGGCGCGAGAGCTGTTTAGTGGTCGTGAATTAGTGGGGCGAAAAGTGCGGGAAGCGTTTCTTGATCCTCGTTTGGCGGAAGCTTTGTTGCAATGTCTCGAAACCGGAGAACCAGTTCAGCAGCGAGTGGTTTTACCTCAGCAAACATCACCATTGGGTGATCTTGAAACTCGAGGTATGAATGCTTGGCTCATTGATGCTGCGCAACTTACCGATTCTTCTTCGATTGATAAGCGTGATACGCGGGTTGTGATTCGTGATATAACTTCCGAATATCAGTTGGAACAAATTCGCAAGGATTTTGTAGCAAATGCCTCACATGAACTTCGCACGCCGCTGGCAATCATTAGTGGATATCTGGAAAATCTTCTGGATGGTGGTATGTTAGAAGATCAAGAAATGTCGAAGCGTTTTTTATCTGTCATGCAAAAACATGCGGAGAGAATTTCTCGTATCGTTGAGGAAATGCTAGTGATTTCAAAATTGGAATCGGGTGAATCTTCCGCGATCAAGATTGAGCCGTTTAAGATTCATTCCTGCATCAATGATGTTTTGGAGCGTTTGGAGTCGGTTATTCAGAATCAGCAGGCGTTAGTGAGTGTGAATATGCGGCAGGATAATCTGATATTGAACGGAGATAGATTTTATTGGACGCAGGTATTGTTCAATTTGATTGAAAACGCACTCAAGCAAAACCCTTTCAAAGATCTAAAGATTGAGGTTGGAGCGGAAGAGGTTGATAAATATGTGCGGATTTGGGTGAGTGATAATGGGGTGGGGATTCCGAGTGCGGATCTCCCGCATATTTTCAGGCGATTTTATCGGGTGGAGAAGCATCACTCGCAGATGGAGATCAAAGGGACTGGATTGGGCTTATCGATCGTGAAACGCGCGATTGAGGCGCATCAGGGCACCATCACCGTTAGTTCAACTCCAGGTCGTGAGACGAAATTCTTGATGACCATTCCGAAAGAAAGGGTGTAGTTTGTATTTATGAAAGAGGGAAAAGATCCGGAGGAAGTTTCGGTATTGCGTCGTAAACGCATCGGAATTTTCGGAGGTTCTTTTGATCCAGTCCACGAGGGGCATATTTATTTGGCGGCGCTAGCAAAAGCTGAGGCAGATCTGGATGAGATTTGGTTTTTGCCATGTCAGATATCGCCACATAAATTGGCCACTCCACCTTCATCCGCTCAGGTGCGAGTTGAGGCATTGAATTTGGCGATAAGGGATTTGCCTTGGGCAAGGGTGGATCAGACGGAGGTTGAGATTGATGGACCCTCGTATTCATACCTAACCCTGCAGAAGCTGAATAAGAAATTTCCTAATCATGAATGGTTTTGGATCATGGGAGGGGATCAATGGAAGATGTTGCCGAAGTGGATGCATCCTCAAAAACTGGCAGAACTGGCGAGTTTCATTGTTATGGTGAGAAATGGTCAGGCGGTATATCCGATGCCGGGCTACCGCATGCAAGTGGTGGCTGGAGAACACCCGGCGTCGGCCACGTCCATCCGACAGGCATTGGCTAAGGGAGAGCAAGAAATTCCTTATCTGGATCCTGAGGTGGGTCGGTTGTTGCGGTCCTCTAAGGGAAACTTGTGAAAAAATTCACAATCTTGGAAAATCCCATTGGCGATCTGGGTTTGAGTCGCCATATTTCGTGTGTCGCCCATGATATCGTATACCAAGCAACCACACGCCCGCGAATACCGGCTCATTTTCAAGAACATCGATCGTAAAGGATGGGATCCTTCGATTGAGACCTATATGGCGGATGGAGGTTATGATGATTTGAAAAAGGCGTTTAAAATGGCGCCAAAAGATATCACCGAGGAGGTGAAGAAATCTGGATTGCGTGGCCGTGGCGGTGCGGGTTTCCCGACTGGGATGAAGTGGACTTTTATTCCGCCAAACAACACCAAGCCAGTGTATCTCATCTGCAACGGGGATGAGTCCGAGCCTGGCACTTTCAAAGATCGTTACATCGTTCATCAGGATCCACATCAACTCATTGAGGGGATGGTGATTTCCTGCTTCGCTGTCGGAGCGCACAAGGCGTTCATTTACCTTCGCGAGGAATTTCCAGACGCGGCGATCATCGTCGAGAAGGCGATCGAAGAAGCACGTGCGAAAGGTTTCTTAGGGAAAAACATCCTGAACTCCGGATTTGATTTAGAGATCTATGTTCACAGAGGTGCAGGTGCTTATATCTGTGGCGAGGAAACGGGTTTGATCGAATCACTCGAAGGCAAACGTCCTTATCCGCGTATCAAGCCTCCATATTTCCCAGCTGCGCTTGGTCTGTATATGTGCCCGACGATTGTGAACAATGTCGAGTCTCTCTGCCATGTGAAACATATCATCCGCATGGGTGGTGATGAATATGCAAAGCTCGGAGTTGCGCGTAATACTGGAACCCGTATTCTCTGTGTGTCTGGCGATGTTAAAAATCCTGGATATTTTGAAGTCGAAGTTGGCAAAGTCACGATGCGTGAATTGCTCTACGACATGTGCGGAGGCCCCAAAGAGGGTAGGGAAATCAAGGCGGTGATTCCTGGCGGTTCGTCATCGAAAATTCTTAAAGCTAGCGAAGTTTTCAAACTCAAGAATCCAGATGGAACTGAACGTCAAATGGCTTTCTGGGATATACCGATGGATTTTGATTCCTTGGCAGCCTGTGGATCGATGGCGGGTTCTGGCGGTGTGATTGTTCTAGATGATACGCGTAAAATGTCATGGGTGCTGAACAATCTCAACGCGTTCTATGCTCATGAATCCTGTGGTCAATGCACTCCGTGCCGTGAGGGTTCTACTTGGATGAAGAAGATTTCTGATCGTCTGGTGGATGGCAAAGCGACCGCTAAAGACATCGAGACTTTAGAAAGCGTGGCGTATCAGATTGATGGACGCACCATTTGTGCCTTCGGTGAAGCATCTTCATGGCCGGTAGAAGCGATTATTGCCAAATTTCGCGATGAGCTTTTGGCTGATACCGTGGCAGAAAGTGAACTCAGTGATGTGAATCCAGAAGCCGAAGCCCAGAGAAAATTCCTAGTTCACTAATTCCTGTCAGATCCTTCTAGTAACTTGGAACCGGAATGAGTTTGGAATATTGATAAGAATTTTCAGCAATGAAATCGCTGAGTTTTTCTTCATCAGAAAAATTTCTACCGCGCAGTTGTCTGAGAGCTCCATCTGTTATGACGGAGAGTGAAACCTCAACAGCAGTGATACGACCACTTCTCACTGCGGCGGCAACATCAGGAACGCCAGTAATTGTAGGCAGTGTAGCGTCAGTGGTTATCCCATTGCCTGTAACAACGAATTTTTGCGTATCGTTCAGACTTACAGAAACCTGTTTTGTAGTTGTAATGCCACCCGCATCGGTAACTGTTAGATCAATATGGAATTTTACGGTAAATTGATAAACGTTTTCACAGATGAAGTTTTCAACAGCATCAAGTGGTTCTGCACCTCCTATAGCGTATGGTTTGAAAGCGTCTTTTAGATTGGCTTGTCCGAGTAGATCTTTGAACGTGTCATCTGGGTTAACCAGTTTTCGATAAAGGACAAAGGTTTTGTATTTATCATTTGAGAGCTCGCTAATAGGATCTTTGTAAATGAGTTGATAGCCGATACTTGAAATATCGCCCCCTAAGTCCGCAATTGGATCGCCAACTTTGCCGTCATAACGATCGGTGGCTGCTGAGAAGAAAATGAGATTGAGAGCGCTTGGGCTTTTGATGCTATTCGGTCCATCTGCTGGTGGAGCAAATTCGGCATAGAGCCACTGATAGTCATTGCCACGGCGGACGACCATGGATTCGAAATCAGCAGCCATAGAATCGACCATGGCTTTAGCTTGTAGGGAGGCACGCACCTCAGAACGGTTGCGGTTCCAGATGTCCAGTGATGTGACTGTAACAGTGACTAGCACCAAGATAATGATCGTGGTGATGATCATTGAGACCAATAGCTCAATTAAAGTGAAGCCCTTGGAAGTCTTGCAGTTAGATATTTTCATAAGACGTTGGATTCAAATTAACGGCGAACCGCCAAGTTACGGATGAAGACGGGTTTGATTGTGGAGTTTGTAGCGGCAGCAGCGTTAAATTTCTCAGCAAAGACGGAACCTTTTAGATAGTTTTCAGCTACGGCTGGAGCCATATGAAAATCTGCAGAGAAAGTGATCACAGCTTCTGTGAAGTTGCTTGGATTTGCGGCTAAGGAACCATCTGGATTTTTTATGGTTCCGATATTGCCTAATACCAATTCATTGGCGGTAGTGTCGTACACAAGTTGAGTAGGTATCACATAGAATAGTGGTCCGACGATGGCATCTAGGTCTTGGTATAGGGCTGTATCATTAGCTCTTCTCGAAGCTGTTTGGGTCACGTAATCGATACCGGGTTTTCCATCAATACTCTTCATGGGTTGCATTGTGCCATCTGTGCGTGGTGGTAGATTTTTATTGCCACGGTATTGATATATGAAAATGGCTTTAGCTGGCTGGTTGCCTTCTTTAATCCAAGTGAATGCTTTATCAAAACCAGTGGTTACACCAGCGATGGTTTCTCCTTCGCGTAGAGTGGACATGTCTTTCTGAAGAGTTGCATTTAGGCGATCAGCCTGTTGGGTGCTTATGGAGCGTCTGATGCCTTGAGCGGCTGGGGTGAAAACGGCGAGGAAACCTGTTAATAATACGGCTAAAACCAGGATCGCGATCACGGTTTCCATGAGTGTGAATCCACATAGCGTGTTGCGGGATTGGGAGTTCTGAGTTTTGAGGATGAAGGGTTTCATAAGTTCAGAAATTTTTCTTAGCGGAGTCGATCTCCATGTGTTCAGGGTTACGATAAGTGGATGTTCTACCGTTACGCCAGATAACGAATCCAGCTACGTCTTTCTCGGCGTCTCTGATGAATCGGGGTTCCTGGCCTTTTGGGCGAATACCTGCACCGATGATGAAACTTGCACCTGAGTTCAGCGAGACGCCTTCTGCATTGAATTCGTAGTATGCGTAATTGCCAGCGTAACGTGCGGTGAAGTTTTCCCCACTCATGCTGGCTTCTGGGATGTCGCTTCCATCTGCGAGTTTAGAGTATTCTTTGCTGTAATATGTGGCAGCAGGAAGGGCATAGGCACGGTTAGAAAGTATCCATGCATTTGGATCAATTGTGCCATCATCGTTGATTTTTTGATGAGCAATCGCAACTCGACTTAAATACTCATCCTTGTTATTGTCATTGATATCGATCAGCACCCGAGTCTTACAGCGTTTCGCAATGGCAATGGTACGAGCTTCGTTGAATAGGGACTCACAAGTAGAGATTGCAGAAGATGTCCCTTTACCTGCGGCGAGATTTTTCAGACCCAAGACACCAGCTGTCATGAGAATTGAAATGATTAAAATGACGACAAGGATCTCAATCAGAGAAAAGCCGGAATGGGCATTTCGAGAGGAATAGTTTGAGTGTTTTGATAAGAGAGGGTTTTTCATGGGTTGATCTGGATAGATGTGACGTCAACGCTAGCTATAAACTCATAGATTTTTTTCCTGAGGGCAAGAAGTAATGTCAATACATGGCAGTTACCATGGTTTTTATGAGATTATTGCTCAAATCGGCCACCGCGAGGGCCGTTTAGCCAAGCCCATGCTGAGCCTACGATATCAAGGACATTGCAGTGTTGGGCTTTCCAGCCGAGGGTTTTATAGACATGGCTTGGGTCTGAAACCAATTCCGGCGGGTCTCCCTCGCGTCTTGGACCATAGCGGATTGGAACTTTTTTGTTGGTGACCTCTTCAGCTGCGGCAATGATTTCTTTGACGGAAATGCCTTTTCCAGTGCCAAGATTGCATTGAATCGATTCGTCCTTGGTTAGGATGTAATCAAGAGCTAGTCCGTGTGCGCAAGCGAGATCGTCGACATGAATGTAATCTCGGATACAGGTGCCATCTGGGGTTGGATAATCCGTGCCATAGACTTCTAGGGTATCAATTTCACCAGTGATGGCCATTAAGACCCGGGGGATGAGATGGCTTTCGGGATTGTGATCTTCTCCTATCAGGCTGTCTGCGGAGCAGCCGCTGGCGTTGAAGTAGCGGAGACAGGCAGAACGGAGATTCCATGCTCTTTCGCAATCGCGGAGGATTTGCTCGACCATGAGTTTGCTTTGGCCGTAGGGATTGATGGGGTTTTGAGGATTCGATTCATCAATCGGAATTTTGGTAGGAGTGCCGTAAGTGGCGCAGGTGGATGAAAAGACGAAGGCTTTGCAGTCATTTTCCTGCATGACTTGAAGCAGCGCAATAGGCTCCGCAGTGTTATTCCAATAATATTTGAGAGGATTGGTCACGGATTCGCCGACATAGGCGTAAGCGGCGAAGTGGATGACGGCTGAGAACTGGTGTTTTTTGAAAAGCTCACGGAGGAGTTTTTGGTCGCCGACGTTGCCGATCACGAGTTCAACTGAAGAATCAACGATGGCGTCTTTGTGTCCAAAAACGAGGTTATCGAGAACCACAACTTTTTTACCCAAAGCAACCAAATGACGAACGGTGTGAGAACCGATGTAACCTGCACCACCGGTGATAAGGATGGGAAAATCTTTCATGTGATGCGATAAGCAAAGCCTGAGTTAGGCAGGGCTGCAAGCACGGATACCGTTGGGTGGTTTGTAAAATCGAGGGCGGAGTCGAATTTTGTCGAAAACGCATCAAATGACCCAGGTGCAAAATATTTGAAATGATCTTGAATAGAATTATAGAATGGGCTGTCTATATTTCACTATGAAAGTAAACCGTGTGTTTTTGCTTGCTGCAGCTGCTGCAATGGTTGCTGTAACTGTTCCGTCCTGTATGTATCCTCCGCAATACTCAGGGTCATCCTATTCTTCAGGCTATGGTCAAGGATATGGAAGCCGTACTTTTGCCACCACGCATTTTGTCAGAACAAGTAACTCGCGTTGGGGGTATGATCCTTATGCACGTTGTTATTATGACTACTCAAGGCGTTGCTACTATGACCCATATTTGAATGGATACTATCCAGTGGGTTACCGTCCAGTTTATGTGCATGGGACTCCCCATCCTCATGGATGGAGATCTGGCAGCTCATACATCGCGCCGCCTCGATATGTTCACAATCACAACCTCAATAATTATCAAGACCGTTGCGATCGATATCGTAGTTTGAATACGGATTGGTCTCGTAACATTAAGCCCACCACATCATCCCGAAGCTATGATTCAAATCATCATCATTATAATCATTATGATCGTAATTCCAATAGTGGCCAAAATCATCAATCCGGGAACGGTTCATTTTTCGGGATAAACCAAGGAAATCAACGCAGCTATGGCGACAATCGAAACCAGAATGCTTACATTAATAACACTCAGGAACGCAGGAATATCCAACCGAGAATGACTGATCCGAAACCGGAATCGCCCAAATCTTCAGGGAAAGGTAGAGAGAAAAATGAAGACGGAGGTTCTCCATCGAATCGCGAGCCCAAACCCAAAAAGGAGCGCGGTGGAAATAATAAAAAACAGGATGCTAATTCTGAAGCGATGCTCCGAGATCTTGATGAAAATCGGGTGAAGATATAACAAGTTATCGATATTTAAACCAAAAATTTTCTACCCTCCGTTTCGGAAAAGATTTTTGGCAATGGCTCTGACCTAACGAGCAAGTCTCGTTAGGTTTTTTGTGTTTGTTCGCCGAATTTTTTTGGAAGCATGAGCAGCCAGAAAAAGACAAGAGTTAGAAGAATGGAAGCTAGGCCCACGTGTAGGAGTTGCACCCATGAGTAGATGTGAATTTGAGCCATGATGAGGCCAAGCAGCATTTGTGAAAATACAATGCCAAGAACGCCATACTGAATAGCCGTCGCTCCTTGTGGTTGATTTTTTTTGGCGATCCAAAATGCACTGATACTTAAAATCAAGATGAGCCATGAGAAGCTGCGGTGAAAGAGATAGAGCCAAGAAGCTTCAAGTTCGCCGATCCATGTTTCGCGCGGTGAATTAAGATGAGATTTTGCCAACTCATCGGTCATTTCTCGGATTTGAGCGCCAGTTATTCCCTCGATGATAATGAGGATGAAGAGAGACAAAGTTGTTAGGAAAGCGGGCTTTGATTTAGTGAGTAAGTTGAGGCGTGTGGGTTGTTCGCATCCTGCCCATATGCAATAGGTGAGAGTGCATATTAAGATCATCGCCAATGCTAGGTGCGTGGTGATTACTCCAGGTGCCAGGCCGCTGTATACGACTCGTGCTCCCATGACTGCGTTGGCTAGGACTAAAAGCAATGAAGTAAACGAAAGCCAGAATATCGCAGGTCGTTGTTTTCTAAAAGAGAACGAAGCAATGAATGATGCGAGAGTGAAAAATCCGACAGGCAAGCTACAGATACGGTTCATGAATTCTGTCCAAACATGTCTGGGATTGAACTCATTTTTGAGGCTATCCACCGTGATCGATTCAGGATCGCGCCCCATACGCTCCGCTTTATCCCGAAACTTCTCAATCGGAAGTTTGTTAAAATCAACCTGCTCCACATGAGTTGGAGGAATCAACAAGCCCCAGCATGTGGGCCAGTCAGGGCAACCCATTCCTGCTCCCGTTACGCGGACGGTGGCACCCATGAAAATCAGCAAGAGAAGAGAAATTAGAGCTGCTAGCGCGAGCTTTTGGAAAAGGTTGTATTTCATATTCTCTCAATTATCAGAGTCTCAGAAAAACGCCGGAAAACAGATCTTATGGTTCTTTTGTGTTTGGTGATATTTCTTCGCAACTCGCATGGGGGGTGATCTCGAGAAGTTTTTTTTCAGCCATGCCAGGAGTTTGCTCTGCAGATATCGCTACGCCAATCCAACGGAACTCGTCACTGCTTTCTAAGATGACTTTCAGAACCATGGTCAGCGGGACGGCGAGTAACATTCCGATAGGCCCCCAGAGCCAACCCCAGAAGACAACGGAAATAACCACCACAAGTGTCGAGATACCAAAGCGGCGGCCCACGAGCATGGGTTCGAGGAAATTTCCAAGGAAATTATTGATAAGTAAATATCCGCCAGCAACAAGCAAGGCACTTGGGAAGCCAGCAATCAATAATGCGAGAATCGTTGGAGGAACTCCTGCGACAATGGATCCGATGACTGGGATGAAATTAAGAAAGAATGCCAATATGCCCCATAAGATATAAAAATCCAGGCCTACAGCCCAGCATAGCAGGCCTGCTAGAAAACCAGTGGCGAGGCTGACGGCGGTTTTGATTGCTAGAAAGCGCTGAATGTCTTTGGTTGCATTGATGATTTTTGCCAAGTTAGGACCTCGTGCTTGGCTGATGGCATCAAGACGTCTGCCGAACATGCGTGCTTCACTCAACATGAAAACGAGAAGGATGAGAATAAGAATGGTCGCACCGAAAAACCCGATAACTCGCTCTAAGACATCTGTTCCAAAATCCCAGATTTTTTCAAAACGAATGTTCTGCAGGTTTGACAGATTATTATTCACCGCTTCATCAATTTTTTGCTGAGCATTGATGACTCCGTTTTCTTTAAGCGTATCAGCTAATGATTTGGAAACATCACGAATTTGGGTAGAAAACTCGGCAGAGTATTTACTGTTCCATTTTTCCTGAAGATCACCAACGAGAGTGACTGCGAGAACTGCCAGAGCAGCAAGAAACACAAAGTCCACAGCCACTGTGAGAATCACCGCTATGGGGGCTGGAATCCTTTTTTCGCGGAGGAAATTGAGCATGGGAAAACTGATCGTAGCAACAAATGCTGCGACCAAAATGGGAAGAAAAAAATCTTTTGATTCTCTGAGGCCGGCAATGACAATAACCAGAGCCGCAAACATCAAGAGTGCTTTGCCGGCTTTAATTTTACCTGACTCTGAAGGGGTTGGCATAGATGATTAGATTAATAGAGTACTTGTTTGGAGTAGCAACTTAAAACATGTAATATCCAGTCGATTACGAAAAAAAACGCCCACCTCAAATGAGGTAGGCGTTTTGGGCGGTTATGATTTTTGAAAACGGATTATTTTGTAGGCTGAACCTGAACTGGCTCATTGGCTGGAGCGGCCTCGATTTCCTGGAATTTAGGAAGCCGGCGTAGTGGTGGTGTTTTTGAGTCACTTGTGCAGCAACCGCATGAGGAACAGAGAATGGTGAAGACACTTACGAGAGATAGAGCGAACAGTCGGAACATAACGTATGGTGGTTTGCGTTAACGGGGATATTGAAAAAATGTTTGAGGGAATTTAATAGCCCCACTCACAAAAAATCATGAGTGGGGCTCAGATCTACTTATTTAGCAGGTTTTGTATATTTAGCTGCTGGAGCTGCATTTGGGCAGCATGAAGCTGCGCAGAATGCGGCGAATGCTGCAACGATAGCGATTTTGATGATGTTCATAGTTGTTGTAGTGTTGATTAGGTTATCAAATAGTTATATAGCCATTTGATAACTAGGAGACTAACTACCCATCTCATTGCTGCAAGGTAAAATAACGCATGGGATGAGTTTCGATTGAAAAAACAGGGCGTTTGCTTGGCTGGGCTATTCTTGGACAGGGCGTGCAGTCGTGATGAGTTTCACGGATTTTTCGCGATTATCCCGGTAATAATCGAAGGCGTCGTTGAGGGATTCGAACTCTTCGAAGGGGATGACTGCGAGC
>JAJTHK010000110.1 GCA_021298895.1 Luteolibacter sp.
GCTCGCAGTCATCCCCTTCGAAGAGTTCGAATCCCTCAACGACGCCTTCGATTATTACCGGGATAATCGCGAAAAATCCGTGAAACTCATCACGACTGCACGCCCTGTCCAAGAATAGCCCAGCCAAGCAAACGCCCTGGCGAAATGCATGGGATTTAGGGGTCTCGCGCAAAGGCGCCAAGACGCAAAGGATTCTGGGAGTTATTAGTTAAAAGTTATTAGTTATTGAGGGGATTTTAAGATGAAATGGATGAAGAGTCGGTATGATACCAAAATGATACATTCTAAAACTTTGCGTCTTGGCGACTTTGCGAGAGAAACCTATTTATCGACCTCCTACTATTTCAAAGGGCAATCCGAGAATCAAATTTCCGAAACGGGCGCCGCTGTGGGGATGGTCGCCATGGCTTCTTCGATTCTTGGATTGATTTTGTGCTCCACGGCTTCGACAGCGACGCGGATGGCGTTTTTCACAGCCACTCCGGTGGAGGATCCGTGAGCGATGATCACAACGCCGTTAACGCCGAGCAGGGGGCTGCCGCCGTAGGTTTCGTAGCTACTCTTGGCTTTCAGGGCTTTGAACGCACCTTGGGCTAACACAGCTCCAGCCATGCGTAGGGGAGTTTCCTTGATTTCGGTTTTCAACCATTTCGAAACGGCTTTCGCGGTGGCTTCGACGCTTTTCAGCACGATATTACCAACAAATCCATCGCAGAGAACGATATCGAGTTGGGTCTCGAACAGATCGTGGCCTTCGACGTTTCCGATGAAATGGATGCCAGGTGTTTGTCTGAGGAGTTTGAATGTTTCTTTGGTAAAGGTCGTGCCTTTTTCATCTTCCTCGCCATTGGACATGAGGCCAACCTTTGGTTCTTTGACACCGAGAACGTATTTTGCGTAGGCCGAACCCATGATTGCGTAGGCGACGAGATGCTCGGGTTTTGCTTCAGGGTTGGCTCCAGAATCGAGGATGTTGCAGATGCCGTGTTCGTTAGGAAGGGGAGAGGCGATGCCTGCGCGGTCCACGCCATTGAGGCAGCGGAGTTTCAAAGTAGCAGCGGCAACGGCTGCACCTGTGTTGCCAGCCGAGACGAAGGCATCTGCGGTGCCGTCTTTGACGAGATCCATCGCAATACTGATAGAGGAAAGTTTCTTGCGGCGTACGGTTTTAGCTCCTGGTTCCGCCATGCCGATCACTTCAGGTGCATGGACGATGCTGACGCGTGGATCCGTTAAATCGAGTTTGTGTTTCGCGGCCTCGGCTTTGAGGATATCTTCGTCTCCAACAAGATAAAGGTGGCTGAGCTTCTCTAGGCTTTTCAGAGCCTGGACGGCGCCAACGATATTGATTTCTGGGGCGTGATCGCCACCCATGGCATCGAGTGCTACCTTCATATGAGAGTCTTATTTAGCGAGAAAACAGGGTTGTGGAAGTACGAAGAAAAAACCCTCGCCAGAAAACTAGCGTGGGTTTGTTGAAAGTGTATAAGTTTCAAATTAGAAACTCTCAACCTCGATCACTTTACGACCGCGATAAGTGCCACAAGAAGGGCAAGCGATGTGTGAAGGAATGGTTGCTCCACAGTCGGAACATGCGCTGAAGACAGGGGCTTTCCAGCGATTTGCGCCGCGACGCATTTTCTGGCGGCTTTTCGATTGACGGCGTTTTGGTACGGCCATGGTGGTAGTTAGTTAAGTTTGATCGTTGAGACCTTTGAGGTCGTTGAGAGCGGACCAGGGGTCGGGACTCTCGTTGCGGGGCGCAGGTGATAAATCATTATCTAAGGATTTGTCTACTGCTAAATATCGCGAATCTATTTCGCAGGGTTGCGGGATGTCTCCCTCGTCGCAGCGGGGAGAGGTGGGAAATTCCAAGATAATCTCCTCGCGGAGGGCTTCGGCGACGTCAATTTGCCCGGAATGCCCTATTTCTATAGAGATTGCTGCCGTGGGAAGGCTGATCGTTTTGATGAAATTTTTGAGAGTGACGACGCAAATGAACTCAAAAGGGGCGGAAATGGAGCCGGTGAGGAGGAGTTCGGAATCGAATTTTTGTGCCCAAAGATCGTAGGTGAGCGGGCCGGTGACGCGGGCATCGCCTTTTGGGAGGTCAAAAATGGTGCCGTCTAGCTCGCCGGATAACGCCATGCCTTCTTCGGGGAGGGTGGAAAGATCGATGATTAAGCTAGTTTTCATGGTTTAAATTTCAAGTTTCAAATTTGCCCAGGGGCTATGAGAATAGACTTCGTGTGTAGGTTCGTTCGCAATTGCTCACAGGTCATTCAAATCTCAAGTAAGAGATAGAATCACTCCGCTCTGGAGAGGGTGTTTAGGCCGCGTTGGAGGAGGGCGGCGTCGACTATTGACGAGAGCGATTCATCGAGGTGGACGGTGAAATCTTCGTCGAGGAATTCGATGGAGTGGAGTTTATCGGCGTTGGGTTTTTTGAATGCATCGATGAGGGATTTCATGTCTTTGATTTCCACGCCATTGACTTTTTTGACGATGAGGTTGCGCAGGGATTCATAGCCGATGGTAGCGGGAGTGGGGATGGAGCCGCTGAGGAAAATAATACGATCGAATTTATCTTCGTATTTTTCCGGGTTTTCGTAGGCATCCAGCAAGTTGAGTGGTGCGCGGCTGGTCCATTCTTCGCCGTAAGCTTCGAGCAAGGGACGATTGAGTTCTTGAAAGATCAAACCGCCTTTAACGAGGAAGTTGGGAGCGCGATCGAATTGATAGTGAGGCACCAATACATCTTTCGGATCATCGCGGGTGAGGGTGGCGGTGATTTCCTTAGCTTCGCCGTTTCGAAGGATGGAAAGCTTCACAGTATCGCCACTGGCTTTTTCTCCTTTGATGAGATGTCCCCAGAAAACAGAACCGTAGTTAGGATGTTGATAGTAGCCGAGGGGATCGATGGTAAAGCTATCGACAGCCAGAATCACATCGCCCTCTTTGACTCCTGCTTTTTCTGCTGCACCGCCTGGACGGACTTTACTTACAAATATGCCGCCTTGTTCCGGGGTGAGTTTGAGGAAATTTCTAAAAATGGGATCGATGGTGGTTGCGATGGAGATTCCAAGCGAAGGGAAACCTGCGTAATCGCCCTCAGCCGCATCTGCGAGAAAACGTTGGATAACATCTACCGATAGTACATCGGAAATTTGGTCCTCATTATCATAGCTAACGAGGATGCCGGCGAAGTCGCCGTCATGAATCACTGGAAGCGAAAAACTGCTTGCAGCGCTCTGCATGGAAGCCTTTACCAAATATCCGAGGAATGCTTGTCCTGTTAGAAAACTCGCGCTGACATCAACGGATTGAAGTTTGCCTTCCGTCATGAGTGGAGTGCCGTTGTCCTCGATTTGAAGGACTTGCAGGGTGTCACCGATGGTTGGCGGTTTGGCTAAGGTGATGGGAGTGGTGCTTTCAAAAAAAGCAGCGGAATCAGCTTCGGATTTTAGGGAGAGCAGTGCGAGGTTCGCCTCGTAATCGACCGCGATGGTTTTCGCCTCGGCGGTTTTTGAGCCATCGATGAGTTCGAGTTCGAGATAGGTTGCGTCCGCGACCATTTCAGCACTGGTGAGAACTTGTCCGGGTTTCACAATGATGCCGAGCGAGCGGAGGCTGTTAGGTGAGTTTTTTTCCCATGGCTGTGCGGGGTTCCATGATTGACTGGTGGAATTCACACGGACAGCAGAGCGAGCGGCATCGGTTGCTTTAACTGCCGATCCGCTGACCGCGGCTGTTAGAGGTGCTAAAGGATCGCCCTCGCCTTTGGGAATGGCGTATTGCTCGCGTTTGCAGCTGCAGAGAAGGGCTCCGATGAGAATGGGAAAAATGAGTTTCATGAAATATTACCTAAGTTCGAGCACGTCCTGCATGTCGTAGAGGCCAGCGGGTTTGTCTTGAAGCCAGAGCGCGGCTCGCACAGCGCCAGCAGCGAAGGTCATGCGCGATGAGGCTTTGTGAGTGAGCTCCACGCGCTCGCCATCGGCCGCGAACATGACCGTGTGGTCTCCGACCACATCGCCACCACGTAGGGTGTGCATGCCAATTTCACGGGGCTTGCGAGGACCGATGTTTCCGAAGCGACCGTGGGCAATGTCTTCGTTATAGGAAGTGCCGGTCTCTTCGTTGAGAATTTCTAACAAACGACGCGCTGTGCCGGATGGGGCATCGATCTTGTGGCGGTGATGCATTTCTGTGACTTCGATGTCGAAAGTGTCCTGTTTCAAAATGCGAGCGGCTTGGCTGGTGAGCCAGAACAGAGTGTTGACGCCGACGGAGAAGTTCGGGGCGTGGACGATGGGGATGACTTTTGAAGCGGCGTGAATAGTCGCAAGCTCGGCATTGGTATGGCCGGTGGTTCCCATCACCAAGGCGACTTTGTGCTTCAATGCGGTTTCGACCAAAGTGGTGGAAAAAGAATGAACGGTGAAATCGATGATGCACTTCGCGGCCTTGACGGCGGCGTCGAGATCTTCACCAGCGTCATGGGTCGAGCCGATGACAGTTCCGGGATTAGCAATGGTGGCTTCGGCGACGGCCAGGCCCATTCGGCCAGATTTTCCTGTGATGAGAATTGGTAGCATGCGCGGGGATAATGGTCGTGGTTTTGGGAAATGAAAATGAAATTTGCAGCTATTGCCTTGCCGTAAGGGATGAGATGATGAATCAGAGAGTATGTTCAGAAGTTTGATCTGGTTGGTGGTATTTGGGGTTTCTGCCTATGGAGTGAAGCCGAATGTGCTTTTGATCTGCGTGGATGATTTGAGGCCGGAGCTGAAATCGTTTGGGGTCGGACACATTCACTCCCCAGCAATCGATTCGTTGGTAGCCAGCGGGCGGGGGTTTAAACGGCATTATGTCCAAGCACCAACCTGTGGGGCTTCGCGGTATTCTCTTTTGACGGGAAAATACGGAACATCCGGAAAACTCAGAAGCAACGATGCCCTGATGTCGGTGTCTGCTCAGGCAGAAACAGCGCCGTTTTCCATGCCGAAACAATTTCGGACACAGGGATATAGAACCGTGGCGATAGGGAAAATCTCGCATTATCCGGGCGGATTGGGTGGAAAGGATTGGGCGGAGCCAGAGAAAGTGGAGATGCCGGGTTCTTGGGATTTGAATTTGATGCCGACCGGGCCGTGGAAAACCCCGCAGAAAGCGATGCATGGTTTGGCGGACGGAGTGCCGCGGGTTTCCGGAGCATGTCCGGTCAACGAGCACAAAGAAGGAGATGATTACCGTTATCACGATGGTTGGATCGCCCGCGATGCGGTGGCGCAACTGGGTAAGTTGGCAGGTAAAAAAGATCCGTTTTTTTTGGCAGTGGGTTTGATCAAGCCACACCTGCCTTTTGCGTGCCCGAAATCCTATTTGGATATTTATAAGGACGTGAAACTCCCGCCCATCCCACATCCTGACAAACCCGTTGGCCTCAGCACCTGGCATGCAAGCGGTGAATTTTTCGGAAACTACGTCAGCGGTGATCCGCGCACCGATCCCGCTTGCGCCGATGAAATGAGAAAATCTTATGCCGCTTGCGTGTCGTATGCCGATGCGCAAGTGGCGAAATTGTTAGAAAAAATCGATGAACTGAAACTTACGCAAAATACCATCGTGGTGCTATGGGGGGATCACGGTTGGCACCTCGGTGAACACGGGGTGTGGGGGAAACATACCTTGTTTGAAGAATCTCTTCGCTCGCCGTTGGTGATCCGTTATCCTGGAATGGAAAAATCTGGGATAATGAGCGATGCAGTTGTGGAGACAGTCGATATTTACCCAACTCTCTGTGAGCTCGCGGGGATTCCTGTTCCACAAGGGATTGCTGGAAAATCGCTCAAAGCACAGATATCCGATCCTACCGCAGCGGGCGATATCGCGATGGCGTTTTCTCCTCAGGCAGAAACCATCCGCACCGCGCAATACCGTTTGATCCGTCATTCAAAGAAAGACGCCAAGCCAGCATATGAGCTTTACGATCACACAACTCCAAAAGGTGAGACGAAAAATCTAGCAGAATCGAAGCCGGATATCGTCAAGGAGTTGAGCGCGTTGATGGAGGAGAGGAAAGGTTCTTAGTTCTTGGTTCCTAGTTCTTGTTTGAATATTCAAAAGCGCGAAGCTCCAACCAAGAACTAAGAACCAGGAACCAAGAACAAATGCCATAGTCGCTAGCGTCTTTGGCATTTACCACACCAATACGTCGCTCGTTGTCCGAGAACTTGATGTGAAATGGGCGTCTTACACACGCGGCAGGGTTCGCCTTTTCGGTCGTAGACAAACAAGCGTTGTTTGAAATAGCCGGGTTCACCATCGGATTTCAGGAAATCGCGCAGGGTGGTTCCGCCTTGGGTGATGGATTCTGTTAGGACTTCGCGTATCGCGGCGACAAGTTTCTCGGTGCGGGGTTTGGTGAGCTTGTTGGATGGAAGAAGGGGATGGATGCCAGAGCGGAACAAGCTTTCGGAGGCGTAGATGTTTCCAACACCAACCACGATTTTCGCATCCATGATTGCGACTTTGATGGGGATGGATTTTCCTTTTAACGCTGCGTGCAAATGTGCAGCCGTGAAATCGGCCTCCAAAGGTTCTGGGCCTAGGTTGATGAGCAAAGGATGAGTCTTAACCTCTGATGCAGCGATGCGTAGGAACAATCCAAACCTTCGTGGATCATGGTAACGGAGTTGCAAGTTCTTCCCGATAGTAATCCCGATGTGATCATGTTTTTTCCAATCCTCACTGGGCGGCACGATGCGAAGACTTCCAGACATCCCAAGGTGGATCAGGATAACCTGTTTGGTGTTGGTTTCTAACAGGAGATATTTCGATCTGCGTTTGATCGCCGTGAAGGTCGCTCCTTCGAGTTCGGACAGGTTTTCGGAAACCGGCTGGCGCAGGTCGAATCGGCGGATGATGACCTCACGGATTTTTTGTCCGATCAGGTGAGGTGAAATCCCCAGGCGTGTGGTTTCGACTTCGGGTAACTCCGGCATCTTTGGAGATTAATGAACCTCTTTTGTGAATCTAACAACCGCTTGATAGTTGCCTTCCATTTTTGAGGTGCCAAGCAGGATGCTGCCACCTTGATTCAGGCGCCAGACATGGCTGGAAAGCATCTGATCATCTTTCAGTTCGTTGATGCTCGGCATCTCAGTGGATTGCTTCGGTTTTCCGTAAATGGAGATGAGTATTTTCTCAAGTTCTTTATAGCAGTTTTTGACGTGGGTGGAATAATCTTGGGAGCTTATGTTTTCGGACTGCAAGCTAACTTCAACGAGCTCGTCCGATGCGTCCCAGTTGAAGCTTAAGGAAAAGGTAAGTCCTGCTATTTTCTCGCGAGTGGTGAAAATGTTATTAAGTCCAGTTCGTGCGATGTGCACTTGGGACATCTTTGTGCTCACCAGCTTGCTCTCAAAGAGTTTCTTGGTGACTTCCGCACGCTTGTCTCCAAAAACGAGTGTGTCGAATACAACATTTTCGTTGATTTCTTTGATCTTGTTGTTGGATGTCGCAGTGGCTTTTGCAGTATCACTCTTGTTTTGTTTGATCCAGAGTTGATCATCAACATGGAGCTTATTGATATCCACTGTAATGTTTTTGAAACTCTTCAGGCGCAAAACCACCGTATCGTCTTTGCTGCTCAAAAATTGAGCTTCGAAACTTTTGGTCTTGTCTGGATTCGACCAAGTCCGGAATTCATCAGCTCCTGCTAATGAGCTGATGAAAAGAATGATTGGTAGGACAATTCGATACATGAATTTGATGGCTTATCTTGGGATTGATCTTGCCTCTGAGGCAAGATAGAAAATGTTTACTTCATCCGAATCAATCGATTGCTATTGCGTCCGTTCAACTATCAAAGCCCACAAAATCTTAGTCTTATTTTGTGTTGTTTACTTATGGGACAGGGTTTTTCAGAAAGTCCAAGCCATGAATCCACGACTCCGCGCGTGGTGATCCCAACTGGTAGCCGTCCAGCAAATCAGGCAAATTCTGCTCAGCCAGCAAAACCTGTTAAATATCCGTGGCGAACCTATGTGACTGCTACGATTTTTTGGTGTGGGGAACAACCCACGCAGCGGAATCCAACCCCGAACTGCATGTCCTCTTGGGATACCAAGTGGATGGAAAATTTCGGGGGATACGACAATCCCGCCCCCGAAAAACGGATTGCGAATCATGCGACGGGAGAGTTCCGACCCAAGGATTTTGAGCCCAAGCTGAACCCGTTTTACATTGCACTGCCCTACAACGATTTAATTTCATGGAGGGCGCATAAACCAGAGGCATCCAAAGTTATTCCATGGTTTTCCAGAGTGAACCCTCTACCTGGCAAAACCGTGTTGAAGGGGAGGTGGATACAGATTTTTGTCAACCAGAAGAGCTGTTACGCACAGTGGGAAGATTGCGGACCTTGGGTGACTGATGACTGGGCATACGTGTTTGGAAATAAACCTCCGAAAGCAACTGAGAACGGATCCGCAGGGATAGATATATCTCCAGCGGTTCGTGATTATCTGGTGATAAAATCTGGAACGAAAATTCACTGGAGATTTGTAGAAGAAAGCCAAGTGCCTTATGGACCATGGAAAAAATATGGCGCGAAGGCGGTGAATCCAGGTGTCAGCCCTAAACCCTCAACCGCTCAAGACCCCGCAGCTGCCCAGAAAGAATATGAGGCTTACTTGCAAGAGCTCCGCGCGCGAGAACTCAAACGTCAACAACAGGGACGTTAGGTTAGAAAACAGACTTCACCTGTACCAAACGGTGACTATTGCGATGTAGTGACCAAATGAGGATTTGATCGTGACGATTTCATACTACGGATTCTGGTTCATCCACTGAGCTGGCCCCCAAAGTCCGGCCACTGATTGGCTAAACTAAGCTTTGGTGCTTGGATGCGTGAGATGGGTAGTAGATCATGGATAATAGATCAAGGATGGAGTTGGTGAGGGACTCGAAAATGAGCTGAAGCGGAGGGCCGAGCACGCAACGGAGCGGAGCGCAGTGGAGTGTGAGGACCGCAGCGGAGGCTTCCCATTTTCGCCGCGCCTGGGGACTGGTTCATGCTGCTTTAGTTGTTGGGGGTGTTGCCTGATAGACATGCGCCGGAGTGAGGTTCGCGAGATTCTCATGAGGTCGCCAGTGGTTATAGCGCTCGAACCATTTATGAAGCCCCCGCCTTAATTCGAGGATCGTGGCGTGTTCCTTGAGGTAGATCTCCTCGTATTTAACGCTTCTCCAAAGCCGCTCGATAAAAACGTTGTCCATCCAGCGCCCACGACCATCCATACTGATCTTCACACCGAGTTCCAACAAGCGCCCGATCCATTCCGCTGAGGTGAACTGGCAGCCCTGGTCGGTGTTAAAGATCTCAGGAACCCTGCCGGTGGAGTTCAGTGCCATCTCCAGAGCCTCTAGGCATAGACTGGTGCCCATGGTGTTGGAAACAGCCCAGCCCAGCACCTTGCGCGAGTGCCAGTCCATCACCGCACAAAGGTAGGCGTGGCCGCGCGGCATCGGTATATACGTGATGTCGGTGCACCAGACGTGGTCGGGTCGATCAATGACCAGTTTGCGCAGCAGATACGGATATTTCCGGTGCCCATCGTCTGGGATGCTGGTGCGAGGCTTGCACCAAATCGCTTCATGGCCCATCTCGCGGCGCAGCCGGTCCATACGCTTGCGATTGACTTTTACACCGTGGTCACGCTCCAGCACCGTCACCAACCGCCGACTGCCAAGGCACGGATCGATCAGATAGGTTTCGTCCAATAGCCGTTTGACGCGGATGTCCTCCGGATCTTCAGCGGCCGCTTTGTAATCAGCGGTGGAACGCGCAACACCTAACAGCTTACTTTGTCTTCTCATGCTAATTTGGGGATGCTTTTTGTCCATCAACCCGACGCGATCCCTCACAGACCGAGTTGTTTGGACTTTTTTGTCAGCCAATCCAATTCAACGGCCTGCTGGCCGATCTTGGCATGGAGTTGGGAGCGTTCGCGCTCGAATTCCTCGGCGTCGGTCTTGCCCGCGCCCGCCCCAAAGGCGCTCGCGGCGTTTTGGGCCATAGTTTTCTTCCAATCGGAGACTTGCACCGGGTGGATGTCGAATTCCTTGGCGATTTCCTGAATGGTTTTAATTCCCTTGATCGCCTCAAGCGCCACGCGGGCCTTGAATTCGGGGTCGTGTCTTCTGCGTTTGCCTTTCATTTTTTTGTGTGTTGGTTCGGTTTACAGTCCGCACCCACACACCACAATCATAGCTTAGCCTCTGGCCCGATTTTCGGTGTCCTGCTCAGTGAACAGCAAGTCGCGGCTGATCGTAAGTGTTTGGCTGGAGTTGTTGCGAATCGAGATAGCACCCGTGGTGCCAGCGAGTTCAACCGCTCGGTTGGTCCATATGAGCGGCGCTGCCGGGCTGCCCTGCAAGGTAAAATCAGCAAGGGCAGCACCGTTACCCATCTTCAGTCGCTTGCTGGAGTCGGCTCCGTCGGCCAAACTATTCACTGTCAGGGTCGCGTTCGATGAGGTGCCGCTCGCAAGCCAGATGGATCCTGAGAGGGTATTTGCCGTATGACTCATCGTCACAGCATAGCCATTTGAATTAGAATTAATATTTACATCACCCGCACCGGTCACCGCACCCGTGATGTTCGTGCTTTCTCCGAACGCGCCTGAAAGCGTCGCTGTGACACTGTTGTTCACGGCGATGCTACGAGCCAGAGTATAAGCGAGGTCGGCATTGTGCAGGCTGGCATTACCAGTAAATGTGATGACGTTGGCAGCATCACCCCAGGCATTCGCATGGGTGATGGAACTATACAAGATCGTGCCAGCGTTGATTTCAATGCCACCGGAGAACGTGTTATTACTCGTCGACGTGAAGACCAGAGTGCCAGCTCCGGTTTTTTTCAGGCCATCGTTACCCGCAAGCTGGCTGCCTATGGTGAGTGTGCGTGCGGTTACTACATCAATGGTGGGCACACCCGCCGTACGGTCGAGGGTCAGAGTATTCGCTCCGGAGATCGTGTAGTTATGGGTCGTGTCTGAAGCAGTGATGTTGCCGATGGTGATGAGAGCATCGAGAGTGATGGTTCGATCCGCTGTGATAATATTACCAAAAGTAGCGGTGGCATCAGTACCGGAAGCGTAAGCCGTATCGCCAAACCATTTTGTGATGTCGGTCCAATTGCCTGCCGAGTCGGTATCCCAGGTGCCATCGGCCGCAAAGCTCTGGGAGAAAATAGACAACAATGCACTAACTGTTAGGCATGGAATTGCTTTAATTCTCAAGGAATGTATTTTCATCATTTTCGGGGGGGATATGTTGTTGTTAGATGTTCCCGGGGGGGAGTTGCGCCAAACATTTGCTCTGACACGGGCATGAGTAGCGGATCATTTCTCTAATGAGCGAGAATTTTTTTCACAGCCGTCCCACAGGACGACTGAATTTTGAGGGTAGTAGGCTGGTGTTTTATTATAAAACCTGCCACTCGGCAGGGGTAAATGAACAACAAAACACCAACCCGCGCCAACGTAACCGTCCTCAAGCA
>JAJTHK010000109.1 GCA_021298895.1 Luteolibacter sp.
CAACCTGGGGCTCTCCGCCCCAGACCCGGACAAGCTGTCGTCAGCTTGAGCACGCCCGCTGTGAGTTTGATGTTTTTTACGCAGTTCCCCGAACTTCAGGAAGCTGATATTTCCTGTCCAGTTATTGCGGGGGACGCTACATCTGCAGCATGAAATCGCCAATGTGACGGAATTCAGAAGCATTAGCAGCAACTGATACAAAGCCCAGGAGAACTAGAATCATTAATTTCATTGACCAACGTCCCATAATGAATCGAGGGAATTTCCTGACGGATCGTAAATGGCTATTCCTTTTAAAAGGACAGGAGGAGTGACGTCTACTTTGATGGTGAGATTTTCGTCATCGAGAGATTTTACAGTGGGGAGTGCCGTTGCGCCGTTGGCAAGATAAGGAATGATATTGGCTGAGGTGATGCTGCTGACGACAACCGTTGGATTATCGGCGAGATACAAGCGTTGTGCGGAATAGACGTTTCTGAGGTCTTCGGAAGCGGTGCGTCCTTTCTGCCATTCGGTGTATTTCGTTGAAACGAACAAACCTGATCCCATGAGGGTCAGTAGCACCAAGATAACAATCGTCATCTCGAGCAAGGTGAAACCAGATTTTGGGTTATGATTCATAACAGTTAAAATAACTCTAAATTTTTTTATTGGAAAGCGTGAAATTTTAATTTGTGGCCAGTAATTTCATGCTATTTTTTATGGAAAATGATCTTACCGCTACGCTTAGGTTGTTCCAAACGAGCTAGGGCTTGAGTGTAATCAGATAGGTCGAGAGTGTTATCGATGCTTTGGGTTAGTTTGCCGGAAATGACGAGTGCAGCCAATAGGTTGTAAGTTTCACTGAGGGTTTTGGGATCTGTTTCACGAATCCATTGGGTGACCCATAGGCCGCGAAGGCGTATATCGTTAAAAATCAGGGGCCCGTTTGGAACGGTTAGGGGCTTTTTCGCCATTGCGCCGTAGGTGATATGGGTGCCGCTAGGTGCGAGGAGTTTCATGATGCGCAGGGCGCTATCGCCGCCGACGGCGTTGAATGCGAGCCTGGTGCGATGTTGACCTAAGGCCTCAAGAGCTAAGAGATAACCCGCTGGCGAGTCTTCGAAAACCTCTGTCGCGCCGAGCTTTTTCAGATCGTTGATCAGTTCGGTTTTCCTTAAAAAACAAAGAGTCCGTAGGCCAAAATGCTTGGCGAGCTGGATGACGCATTGGCCGACGCCCGAGTTTGCTGCGTTGAGAGTTACCCAGTCATTGGCTTGGAGTTTTTCGAAATGGGTCAGCAAAAGGTATGCAGTTGCTGGATTGACCTTTAGCATGGCGGCTTGTAGAGGATCAATATCCTCAGGCAGATGGATCAGATTTTTTTCATGGGCGATCGCATGATCTGCCCAGCCGCCAACTCTTGAAAGGGGGATCACCAGATCACCGGGCTTGAAAAGTTTGGATTGGCTTTCGATGACTTTTCCAAAGCACTCGATCCCAGGTGTGGCTGGCAGTTCGGGTTTCACTCCGTAGGTGCCTTCGATAAAATTAAGATCGGCAGGATTGATCGGGCTGGCCTGGATTTCAAAGAGCACTTCGCCGGGTTTCAGGGATGGTAGGGTATATGTTTCGAGCTGTAAAACGGAGCTAGGAGCTCCGAATTGGCTGAACGTAAGATGCCGGGATTTCATGATTATAGGATGAATTGTTCTTGGCGGAGTGATCAAGAACCGTTACTTCGGCGGCGACATGACACGTACTTCCATTGAGCTAGCGATCAAAGTTTTCCTGTTTTGCTTAGTTGCGGTGTTTATTTACACCGTGGTGAAAGTGATGGCGATGATGGCTTGAAATCGACTTTCTGTTTCAAAGTAGGTTTTTCGGTAAAATATCGGATAATTTTTTGATCGCATCTGCCTGATGACGATTTGCGATCAAAAGCGCGTCGTTGGTTTTGACAACGATTAAGTCATCTACTCCAAGCAACGCAATGTGGGTATTATTTGTCGCGTTGAAGATGATGTTGTTCTGCGAATCAATTTGAGAAATGGCTTGGTTGGCGAGGTTGTTATTCCCTTCATCGGCTAGATATTTCGCGATCGAGACCCAAGAGCCCACATCGTCCCAATCGAATGTGGCTTCGATATTCAACACGCGATCTGCTTTTTCCATGAGCGCGTAGTCGATGGAGAGCGGTGTGAGATTTGGAAACTGCGCATCGATGGTGGCGAGCAGGTCATTTGATTTTCTGAGTTCGGAAATGAATTCCGCCAACTGAGGGGTATGCGAAGCAAGTTGTTTGATAACGGTCTGCAGTGACCACACGAACATACCAGCATTCCATGAAAAGCCTCCTGCGTTGAGAAATTCCTCAGCGACTTCGATACTAGGTTTTTCTCGAAAACGTTTCACCTCATAGGGCGGATGCTGGAAATCAGTTCCAGGGATGCATGCGCGATCTCCGCGTTCGATGTAGCCGTACGAAGGGCAGGGCCATGTGGGGCGGATGCCGATGGTGACTAATCCGTCCGAATACTCCGCGCATTTGAGCGCATCTTTCATGACCGCTTGGTAGGCGTGATGGTCTTTGATGAGCTGGTCAGAAGGTAAAACCATCATGACCGCATTGGGATTGCGGGCCGCGATCAAACCGATGCCTAAAGCCACGGCGGGAGCGGTGTCGCGCTTGGCGGGCTCGGCGAAAATGTTTTCCGCTGGCAGCATCGAGGCGATCTGACAGACGGCATCGAACTGTAAGGCATTGGTTAAAATGAGAATATTTTCTAAAGGAACCAAGCCGGCGAGGCGGTTGATCGTTTGAGTGAGGAGGGTGCCGTCTCCGAAAAGATCGAGAAGCTGTTTGGGTTTATCGTTGCGGCTGAGAGGCCAGAAGCGAGTTCCGGAGCCGCCGGCGAGGATGAGGGCATAAGTATTTTCAGGGCTTGGCATGCGGGAGGGATAGTAGTCGGAGAATGGTTTTCGGGAAGTCGCAATATCTTTTCTGGAAGAATGATTTTCTTGGGTTGTCGGAATCGATTTGAAAAGGTAATGTCACCCCATGTCAGATCAGCACGTAGACACAACGCCGGTATGGGTGGAAAACAGCGCCACAGTTGCACCAGTTATTCTTGGGGCCGCAGCAGGCCTTTTGGTGGGCGATATGATGCACAGCAATGCCCGACGTGGTGTTGGTATTAGCCTAGGGATTCTTGGAGTTTTAGCGCTTCTGCCAGTGGTGGTTGATGGCGTGGCAGGCTTGATCACAGGACCGAAGAGCAAATTCGGCGTGAACCGCAAAATCCAAAAGATCCGTGATATCGGGATCGGGTCGCCTTCGTCTGACGATGTGGATGAGGTTTTGCGTGAACAAGGCGTGATTTGAGTGAAATTTTAAAATTCTCAGAGAATTTCGGAATAAATCGGCCCGCTATGACGCTTAATAGGGTAGAACCCCTATTACCCTTATGGCTTACGAATCCGACTCCAGTTTAAAGATTTATCTCCGGGAAATTTCCAAGACTCCTCTACTCACTGTTGAAGAAGAAATTCAGCTTGCTGAGCGCATCAGAAATGGAGATCCCGATGCACGTGCGCATATGATTCGCGCAAACCTTCGCTTGGTGGTCAAAATCGCCCAAGACTACGCGAGCTACGGACTGCCAGTTACCGACCTCATTTCAGAAGGCAACATCGGCCTGATGAAAGCAGTCGAGCGGTTCGATCCTGAGAAAGGCGGCAAGCTTTCCACTTACGCAGCATGGTGGATCAAACAATCCATCAAGCGTGCTCTAGCGAACCAGTCGAAAACCATCCGCTTGCCCGTTCATATGGTAGATAAAATTGCCAAGATGCGTCGCATATCTGTGATGCTTGCAGAAGCTTTGGGTCGTGAGCCAACCGATGAAGAATTAGCCGATGAAGTGGGTCTTCCACGCCGTAAGCTTGCGATGCTCAGACAAGCATCTCATCGCCCAACATCGCTTGATGCTCCAATCAACGAAGGTGAAACCACCGAGTATAGCGAAGTGATCAGTGATGAGCGCGCGGAAAGTCCGCTCGACATGCTATCCGATAAAAACATGCAAGGTGAAATCGGTCCACTGCTTTCCCTTCTCGATGAACGCGAGCGTCGCATCATCGATGAGCGCTTCGGTCTGACTGGTAAAAAACCACTTACCCTAGAAGAAGTCGGACGCGAGTTTGGCGTGACCCGTGAGCGTATTCGCCAACTTCAAAATTCGGCTCTAACCAAAATGCGCCGAGCGTTGAGCAAGAAAGAAAAACCACTTCCAAAGCCAGTAAGTGGCCTTGCATGATAAGCTAAGATTTCTAACAAAAATTTAAAACCGCTGAGAAACAAACTCAGCGGTTTTTTTGATTTTTACAGACCTGATCGCTCGATCAAAGCGCGCAGCTGCACTTGAAACTCCATGATGTCTTCACGCGAAGGTTGATATCCATCCGTGCTGAAATCCACAGTCGGTCGACCCGTTTGATCGATTCCCCAGACGCCAAGTTCACCATCGCTGAAAGTGACTTTTCCACTGGCCAGAGTGCCGGGTAGGGGAAGTGCATCCATCGTGACATGGGTTGTGCTGTCTGAAGGGACTTCCGGTGCTATATCCTCTACTACAGGCTCGGGCTCTTTTTCTACATGGAGCTCAATCCCAAGATCGAGAATAAGGAATCGAGTGTCCATGTAGGTCACCGGATGATTCATCTCTTCGCGTATACGTCTTTGGATATCAGGAAGCTGAGCGCCTGCATCCGCCCATGCTTTGATTTCTGCGATCTGCACGGCTGTGAGCTGTTTGGAACTAAACATGGCGGGATTCTGATGATTCTCTGAAACTTTCCCAGAACAATAGCACGATCAGATTTAGAAAGATCAACCGCGAATGAACAGGCTTAAAGAAATTTTAACCACAATGGTAGAGAAGCGGACATAGACGGAGTGAAACGTAGTCAAAATGCACAGAATACACGGAATGATGTGAAATTTAGAATCTAAGACCTAATAATTTATTTAATCATACGCAGATATCGAGAAAGTCGTCCTATTCCGTGTACTCCGTGCATTCCGTGGTTAACCATCTTGATTCGTTCATTCGAGGTGGAAATTTGCTCAGTTGGATTTGTAGTTAAACATGATCAACCTGAACCTTGATGTGAGATTCCACTTGGCAAATCGGCCACACCGTAAATCATTCACTCATGTCAACGACAGCTTATCTCAAGGAAATGTTCGATCTCACTGGAAAAACCGCCGTCGTGATCGGTGGAACTGGAGAACTCTGCGGAACGATGGCCGTCGGCCTCGCGCGCGCAGGCGCAACCGTCGTTCTCGGCGGACGCATCAAAGAGAAAGCCGACAAGCGCTTGGCTGAAATCGAGTCCCACGGTGGCAAGGGATATTTCGTTCCGGTCGATGTCACATCGCGCCAATCTCTTCATGATATGTTAGATACGGTATTGGAGAAATCCGGTGGCGTGGATATTCTAGTCAATGGTGCCGGCACCAACTCACCAACCCCGTTTCTGGAGATTTCCGAGGAAGAATATTCCCGCATCATTGATACCAACCTCACCGCGATCTTCCGCGCATGCCAAGTGTTCGGTCAGTATTTCGTCGATGAAATGAGACCGGCTTCCATCATCAATCTCGGTTCGATTTCTGGACTTAACCCGCTTTCACGCGTGTTCACTTATTCCGCTTCGAAAGCAGCGGTGCACAACCTCACCCGTAACCTCGCTCGTGAGTGGGCAGATAAAGACATCCGCGTCAACACCCTCGTCCCAGGATTTTTCCCGGCCGAGCAAAACCGCAAAGTGTTAGATGAATCCCGTGTGCTGGACATTCTTCGCCACACCCCTTCGTCACGCTTCGGTAACGCAGAGGAACTCATCGGAGCAACTCTCCTTCTCGCCTCACCAAAAGCATCGTCCTTCATCACCGGCATGGAAATGATCGTCGACGGCGGCTTCCAAGCGATGAGTATCTAACCGGAGACCCTACCGGAGAGCCGCTTTCCAAGCGGCTTATCTACGAAAGGAACCGCGATTTCCAATCGCGACTGCACAGGTGCGTCAGCCAAAGATATTTCGCTCACGAGGTCGCGATTGAAATTGCCAACATAATGCGAAAAAATGGTCGGCCATCTCCGCTGCGCTTCGATTCGCGGTTCCTTTCGGGGCCTTACGGCACCCGCGGAAACTTGGAGAAATCGGGCTGGCGTTTTTCTAGGAACGCTTCTTTGCCTTCTCGTCCTTCTTCGGACATGTAGTAGAGAAGAGTGGCATTCCCCGCTAAATCTAACAGACCCATCTGGCCATCGCAATCCGCATTGAGAGCGGATTTCAAGCAGCGCAGGGCAAGAGGAGAATGAGCAAGCATTTCGCGACACCATTTCACGGTCTCGGTTTCGAGTTCGGCGAGAGGCACGACGGTGTTAACCAATCCCATGTCGAGAGCTTGCTGCGCGTCGTATTGGCGGCAGAGATACCAAATTTCCCGAGCCTTCTTCTGTCCGACGATGCGGGCGAGGTAACTGGAGCCAAGTCCACCATCAAAGCTTCCGACTTTCGGGCCAGTCTGGCCGAAGCGAGCGTTATCGGCCGCGATGGTGAGATCGCAAACGATGTGCAAGACATGCCCTCCACCGATCGCGTAACCAGCGACCATGGCGACGACAGGTTTTGGCAATGAACGGATTTTTTTCTGAAGATCCAACACATTCAGTCGCGGAATGCCATCTCCTCCGACGTAGCCCGCGTGACCGCGAACCCGTTGATCTCCACCCGAGCAGAACGCGAGATCGCCTTCTCCAGTCAGAATGATTACGCCTACCTGCGGATCTTCATGCGCCATATCGAAGGCGCGGAGCATTTCGGTGACGGTTTTAGGTCGGAACGCATTACGCACTTCAGGGCGATTGATCGTAATCTTGGCGATCGCACCGTCTTCGCTGGTCTCGTAACGGATGTCTTCGAAATCAAATTTGGAAATCCACATGGCGGCAAAATGAAGCAGCATTGGACTTCCCGCAATCAAAACAAGGTGGGATTTTTGCGCCGCAGGCTTTGGACTGCTGGGATCATTCCCAGCTTTCACGCGAAGTGTCGATAATCGGAGTGCTGGGAAATTACCGATGTTCTCCGATTGTAAGTATCAACCCTAAAAGCTGCGGATCACCGCAGCAGTCCAAAGCCTCCGGCGGTATTCAAAACAAGCTTTCCGCGAAAATCTCTACCTCAGTAAAGGGTAGATCGGAAAGGAGGCCGTAGGTATCGTTGCGGTAAAGCCTAGCGCGCATGCTGGCGGGGCTGGACATTCCGCATAGGTAACGAGCGAGTTGGCGTGGCGTGCCAAGAGCGGCGTTTTTCTCCTCCAACAGGGTAAGGATCTGCGTGTGCTCGGATGAGGAAATTTTGCGTGGTTTGACGCGTTTGAGCTTCACTGGGGCAATCCCTCGGCAGCGATCGCAATGACCGCATGGTTCGTCCATTTTCTCGCCGAAATGCGCAAGCAGGGCTTGGGTGAGGCAGCGCTTACCCTGAACGAGAGCAAGCACCTGATCGAGTCGACCCAGCTCGCGCGCTTCACGTTCTTGTAATTTTTCTGCCATCGCTGCGGAAATGGATTTCGGATCTGCCTCGGCTTTTTTCAATCGATATGCCTGCCTCCATCCGGATTTTTTCAGAGCGATATCGCCGCCTGCCTCTAATTCGGAAATGAGATCGCGAAGCGATTCTGAAGAGATGCCAAGTTCGGGTGCGACATCGGGGATTTTTACCGAAAGCCATTTCCACTCAGCATCAAGTGGGGAGAAGACCTGTTCGAGCTGTTTGCGTTCTTTGGGTTTCCGCCCCGCTAACAAATCTTTGAGCGGCCGCAGCAATTTCACCCGATACGTATCAAAGCTTTTTCCGCCGACCTCTAAAATCCCATCCATTTCTAGATAGGTGAAAAGGGTTTCGATCACGGTTTGGCGGATGTCACAGGTCGTTGCGAGCTCGTAAATCGAAACATCGAAATTCTCACCGAGTCGCAGCACCCGCTCTAACAAATTACGAACCGCGCGTTCGCTGGGGATATCGGAATAGATGAAATTTTCCAGAACCGTTTGATCTTCGGCGCAGGCGAGTAGCTCGCAGATGGCAACTTGTCCGTCGCGACCCGCGCGGCCGATTTCTTGGGTGTATCCTTCAAGGCTTTTCGGGAGATTATAATGAAACACCGCACGGATATCGGATTTATCCACACCCATCCCGAAGGCGATTGTTGCGACCGCAATATCAATGGCTCCGCCCATGAACTCTTCTTGAATTTCCCTGCGTAGTTCAGAGCGAAGTCCCGCATGATAAGCTCGTGCGTTTAGCTTTTGCCTGCTGAGAAACGTGGCGATTTCCTCAGCGGTTTCCTGACGGGTGACATAGACGATCGAAGGTTTTTTAGATCCCTGGATTTTTTCTAACAAAATCGATTTTCGATTTACAACAGAACACGGCGTGATGCGAAGATCGAGGTTGGATCGGTGAAAGCTCAGTTTCACCACATCTTTTTTAGCGATGCAAAATTGGCGGCGGATATCCGTTTCAACTTTCGGCGTCGCGGTGGCGGTTAATGCGAGTATTCTATTCACACGCAGTTTGCGGAAAATCGTGGTCAGCTTGAGGTAGTCGGGTCGGAAATTATGTCCCCATTCAGAAATGCAATGCGCCTCATCGACCGCGATCAGGGAGATTTTCACGCCTTTAAGCGATTTCTGAAACTCAGCATTCGCAAGTTTTTCTGGCGATACATAGAGCAGTTTCAATTCGCCTTGTTTGAGTTGAGAAACGGTTTCTGCGTAATGATCGACATCGAGCGTCGAGTCCAAACGCGCGGCCGCCACACCTTTTGCGATCAAGCCATCGACCTGATCTTTCATCAACGCAAGCAATGGCGAAACCACTAGGGCGGTTCCTTCTAACAACACAGCGGGAAGTTGGTAGCAAAGCGACTTTCCGCCACCAGTCGGAAAAATCGCCAAAGCCGAACGTCCTTCCATCAACGCAGCCACGACCTCTGCCTGCCCTGCCCGCAGTCCATCAAAGCCGAAAATGTTCCGTAAGGTATCGTTCACTTGTGCTTTGATACGCGGAATTATCAGCCGCGTCCACGGTCAACCTTCGCTGGAAAATTTCTTTCCGTCACGTCCTTGCAAGTCCATGATCCCATGCAACGTATCCCACACTCTATGAAATATTTTATCCTCCTTGGACTCTTTACCTGTGCATCACTCCATGCTGAAACAACGCATAAACCTGCGCCTGAAATCAAGAAAGTCAGTGCAGATATGGCAAATGCTGCCATGGCCTTGCTTGGGGGGCTCGATGAGACACAGGTGAAAAAAGCCTTTTTCCCATTCGATTCCGAGCAACGTGAAGCATGGGGCTTCGTGCCGCGCGAGCGCAAAGGACTTCCTTTGGAGGTCCTCAATGAAAAGCAGGTCGGTCTGGTCCGTGATTTATTGAAAACCGCATTGAGTGAGCCTGGCTTGAAAAAAGTCGATACCATCATGGCGCTTGAAGCGTTTCTTGCAGAAATCGAAAAAAGGCCCGACTTCCGTAATCCGAAGGCGTATTTCACATCGATCTTCGGTGAGCCATCGGCGCGTGGAACATGGGCATGGCGCTTCGAAGGGCATCACCTCTCGTTGAATTACACGATTATCGATGGGAAAGCCGTTGCTGTGACGCCTTCGTTTTTCGCAGCCAATCCTGGCGAAGTTACGATCGAGCACAAAATGAAAGGCACACGTCCGTTTCATGCGGAGGAAGATCTCGCCCGTTCGCTCGCAGCGGTTTTGAAGGAAAGCGGAAAAGCTGTGATTTATTCAGAGCAGCCACCAGCTGAAATTCTAACAGCTGAAGATCGTGCGGTAAAACAACTTGAGCCAGTGGGAATTTTGGCGACTGAGATGACCGAAACTCAACAAAAAGCGCTCATGGAAATCATCGCCGAATTTGCCAACCGCCACCGCAAAGAACTCGCCGAAAGCGATCTCAAGACCATCAAGGCAGATTTGAAAAATCTGCGTTTCGGCTGGGCCGGCGGACTCAAGAGAGGGGAGCCATATTACTACCGCATCCAAGGAACCACGTTTCTCGTAGAAGTCGCCAACGTTCAAAACAAAGGAAATCATTTCCACGGTGTCTGGCGCGATGCAAAGAATGATTTCGGAAGAGATATTCTAAGCGGGCATGTGCAGCATGAGCATTGATGGCTAAAGCCTACTGGAGAGCCGAGCCTCCGGCCGGCTTCTTCGGTAATGCCAACAAAGCCGGTTGAAAACCGACTCTCCGATACCTCCCTCTCCAATCCCCCCCTATGCCCGAATTCTTTCATCCTGATCTTCCTACAGATGTAAAAGTTCACAACCTGCGTCATTGGCAACAGGGTGATGCATGGATTTTTCTTACATGGCGATTAGCCGATTCCTTGCCGTTGACAAAAATTCGAGAATGGCAGCAGCAAAGGGAGATTTTCTTCAAAGTTTATCCCGAACCGTGGACGGATCATGTTTTTAAAGAGTATCGAAAACAGTTCACTGATGAGATCGAAGAGTGGTTGGATCGAGGTATTGGCGAGTGTCATCTGACAAACCCTCAGGTTAGGGAAATCGTTTCTTCGGCTTTATTGTATTTCGATGGGGAACGCTATGAATTGGACTGCTTTGTGGTTATGCCAAATCACGTGCATTTGCTGCTTCATCCACTGGAGCCGCATAAACTTTCTGATATTGTGAAAACGATGAAAAGTTTTAGCGCTCGCGAGGTTAACAAGATTCTAGTGCGCGAAGGCTCATTTTGGCAGCGTGATTATTATGATCGGTTGATTCGATCAGCTAAACAGTTCTCTTGGGTGAGGAATTATATTGAGCGGAATCCCAAAAAATTACCTGCGCATACATTCACTCTTTATATGAAACCATGATGAGACTATTCGTTGGCTACTCAAATGCAAAGCCGGCCAGAGGCGCGGCTCTCCGGTACGGCTATCCAACATGAAACCTGAAGATCAAGAAAACGAATGGATCGACGTCGGGACTTATCCTACTTTGGATGAAGCTCATGAGCGTGCGTTGGTGGCGTTGGCGATGGGGGAATCGATACGGGTTGAGCATGGCGATCAGCCGGGGGAATTTGATTTGCAGGTGGAGCCAGATGCGGTTGTGAAAATTTCCGAGGAGATCCGCCAATATGAAAAAGAATCGGAAATTGTTAGAATTCCAAAAATTATCCCATCGAATTGGGTAAGGTATCCATCGGGTTGGGCATATTACTCAGTCTGGGCGGTGGTTTTGATGGTGGTTTTTTACTATCAACAAACCCATCAAGAATTCACGGATCACGGGGCATCTTCGAGCATAGGATTGATGAGAGACGGTGAATGGTGGCGACCCTTCACGGCCCTATTTCTTCACGCGGATCTCGGTCATATCATTGGTAATTTAGCGGGCGGTGCATTATTTGGCATGCTCGCCTCGAAATCCATCGGACCACTCAAAGCCTGGACGATGATTCTTTTCTCAGGAACCTTGGGAAATGTAATCACTTCGGTTTTGACATATCCGGAGTCCTTTACGTCGATTGGATCATCGACCGCGGTTTTCGGGGCGCTGGGTATTCTCTCAGGAATTGGCTTGGTGGAGAATTTGCGCGAAAAAGTCAGTATGCCCTGGGTGCGTGTTTTGGCACCATTATTGGCCGGATTTGTTCTGCTTGGCTGGCTTGGTGGCGGGACACCTGGCTCAAATACGGACGTTCTTGGCCACGTTTTTGGGTTCTTAGCCGGTGTGGTTGCGGGGATTGTTTGTCGCCATTTTGTGACAAGCTGTAGTGCCCCCTCGTAATTTGGACAGCCGATAATGTTATTTAGGCTGCTTGATTGCATATGAGTTGGTTGTATTGATTAGGAGATTTGTATTTGAGCGATTGGTGAGGACGGTGGTGGTTGTAGCGGTGGATCCAAGCAC
>JAJTHK010000164.1 GCA_021298895.1 Luteolibacter sp.
CAACCTGGGGCTCTCCGCCCCAGACCCGGACAAGCTGTCGTCAGCTTGAGCACGCCCGCTGTGAGTTTGATGTTTTTTACGCAGTTCCCCGAACTTCAGGAAGCTGATATTTCCTGTCCAGTTATTGCGGGGGACGCTACACAGGTGACTCGCGTCACATTCACGCAGGAGGAGGATGATTTCTTCGGGCTTATGTCTTTTTTGTCGGTTCATTTTTGCAGGATTTGGTTGTAACAAATCCTCTCACTCAACATGGACCACTTTTTCTGACGGCGGCCAACATTATCGGCTGTCCAAATTACGAGGGGGCACTACACATTCCCCTTGTGATTCTTGTGATTTTTCTAGAAATTTTTTATACCAAAAATCAGCGACTTTATCATCCATCTCGACTAACTTGTAGTAATAATACAACTCTAATAACGAATTGGCATCACGTTTTCTTTTAGCCTCCTCTATATTAATTTTATTTACATCAATAGTTATATCTCCAGATACTATAACTGGAAATTCCTTTTCCTGTGATTTTCTGTATCCATAAATAATAACTCCAATAAAAAAAATAATTAAAATAGATGAACAGAGCTTTGGTATATTTCTCATTTTTTGCATTTTTCTATTGGCCTTCCTATTTTGCAGAATGCCAAATATACTTAAGATTAGGATCTGGTTTCCCGCCAGGTATAGAGCTAAGCCAATGTTTTGAGGGTTTTTTTTCGGATTTAATATAGCTTAAAACTACAATTCCATTAGGAGCACGAACTCCCGCCTCAAGGATATTTGCTAGGCGTTGGGCAAAGTTATCGCCCGTTGCACAAGCTCCACCAGTATTGCACATGTAAAGAGTTACTGTCTGTCCTTTTTTATATTTACCACTCGTCTGAATTAATTCAGCGAGCCTCTCCGGCGTAAGAGGCACTCCCTGGGAATCGGTCATACCATCACCACTAGATGAGCCATGTCCACCGACAGTAAATCCTGTTCCCTTTGGGTTCCATCGATCCATTGCTTCTACTGCACGAGGCTCATTACGGGGTGAGATATTTAGATCTACAAGTCCTAGAGGATCAGTCCCATTCAGCGGATTCCCTCCCACATACCCATACAGGTTGATCCCCCCCGCTTCCCCCAGCGGATCCGCGCTCAACCAAACTTGGCGACCCGATGCGGTTTGCGTAGGTGAAGGGCCGGTTTCCCATTGCGCTTGCAGGGGTTGGGGGGCGGTTTGCCAGGTGCTTTCCCCGGGGTCGGCGAAAAAATCTCCGGACGCGGTTTTTTCCGGTGAGAGGGCGGCTTTTCCCGACGCGGTTCCGGCCAGGCACAGCAAAAACGCCGTGACGCAGGTCAGGGCGTGGAGCGCAAGGAGCGGGGCGCGGCGGTTCACGCTCTTTTCTTTAGCGGCTGGGGCGGCTAATGGGAAGGATTGATTGCCTTTGGTTTATGGCTGGCCGCCGGTGTCGCCTAGGCCGGGAAGCTCGGGCTGTGCGGGGTCGCCGGGATCCTTGCGCGGCTTGCCTGCCGGGTGGCAGCGGGCGTGGACTTCGCGCAGCTGCTGGATGCTCACTTCGGTGTAGATGGCGGTGGTTTCGAGCTTTTCGTGGCCGAGGAGTTGCTGGATGAAGCGGATGTCCGCCCCGCCGTCGAGCAGGTGGCTGGCGCAGCTGTGGCGGAAGAGGTGGCAGCCTCCGGTGCGGCTGACTCCAGCCAGTTTTATATATTTGCTGACGCTGCGACCGAGGACATCGGGGTTGAACGCGCTGCCGTAGCCGCTGAGGAAAAGGGCGGTGTCGTCGGTGCCGATTTCGAGTCGCGGGCGGACTTCCATAAGGTAGCGTTCGAGCCAATGCAGGGCGCGGCTGCCGATGGGTACGATGCGGTCTTTGCGGCCTTTGGTGTGGCGCAGGTGCAGGGTGTGGCGTTCGCGGTTGAAGTCTGCGAGGTTGAGCGCGACGAGTTCGCCCCGGCGGATGCCGGTGGAGTAAAGCAGTTCCATCATGGCGCGGTCGCGCACGCCGAGCGGGTCGGCGATGTCGGGGACGGCCAGGATACTTTCGATTTCTCGCGGGCTGAGTCCTTCGTCGGGCAGTTGTTTTTCGGGCCGTGGCAGATCGAGTTCGCTGGCGGGGTTGGCGTCTAACAGGGACTGTTTGCAGAGCCATTTGAAGAGATTTTTGACCGCTCCGAGGCGGCTGCGCTGGGTGGAGACGCCGAGCGGTTTGTCGTTCTTTTTCTTTAGCCGCGAAAGGTGGCGGCGGTAGCTTTCGAGCATGGCGCGGGTGATGTCGGTGGGTTGATCGATGCCGCGTTCGTGCGCCCATTCGATGAAGTGGCGCAGGTCTTTGCGGCATCCGTCGATGGTGCTTTGCCGGTAGTTGAGGCTGAGCATGTCGGCGAGGTAGGCGTCGCGGCTGGCGGTGAGGTTGCCGTCTCCGGCGACTTCGAGCTTCTCCTCGCGGCGTTGGTTGCCGCCGCGCTTTTCCTCGGCGCGGGCGCGGAGGTGGCGGGTGGCGTCGTATCCTTTGGGTCTTGCCATGCCTACGGTGCGGTGAGGGTTTGCGTGTCCTGATGTGCGATCCGGACAGGTGACAAGGTGCGGGTCATGGCTCCGCTTTTTCCTGTGACTGCGGGTGTTTGCGACCTTGTCCCCCGCTGCTGACAAGGTGGGGGCAAGGTGGCGGCTGAAAGTGACAAGGTGAGGATCGTAAGGGTGAGGTTCATGCGGTTTTCACTTTGAGTTTCGCGGTGTCGATCAGGCCGACGTGGTAGCCGGTGCTTTCCCCGGCGGCATCGACGAGAAGCTCGTATTTCATGGCGATGCCGTTGCGCCCGCCGCGCTGGTGGATGTATTCGAGCTCGATGAGCCGTTCGAGGTGGCGGCGGATCTGCATCGCGCTCCAGCCGGTCGCCTCCCGCAGTTCCCGACGGCTGAACCAACGTGACGTTGGATTCGGATCGCCTTCGGCGGTTTTGCCGGTGACGAGTGCCTTGATGCTTTCGAGCAGGGTGCGGGTTTGCGGCGGGAGTTCGTCGATGATACAAGGGGACAGACCTTATGTAGAAATAATACTGGTCATATGAGTAGTATTATGTAGATTGAGTGCATGAGACATGCTCGCTGGTTAGCACCTTGGAAGGATTCGTTGGATAAACGGGCAATCTACCACTGTGTATCGAGAATTGTAGATAGGCGATTTGTATTAGGAGACGAAGAGCGGGAGCATTTCAGGACCTTTATGCGGATGCAGGAGAAATTCTCTGGCTGCCGGGTATTGTCCTACTGTGTGATGTCGAATCACTTTCACATTCTCCTCGAGGTTCCACCTAGGGAGACCTTGAGTTTTGATGATGAAGGCCTACTCAAACGACTAGGCACAGTATACAGCGAGGCATTCGTGGCCTCGGTGGCTAAAGAATTAGCGGAAGCTCGTGCAGAGCAAAACGAAGAGCATGTGGCTGAGATTTATGCTCGTTTCACTTATCGGATGCACAATCTGAGTGAGTTCATGAAGACCTTGCTGCAGCGGTTTACTTGTTGGTTCAATCGGACGCATGAGCGAACTGGAACCTTATGGGAACAGCGCTACAAGAGTGTGATCGTAGAAAGCGGTGATGCGGCGCGGACGATAGCTGCTTACATTGATCTAAATCCTGTTAGAGCAAGAATGGTTTCTGATCCTGCCGACTATCGTTGGAGTAGCTATGGGGAGGCGATAGGTGGAGGAACAAAAGGCAATGGTAACAAAGCTCGGATGGGGCTTATCAGCGCGTGCAGAACGCAAAACTCTAAACACGAAACTTTAAACTCCAATGAGGAGGATTACAGCGCGGAGAAATGGAAGGAAACGTCGAGGATCTATCGGCGTGTGATGGGTTTAGCTTTGGGGAGGAAGAAAGGAAATGCGAAGCTGGGAGAAGTGATAGCGGGTGCGAATATGAACGATGAGGAGATGATCGCATCAAAAGACAACGGCACGGTGTTACCAGATCTTGGCATTGCGAAAATGTTGCATGCGCGAGTAAGGTATTTCACCGATGGCGCAGTGATAGGCAGCAAGAGTTTTGTGAACGAAGCGTTTGACGCAGCACGCGAAAGGTTTTCAGAGAAGAGAAAAGACGGAGCAAGGCGGTTAAGAGGAAATGGGGAAGCTGCAGCAGGAAAGCTATGGAGCGCGAGGGATCTGCGGGTTGGAGTGTGAAACAAGAATCTGCGAGACACCGCTTGAGCAGACTGTGGTGTGAAGTAGAAGCTGCTGAAATCAACGGATCTTATATTTAGATTTCAGTAACAAGAAGAGTCCAGCTTCGCGTGAAGCGCATAGATGCGATCATTAGCCAAGAGCTGAGCATTCTATTCAGACTTAAGAGATTGCTGTATTGATATATTTCTACTACTAATTGTCTGTCCCTATATATTGTCATCGTTCCAGTCACGGACGACCCAACCTTCCAACCCACCCATTCGAATCATTTCCCTCTGGAACAGACTTGCTCTCCTGTAAATTAACTTGTTGATCCTCACTGCGATGATTAAAAATTCATCAAACGAACGGATAACTCGGAGCTACACCCTTCCGTGCGGCATTTGCAGGACAATTACCGCGTGCGGCTCAATAACGCTGTTCGATAAAAAAATACAGGGGGCTGTACTAGCTAAGGCTTACTGCTGAGACTGTTTTACCCAGTATTTTAGCTGCTTCAAGAGCATTTGATGGTTACCTCCATTGAAGCGCCATTCACACTCCTTCAAAAACCAGTGAAAGTTCTCTTTTTTGATGCCA
>JAJTHK010000177.1 GCA_021298895.1 Luteolibacter sp.
GCTCGCAGTCATCCCCTTCGAAGAGTTCGAATCCCTCAACGACGCCTTCGATTATTACCGGGATAATCGCGAAAAATCCGTGAAACTCATCACGACTGCACGCCCTGTCCAAGAATAGCCCAGCCAAGCAAACGCCCTGCTCGATCACATGTTTAGGAAGCGAATCTGCGAGACGAAAAGTGATTCCTGTAGCTCTACCGATGAGCTCGAGATGAGGCAAATAACCTCGATCATGCCAGCCGCGCGCATTATATCTCATATGTTCATATGAACATATTTTACTGATATGGTCAATATAATTGGATCGCGCGACTGGAGTCACGCGGTCCATACCTATTCAATTCCCACTCGCATAAGCCTCCACGGAATCACAAGTGCAGACAAGGTTGCGATCGCCGTGGACGTTGTCGATCCGAGAGACAGTAGGCCAGAACTTGTGATTGCGGAGGTAAGGCAGCGGGAACGCGGCTTGCTCACGTGAGTATGGATGAGCCCAATCGTTTCCACACAAGACACCCATGGTATGTGGTGCGTTTTTAAGTGCGTTATCGTTGGCGTCCATTTTTCCATCGATGATTTCCTGGATTTCACCATGGATAGAAATCATTGCATCGCAAAAACGGTCGAGCTCGACTTTCGATTCAGACTCAGTTGGCTCGATCATCAAGGTTCCAGTCACTGGCCATGACATGGTCGGCGCGTGGAAACCGTAATCCATCAAACGTTTGGCGATATCCTCAACCGTAACACCGGATTGATCCGAGATCGGACGGCAGTCGATGATGCACTCATGCGCCACCAAACCGGTTTTGCCGGTGTAGAGAATCGGGAAATAATTTCCTAAGCGTTTTGCGACATAGTTTGCATTGAGAATGGCAATCTCGGTGGCGGTTTTAAGACCAGTGGCGCCCATCATCGCGATATACATCCATGAAATCGTATTGATTGATGCGCTGCCGTAAGGAGCAGAGCATACCGCGTGGGTCTTGTCCTTCATCTCAAAATGACCCGGAAGGAAGGGCACAAGTTGTTTCGCAACTCCGATGGGGCCGACGCCTGGACCGCCGCCACCGTGTGGGATGCAGAAGGTTTTGTGGAGGTTCAAATGGCAAACATCCGCGCCGATGAGGCCGGGTGAAGTCAGGCCGACTTGTGCATTCATGTTTGCGCCATCCATGTAAACTTGGCCGCCGGCATCGTGGATGATGGAAGTGATTTCACGGATGGTTTCTTCGAACACACCGTGAGTGGACGGATAAGTGACCATCAATGCGGAGAGATTGTCGCGATGCGTTTCGGTTTGAGAAATCAGATCCGCCATATCGATGTTGCCGCGTTCATCGCATTTTACGCCGACCACTTTCATCCCGCACATCACAGCGGAGGCAGGGTTGGTGCCGTGGGCGGAAACGGGAATCAAACAAATATCGCGATGACCTTCGCCGCGCGATTCGTGGTAACGGCGGATAGCTAACAGACCTGCATATTCGCCTTGTGAGCCAGCGTTCGGTTGAAGAGAAACGGCAGCGAAGCCCGTGATTTCCGCCAACCAGTTTTCTAACTGTGTCAGCATTTCGATGTAACCTGTCGTCTGCGATTTCGGAGCAAACGGATGAATCGAAGAAACTTCCGGCCAGCTGAGTGGAAGCATTTCCGAAGTCGCATTGAGCTTCATCGTGCAAGAGCCGAGTGCGATCATCGATTCGTTGAGCGCGAGATCTTTCGACTCCAAGCGCTTGATGTAACGAAGCATTTCCGTTTCGGAATGATAGGCATTGAATGCTGGAGCAGTAAGGAATTTGGAATTGCGATCAAACTTTGCATCCCATGCTTTTCCAGTGATTCCATCAACGCGAGACACTTCGAACAAACGGCAAAGCGACCAGATGTCTTGAGATACAACCGTTTCATCGAGAGAAATTCCAATGTGTGAGTCATCGATCAAACGCAGGTTGAAACCGTGCTCGGGTGCAGCATCGACCCATGCGGAAGCCTTACTGGTTTTGACAATGATCGTATCAAAAAACGCACCGTCCTCGATCTCGTATCCGCCTGCAACTAAAGCCGCTTTGAGTTCTTGTGCTTGCGAATGAATTTTCCCAGCGATCCCTTTCAATCCTTCTGGGCCGTGATAGACCGCATACATCGATGCCATGACTGCCAACAACACCTGAGCGGTGCAGATGTTAGAAGTCGCTTTATCGCGGCGAATATGTTGCTCGCGAGTTTGAAGAGAAAGTCGGTATGCGGGTTTGCCTTGAGCATCAATAGAAACGCCGATCAAGCGACCCGGCATCTTGCGTTTCAATGCGTCTTTGCACGCCATGAACCCTGCATGTGGACCACCGAAACCGAGCGGCACACCGAAGCGTTGCGAGGAACCAACGCAGATGTCGGCACCGAATTCGCCGGGGGATTTCAATAAAGTTAAAGCGAGCAGATCCGCCGCGCAAATGGCGACCGCGCCAGCGGCTTTGCATTTCTCAAAGAAGGAAGAGAAATCATCGATGCGTCCGCGGGTGTCGGGATATTGGACGATCACTGCGAATAAATTGTCAGCCGTGGCAGGATCGAAGTTTTGCCAATCGCCAACGATCACGTCCAAGCCAAGCGGCTCGCAACGGGTTTGCACCACGTCGATGGTTTGCAAGTGGCAACGATCGGAAATGAAAACGGTTTTGCCTTTTGGTTTTCCGGAAAGCGCAAGTGTGACGGCCTCAGCAGCGGCGGTGCCTTCATCTAACAGAGATGCGTTCGCAACATCGAGTCCGGAGAGATCGGTGATCAGGGTTTGGAAATTCAACAGCGCTTCCAAGCGACCTTGCGCGATTTCAGCTTGGTAAGGTGTGTAGGCAGTGTACCAACCGGGATTTTCCAAGATGTTTCTCAAAATCACACCTGGAGTCAGCGTGCCGTAGTAACCTTGGCCGATGAAGCTTTTCAAAACCTGATTCTGACTCATCCAAGCGCGCAGCCAAGCGAGAGCCTCATTTTCAGAAAGTGCAGGCGGAAGATTCAACTCCCCTTCCATGCGGATTCCAGCTGGCACAGCTTCGGAAATGAGTTCGTCGAGTGTGCCGTGACCGACTTGTTTGAGCATCTCGGATTTTTCAGATTCTGAAGGTCCGATGTGGCGGGCGAGGAAAGAAGAAGTGGCAGCCATGATTTCGCTAAAGCTCATGCAACAGGAATGCCAAGTCTGCAACCCAGAATCTCCATTTGGGGAAATTACGTTCACTCAATCCCAGGAACTGGCGCATCTGGGAGAATGGGTTTCCCCTCCCAAATCGGGACGCCATCGCGGTATTCAAGGATCCTGTCCTTACTTTTCGGGGCATGCGGGGCTTGGTTTTTTGGGATCCATTTACTCAAGCGCTCAGTTTCCGCAGCGTGCTTGGGATTGCTGGCGAGATTATTGAATTCATTTGGGTCGTTTTCCAGGTCGTAGAACTCTTTGGAGCCATCGACGTATTGGATGTAGCGCCAGCGTTTGTCGCGAACGGAATCGTTGCCGGGGTTGTGGTTGGTGATCGCCGGCCATTCGCGGGTGGTGGTCGCAACTTTTAATTGCGGAAGAAGCGAGTGGCCTTCGAGTTGTTTGGGCAGAGGCAGATTGGTGAGTTCACAAAGAGTCGGAAAAATATCTAACAGCTCAACTGGTTCCACGCATTTGACGCCTTTTGTGGAGCCTGGACCAGCGAACATCAGTGGCACGCGGGTAGATGGTTCCCAGAGAGTGTTTTTTCCAGTGATCAATTTTTCACCAAGGTGCCAACCATGATCCGACCACAGAACGATGATGGTGTTGCTGGCATGTGGGGATTTTTCCAAAGCATCCAACACTCTGCCCAACTGCGCATCCATGAAACTGATCGAAGCGAGGTATGATCTAACAAGATTTTTCCATTGGTTCTGTTCCTCCAAAAATTTCAGGCGCGGCTCGGGCAAATCCCAATGCAACCACCATGAAGCGCGCGGAGTATCGTCCCGGTCATCTCTGCAAATTTCAGGAAGTATCAACGTTTCCTCTGGATAAAGATCCATCCATTTCTGGGTCACGAAGCAAGGAACGTGAGGCAGGAAAAATCCTGCTGATAAGATGAATGGCTGATCCGCTGGCATCTTTTCAAGCTTCTCAATCGCCCAACTCGCGACTTTGTAGTCGTCCTTGTCTTCGTCATTGTGCGGAAAAGTCCCCCAGTCGACAGCTTTCATCGTACTTGGGGTGTTTACTAGTTTTTTAGGAGGATAAGGATTTCCTCCATTTTGTGGTCCCACTCCATCCCAATCTGGACCGTTTGCTTTCCGCCCGTAGCTACCATGAAAAACCTTTCCCGCCATGTAGCTGCGGTAGCCATGCTCGCGAAAATGTTCCGGAAGTGTTTTCAAATCCGCAAGCTGCGGTGTTTCGCGAATAAACGGCGACAAGCCATAGATCCCAGTAGAGGTTGCGCGCTTTCCTGTTAGAACACTGGTACGTGAAGGATTGCATAAAACGCTTTGGCAATGCGCGTTGGTAAAGGTGACGCCCATTTTCGCGAGTCGGTCAAAATTCGGAGTCTTCGCTTGAGGATGTCCTCCCAATGGGCTCACCCAATCATTCAAATCATCGACGGCGATGAATAGAATGTTTGGACGTGTGGTTTGAGCCTCAGCTAAAAGCACGCCACCGAGCGAAATCATGGCTGCGAATAGGATTTTTCTCATGACAGCATCCAACATCTAACGATCCCTTACAACAAGCCCTTAATCCAACCGCAGGCTAAATTGCTCACCCTTTGGAAAAAGCTGATACGAAACTGGGCGTCAGGCCAAACTTGGCTATTTAGCAGGAGCCTGCCACGGCACGAGCTTAGCGGCAGCGAGGTGAGCGTCCATGGCATCTGTCATCTGCTTAAGGCGCTCAGGTTCTTTAGCCGAAAGGTTATTGGCTTCAAGAGTATCGGTTTTCAGATTGTATAATTCGACTGGGCTTGCGATGTCATCACGGATGATTTTCCAATCGCCGAGACGCATGGCTTGCTTGGTGGTTTTCTGAAGCCACATGTAATGCTCGGGACGATCGAAGGCAGGTTGCTTTCCTGTTAGAAGTTGCTGTTTGAAAGATTGACCTTCGAGCTTGGATTCGATGGGGACTTCACAGAGATCCGCAATGGTGGGCAGGATATCCATGGTCAAAGCTCGGAACTGGGTTTTTGCGGCTGGGATTTTTCCAGACCAACGAATCGAAGTTGGGACTTTGGTTCCACCATCGTAGAAATGCCCTTTACCATCGCGCAGGGGCCCGTTGTTTGCAGCGTGTTTCAAATCCCCGCCATTGTCTGAGGTGAAGACGACGATGGTTTTTTTATCCTGACCGGATTTTTCCAAAGCCGCGAGGACTTTGCCAATGCCATCATCCATGTGCTCGATCAACGCAACGAGTCCTGCGCGTTTGTCATCAATTCCTGGTTCGCGTTGTTTGACTTTTTCCAAGCATTCCGGTGGTGGCTGGATGGGATCGTGCGGTGCATTGTAGGCGAGAAATTGAAACCATGGTTTGCCTTCCTTAGCGCGACGCTCGATCGAAGCGATGGACCATTCGGTGAAAAGATCCGTGGCGTGGCCTGTGGGTTGGATTTTTTCCGCATTCAAGCGCATGAAGTTTTGGCCAGCGCGGGTGTGCTTCCAGTAATCATCCATCATGTCGCCGAGCCAACCGTGAAACTCATCGAAGCCACGCTGGTTGGGTAAGTTTTCCTCGGTTAATCCAAGGTGCCATTTGCCAATGAGTGAGGTGTAATAGCCATTCTTTTGAAACACATTGGTCAGCATGGTGCTGTTTGGATCGAGATGTCCCCAGTCGCCGTTTTTGTAATGACGGATCACTCCAGGCACGCCGACCAATTCTGGATATCGTCCACTGATGAGCGCGGCGCGAGTCGGCGAGCAAACGCAACTGTTCGCATGGAAATCATCGAAGCGCATGCTTTCCGACATAAGCTTGTCAAGATGCGGTGTCCGCATGTCTTTGGCTCCGTAACTTGAGAGATCGCCATATCCCAAATCATCCGCCATGATAATCAAAACATTTGGGCGGACTTTTTCGGCATGTCCAAGCATGATGGACAAAAGAAAAATGGAAAAGTAGATGATGTTTTTCATAAAGCGTTGTAATGCCGAGAGGAGAATAGGCTAAAGAGCTAAAGCTTGCCAGTGAGGCCGAAAAGTAAGAAATGAATACGAACATGAAGCGAATTAAAAATAACGTAGGTGAAATTTTTGGCGGTGCTTTGGTTGCTTGTCTTTTTCTGGGGGCAATGCCTGCCTACAGCCAGCAACAAGCCGCATTTCATCCGGAGTTTTACCCATTCCATAACGGCATGAGATTCAATTCTCCCGAAGAAGGAATGCGCCTCATCAAAGAACTGGGTTACCAAGGAGTTGGATCTGGAAAGCCGGGTGATCTTGCGGCATACATAGATGCCGCCAAAAAAGAACGGCTAAAAATTTACAGCGTCTATTTGGGAGGAAAGGTTAACGAAAGGGATTTCAGTTATGGCAAGGATGTTACCGATTCTATTGAACTACTAAAAGGGACTGAAGCATTGATAGAAATAAACCTTCAGCGCGGACCAAACTCAACTGACGAGCAGGCGATCGCCATGATGAAAGAAATCGGCGACAAGGCGAAAGCAGCGGGACTCAAAGTAGTGATTTATCCTCACGCGGACTGCCACGTCGAGCGGGTGGATCATGCATTTAAAATCGCAAAAGCCACTGGCTGCGACAACGTCGGGGTGGCATTTAACTTATGTCATTTCCTAAAAGTTCAGCCGAAGGATGATCTCGCTGCAACGCTCACCGCTGTAAAACCACTGCTCTGGAGCGTAAGTATTTCTGGAGCCGATTCGGACGGTAAGGATTGGAACACTTTGATTCGTCCTCTCGATGAAGGGACCTTCGATACTTCTGTTGTAATCAAACATCTGCGGGATATAGGCTTCAAAGGCGCGATCGGACTGCAATGCTTCAACATCCGCATCGACCCCAAAGAAAACCTCACTCGCTCTATACAGGCATGGAAGAAACATCTTGCGGCGAGTCAGGGGAAATAAAAAACGGCGACCCCTGTTAGGAGGTCGCCGTTGAATGAAGTTTTATAAATTACTTCTTAAGCAATTTAGTCATTGCCTCGCCCATGGCGACGCCGACATTGGTGTAGGTTTTGGCATTGCCACCGTAGTGACCGTTGCCGCTACCGCCCATAGAAATTGGGTTCGTGTAAACTGTTGAAACGCTGCCTTTGAATTGAGGATGCTTACCAGTTTCACCATCCACAGCCATGTGAGCTTGATAAACGGTCAATGTGTTACCTGTGCTGTCTTTGGTTGCTTCTCCGAGTGTGCCTAACACAAACTTTGCATTTGGAGCATTGAAGTCTTTACGAAGAGCCGCGATCAGATTGATGAGATTCTTCTCATACTGAGCGGAGTGACTTGCATCACCACAGTCTTTTTCACCCTGCCACCAGAAGAAACCAGCAACTTCATATTTGGTGGCACCTGGATAATAGGTTCCGATTTCTGAGAGAACTTTTTTGGCGTTAGCGACATCGTCGTCATACTGTTTACCTGCATACCAACCAATTGGTGCAGGGGTAGTGCCTTTTTCCCATCTCGCCGGGGATTGCTTGTAGCCTGCATAGACATAGGTTTTGCCGTCCTTGGGATCGACATATTCCCATGACTCGCTGCCGGGAGGCAATAAATCCCAACTCAAACCGCGGTTGCCGATCGAGCTTTTGAGGATCATGACTGGCTCTTCGATCGCATCGCCCAGTTTGTGTCCGATGCCGAGCTCGATACCAATCTTGTTGCCGCTGACGGTCAACCAATCGTTACGATAAACGTTACCGCTGTCGCCTTTTTGCATGATACCGACGTTGCGAACGTCTTTGCGCACCGTCCAAGCGCCGGCTTCGTCGACCAAGAAAGGATACATTTTGTCTTTTTTAACAGCACCTTCCAAGGTGTCGTCCTTGTCAGCTCCTGCGACCTTACCCATCTCAAGGGTGTTGGATTGGCCCATGATGATGAATACTTTCACGGGTTTACTGACGTCTGCCTCTTTGCTTTGTGCTACCAACGGATTAGCAAGTAATCCAAACGCGACAAGGCCGAGGGTGGTTTGATATAATAACGGATTTTGTAATTTCATATTTTTAATTTCATTTCATGCTTTTATTCTCAATTCTGAGAGTTTGGTAAAACCTAACCCAGTTTATACGGGTTATAAATAAGCGATATTTCTCTAAATTTTCGATATTTGCTCACAAATCTGGCCGGTTTTTCCGGGTGCGTTTGGAGGCTTGTTGATTTCTCCACTCGGCAATTTTTGCGTGATTTCCAGAAAGCAGAATTTCGGGGACTTTCATGTCCATGAAATCGATGGGGCGAGTATAACACGGTGCCTCCAGTAAATTTGGATCGGAAAAAGACTCTTCGACTGCCGACTGGGCATCGCCGAGCGCCCCTGGAATGAGGCGGATCACCGCATCGCATAACACGGCTGCAGCGATCGCGCCATTCGTCAAAACGTAGTCACCGATGGAAATTTCTTCGTCGATCAAGGATTCGATAATGCGGTGATCGATGCCTTCGTAGTGGCCACAGACGATGAGGAGGTGAGTTTCTTGAGAAAGCTCACGGACGCGAGCCTGCTTGAGCGGTATGCCCTGTGGAGTCATGAGTATGACGCGGGTGTTTGCCTTTTTCAGGGCAGTGATCGCCGCATGCAACGGCCCTGGCTGCAAGACCATACCGGGGCCACCGCCACATGGTGAGTCATCGACCCGCTTGTGTTTGTCCTCAGACCAGTCACGGAGATTGTGACCGAAAACCTCTACCAAACCCGCATCGCGTGCACGCTGGATGATGGAATCACTCAACGGTGTGAGAGCGATCTCAGGAAACAAAGTTAGGATGTCGATGCGCATGATCCGTTTCGCTATGATTCTACTTGGGTTTTTCTCCAATGTTCGAGGCGTTCTTTGATACGCATTTCCATGCCTTGGGTTCCAGGTTGGTAGTAAGTGCGACCTTCAGGAAGATACGCTTGAGGAATGTATGCTCCTTCATAGTCGTGAGAATAAAGGTATTTCATCGCCTCCTCGGAAACGCCCGTCGTGCTAGTGAGTTTTTTCGACGTCGGAGTGCGAAGATGTGGAGGTACGGCAAGAGTGCGGCCGGATTCGACATCATGGATCGCAGCTCCGAGAGCGGCGTAGGCGGTGTTAGATTTTGGAGACGTGGCGAGATAGACCGTAGCGTGAGCGAGGGGAATACGACCTTCCGGCATTCCGACAAATTCAAGCGCATGATGGGCATCAAGTGCGACACGCAATGCGCCTGAGTCGGCGAGCCCGATGTCTTCCGAAGCGGCGATGACGAGTCGGCGTGAAATGAACCGCGGATCTTCACCGGCATGCAGCATTTTCGCCAACCAGTATAAAGCGGCATCGGGATCGGAGCCGCGGATGGATTTGATGAAAGCGGAAATCGTATCGTAATGTCCGTCATCACCGTAATGCACGGCCTTGCGTTGGATGGATTCCTCGGCATCGGCGAGAGTGATGTGCGCATCGCCACAAGTCGCGAGCTCAAGAGCGGTTAGAGCTTTACGGACATCGCCATCGGAAAGTTTCGCGAGGTGCTCGAGAGCCTCGGGATCAGCGGTGATGTTTTGCGTACCGAGTCCGCGCTCGGGATCGGCAAGCGCGCGATTGAGAAGATCTACGATGTTTGTAGTAGAAACGGGTTCGAGTTGGAAAATCTGTGAACGCGAGACCAGCGGTGAGTTTACGTAATAATAAGGATTGTGAGTCGTTGCTCCGATAAAACGCACCGTGCCGCGCTCAAGGTGTGGAAGCAGGACATCTTGTTGGGCTTTATTGAACCGATGGATTTCATCGATAAACAAAATGGTCGTATCGCCGCGCAGATCGCGGTGGATTTTTGCCTGATCGATTTTCGCGCGGATTTCAGCAACGTTGGATTCCACTCCGTTGAGCGACTCAAAGCGAGAGCCAGTAGTTTTCGCGATGACATTGGCGAGCGAGGTTTTTCCAGTTCCGGGGGGGCCGTAAAAAATCAACGATGCGAAGCGATCCGATTCAATCGCGCGCCGCAGAAGTTTACCCTCCGCAAGGATGTGATCTTGTCCGAGGACTTCATCGAGCGTGCGCGGACGCATCCGCGCTGCGAGGGGTTCGCGGATTTCCGGCTTGTCGGCTTTTGCCTGAGGACTGTTGAAAAGATCGGTCACGCGGATGAAACTTTAAATTTTAAACTCTAAACTCCAAGGGAAGAAATCACTTCAGTTTCCGTAGTTTGATTTTGCTCCAGAATTTCCGATCTCGGGTATCGGCGAACGCGCTTTCATAGGCTGCTATTTGCGCCGTGCTGGCAACGTTTTCACCAGCGACGAGCACTTCGTTCATGCTATCTTCCGTGCGAAGGGAGCGAATAGCTGGGAAATATTTTGCGAGATTCGCACGAGTCGCGATTTGTTTGGCACGGTGCCCGGGACCGATGACTAGATTTAACCCCAAGACCCCACCCGGCGCGAGAGACCGTTTTACAAGGCCCAACCAGCTTTCATCGCAATGCTCTGCCCGAAACACGTCGTCCTCACCCGCAAGATACAGATCATCGATGATTACATCGAATTTCCGCTTATTTGCCTTCATCCATGCATAGGCATCCGCAATAATGATTTCCGCCTTGGTGTCATCCAGGGCCATTTCGCGGCGTGCCAATTCAATCAACTCCGCATCGAGATCGATCCCCGTGAGGGCCACGTCAGGCAAGAGCTGACGCAGTGTTCGCAAAGCTGTGCCACCGGCAACTCCAAGCATCAGAATGGATTTAGGCTTCCCATCGGGCCTCAAAAGAGCTGCCGCAGCGATCAAATCCCATGCGAGTCCAGTCAGAAAACGTTTTTCATGAAACCATGCATGGATCGCGCCGGTGCAACGGAACTCCGTCGCAACATCAGATTTCCATAGGGTGACAGTTTGAAAACGGGTTGGAAATTGTCCGATGCGACGCATGATCTAAACTTTCTATAAAGTCTTTCCTGAAATTCAGAGCTTAAAAAATTGGATTTTAATATGTCCAAAAACCTCGGTTGTGTTAGCAGAGGATATGAGTGATTGGTTTTACACAAAACATCGTCAGCAAGAAGGTCCTGTGAATTTGCAGATGCTGCAAATGATGATCCGCGAGGGTCAATTGGATCCAGCAACAGATTTAGCATGGAATACATCGATGTCAGATTGGCTTCCGATCGGCCAAATCCCTGAACTCCAAGTGCAAGTTTCACAGCAAATGCCTAGCCTCGAGTCTTCATCGCAGCCATTTGCCTATCCGCTTGGCACAGGGCCAATTGAGCAGGACCCCGAAAATCGGGCCAGAGGCTAAGCTATGATTGTGGTGTGTGGGTGCGGACTGTAAACCGAACCAACACACAAAAAAATGAAAGGCAAACGCAGAAGACACGACCCCGAATTCAAGGCCC
>JAJTHK010000054.1 GCA_021298895.1 Luteolibacter sp.
CGCTTACGGCTTCAGAAACTTCAATAACTACCGCCTGCGGGTCATCGCCCAATGCGGATAATCATAAACTAAAATCAAACCACCCAAATTATAACCACAAACAAAAATTACCTCATCCCCCAAACTTTGGTGTAGACCCCGAGGTCGCGATTAAAAATCGCGGTTCCTTTCAAGATGGATTGACATTCGAAGCCATTCGTCGCCGGAGGCTATGAATAGCGAAGAATGGTGGCTCGAGCCGGGATCGAACCAGCGACACGCGGATTTTCAATCCGCTGCTCTACCAACTGAGCTATCGAGCCTCACAACATCCTTGTAGGCGGGGCGCGAGTAAGGATTCCCCGCTGTCTTTTGACAACCCAAAAATTATCCTTAAGCCAAATTAATTGGCCATCGGGTAAATCAGCCCAATCTGACGGCTTCGTAGGCGCTTACCACCCCGAAAGTCATAGGCTGAGCAGTCGCTTCTCCGAAACCCATTTTCTTTAGCAAATCAATCATTGCCTCACCTGAGGGAAATTGTTCGATCGACCCCCCGAGATACTCGTAGGCGTCTTTTTGTTTGGTCAGGAAACCCGCGAGTTTTGGTAAAACATGGTGCAGGTAGAGCCGATACGGGGCACGCATCACGCCTTGAGGTAATGAAAAATCGAGGATAAACAAACTCCCGCCCTTTTTCAAAACGCGGCGCATTTCTTTCAGGGCTCGCTCATAATCCGCCATATTGCGGAGTCCGAAGGCGACTGTGACGACATCGAATTCGCCATCGGGAAACGGCAGTTCGAGCGCATCTGCGACCATGGTTTTACGCACCCCACGGTTTGACGCGTGCTCGAGCATTTCCGCACAAAAATCCGTAGCGATCACTTTGGTCTCTGGTAACGCATCCTGGATACTCAGAGCAAGATCTCCTGTGCCACTCGCAACATCGAGCAGTTTTTTGGGATTTAGTGCCTTGATTCGCTTCGTCACAATATACCGCCACCAAATATCCATGCCCATGGAGAGCACATGGTTGGTCATCACATAGCGATCGGCAATGCGCGCAAAGGCGGTTTTCACATAAACAGGGTCAGGCATGCGCCCGAACCATGCCGCCTCCCCTCTGAAACGTCCAATGCTGATTTGAGAAAAAGATATTAGGAAATTTGGAAATTGAGAAATTAAGGAGGGCATTCGCACTCCAATCCCTAATATCCAATATCCATTCACCCAATATCCCTATTCATTCCTTCAACACCTCAGGCATTTTCTTTTGGAATTTCTCCAAACGGGGAATCGACACCCCTCTGATGTATGGATGGTTCGGATTATTTTTTTCGTAATCCTGATGATAGGCCTCACCCAGCCAAAATTTTTGAAACGGATAAACTTCTGCTGCGACCTCTTTGGGTGCGATTTTCTTATTCAATGCCGCAATTTTTTCATCGATGATCTTTTTCTGTTCTGCGTTTTGATAAAAAATGATCGATCGATATTGCGAACCTTTATCCACACCTTGGCCGTTGACTTGGGTCACATCTTGGGAAGCGAAATAGACATCAACCAATGTAGCGAAGTTCACTACTTTTGGATCATAGATAATTTCGACTGCCTCAGCATGACCCGTGGTGCCGGTGTTACTTGATTCATAAGTTGGATTATCTGTGTGACCACCTGAATAGCCTGAGATAGATTCTTTCACTCCCTTGACGCTCTCGTAACTTGCCTCCACGCACCAAAAACATCCGCTTGCGAAATACGCTTTGGCCAATCCATTTTCTAACGGAACTTCGACTGGTTTCAGTTCCTGCATTTTCTTTTCCAATGTGCGATCGGTTTTTTCTCCGCCAGCTGCTCTCTCTTGGCTGCAACCGATAGAAATCATCAACGCGGATAAGATCGTTGTGAGAAGATATGATTGTTTCATGATGGTTCGTTTAATTAGGAGTATTCGCGGAATGTCTTATTCCGTTGTTTCTTATAGTAAATATCTCGCGGCTTGTTCGACGTCTTTGTCACCGCGACCCGATAGATTAATGACGATAACATCAGATTTTGGCAACGAACCTGCGACTTTTGAAACGTAGGCCACAGCGTGCGAACTCTCCAATGCCGGGATGATTCCCTCGGTATGCGCGAGTTCTTTGAACGCGGCTAGCGCTTCGTCGTCGGTTGCGTAGGTGTATTCAACCCGACCTTCGGATTGCAAAAACGCGTGCTCCGGTCCGATCGCGGCGTAATCGAGTCCTGCAGAAACGGAATGTGTGAGTTCTATCTGGCCGTCATCGTTGGCGAGCAACCAGGTCTTTGTGCCTTGCAGGACACCGAGTTTACCACCTTGGAAACGCGCAGCGTGACGTTCTGGAATGATTCCATCACCGCCGGCCTCGACGCCAACCATACGTACATGTTCGTCACCGAGAAACGGATGGAACAACCCTATCGCATTTGATCCACCGCCAACGCATGCGACCAAAAGATCCGGCAAGCGTCCTTCGCGTTCCAAAATCTGCTCGCGAGCCTCGACACCGATCACCCGATGAAAATCTCTAACAATCATAGGAAATGGATGAGAACCCAACGCCGAGCCGATGATGTAGTGGGTGTTTTCAACAGAAGCCACCCAGTCGCGCATCGCTTCGTTGACCGCTTCTTTCAATGTCGCTTGTCCAGCCGTCACCGCACGCACTTCCGCACCCATGAGGCGCATCCGCGCGACATTGAGCGCCTGGCGTTCCATATCGACTTTTCCCATGTAGACCACGCATTCCATTCCGAAGCGCGCGCAGACAGTCGCTGTCGCCACGCCGTGCTGACCTGCTCCGGTTTCCGCGATGATGCGGGTTTTTCCCAAACGCTTCGCTAACAGAATCTGACCAAGCGCGTTGTTAATCTTGTGCGCACCCGTATGCAGCAAATCCTCACGCTTGAGATAAATTTTCGCGCCACCGAGTTTTTCTGTCCAACGCTCTGCGAAATAAAGCGGAGTGGGTCGACCCACATAGTTTTTCAATAAATCATCCAGCTCTACTTGAAACGCGGGATCGGCCTTCGCGTCTTCGTATGCCTTGGCTAGATCCTGCAGAGGAGTCATTAAGGTTTCAGGGACAAACATCCCACCGAACTGGCCGAAGTGACCTTTTGAATCTGGTAATATAGTAGCTGTCGAACTCATGGTAGTTTCCAGGTGGGTTTTAATTTCTCGTATTCCGCATGCGGCAATAGGACGTAAAGCGGACTCCGCCCCGGGTCAACTGCTGCGATCAATTCTCTCAGTTTGTTTTCCTGCATGGTTGTGCAGCCAGCTGAGGCGGAAACACCCTCTCGCCTCCAAATATGGAAGAAAATCGACGACCCCCCGCCCGCCACCACATTGGGATGGGCATTGTGCGCAATGAACATTTTCAACGAATGTGGATAATCATTCTGCACCATCTGTGCCTTTTTCTCCCATTCTGTCTTGGGCTCGTGATCCAGGGTCAGGAACTGATTGTAAGATTTCGAGTTCGGGTCCTCGACCCACAAATCCCGCGTGGTCACTTGATGGTAAAAGGTTTTGGGGTGTTTTTTCACGCTTTTGTGGGAGCCCCAAACCCCTCCCAAATCAAAAACCCCTGCTGGCGAACGATCGTCGCCCTCCTTTTTCATGACCGCTCCCGATGGATTCGGATGCAGACCGCGACCCCACACCAACCCCTTGCTGCCGAGGCGGCCCTTCCATGACTCCCCCGCTTGCTGCCATTTTGCAGCCTTTTTCTCGTAATACGTCAGCGTCACATGCGAGCTATCCCAACCCTCCGAAATCCCAACCACACATTGAGTCGATTTCTCAGGCAGCTCGAACGCCGATAAACCGACTATTCCGAGGAAGTTGAGCAGGATGATACGAAATCGCATGGCTAGACTATGCCGTAAGATGGTGAGTTCTCAAATCTGAATTTGGGTGAAATGGTTAATAATGCAGTAAGAGTTGTTCGGGCTTTTTTAAAAACGGAGAGAAGGAGGTAACGGAGGACACGGAGGTAATGGTAGGGCGCCGCATGAAATGATTACAGATCATGGTGATAAAATTGTGGAACACTCACATTCGTCACATCATGAATTCAACTTATGCCTCAATTTATCAATGCTACTGATTTCCGGAAAATCTTTTGAAGATAAATCGATTCCATAATCTTCAGCGAGCTCATCCCACATATCCATGATTTCACCCGGTGGATATTTTAGATCATCAGATAGATGAAGTTTGAACTTATCATCTGAAATTCCAAGCCTCGATGCGGCAACGTTGGCGATGAAATCCGCTTTGCTCTGGCGGTCAGGAAGAGAGTTGTAGGCGCTCCGCGAATTCGAAGAGTCTTTATTTTCTCTCGGCCAAAGCATGAAGGCGATGATTGAAAAGAAACCACAAAGCAAAAGGCTACCGATTGAGCGTTGAGAACCATAAACTGGAGCTCCCAAAACAACATTGAGAAAACCGATTCCGACTGAAAATAAAAGCAAGACGGCAGGAATAGCAACTAACCCTGAGAGTATCATTCGAATGCATTTCATATGATCAGCCTCTTTGTATATCGGTGTTGAGAATGCTACGCAACCCCCTCCACCACACCGCCACCTAACAATCTACCACCATCATAAAATGCCATAATCTGACCTGCGACCAAAGCGCGCTGAGGTTTATCGAAGATCAATTTCACGCGATTCGCATCGATCACTTCTAGCTTGCCGGTTTCGGCTTTTGCGCGGTAACGCGGTTGGGCTTCCACTCGTTTCAGCGATGGAATCGATTCATTGATTGATGAAATCGTCCCCACTATGCATTCTGTTAGATATAGTCCTTCGGTATCCTCCCTATCCCAGCCGATCACCAACTGATTCTCCGCTGCTTTTTTCCCGACCACCACGTAAGCCATCCCCTCTTTCGGAGATGCCACACCATGGCCTTTGCGCTGACCTATCGTATAGAAATGCAAGCCACGATGCTGCCCCATCACCCGACCCGCCATATCGACGATATCACCTGGCTTATCTGGTAAATAATGCGCAAGGAAATCGCTCATCTTCACTTGCCCAAGAAAGCAAATTCCCTGCGAATCTTTCTTCTCCGCCACAGGCAGATTGAACCGACGCGCCACCTCACGCACTTCCGGCTTCAACATTTCGCCTGTAGGAAATCGTGCGTGCTCAACTTGCCCCGATGTCATGAGCGATAAAAAGTAGCTCTGATCTTTATTCGGATCCGCCCCACGCAAAATTGCTGCCTGACCATTTGTTAGAATCCGCCTGCGTGCGTAGTGCCCTGTCCCAACTGCCTCGAATCCCTGCTCCAAGGCATAATCCAAAAACACCCCAAATTTCATCTCGCGATTACACCAGACATCTGGGTTAGGAGTTAAACCTTCCTCATAACCATTCACCAAATACTCCACGATCTTCGCTTTGTAGCTATCGACCAAATCGATCACCCGAAATTCGATCCCTAAAGTTTTCGCCACCGCATGTGCATCCTCGATGTCCTGCTCCCACGGACAATCCCCCGGAATCCCCTCATCGTTCATCCAGTTCTTCATATATCCACCCACCACCTCATGCCCCTGCTCCACGAGTAGCGCGGCCGCAACCGCGCTATCAACTCCTCCCGATAAACCAACCATCACTTTGGACATGGAAAAACTCTAAATTCTAAATTCTAAATTCTAAACATTTATTTACAGAGTAAAAACATCAAGGAGCGGCTGCATCCTGCTGCCGACATTTCTGCGACCCACTGCGGGGTCGGAGATTCTTTCTCATTTTCCATGAGGTATTCGTCGCTGCGCTCCTCGACCTCAGGCTAATTTCTATGATCCCGTTGGGATTGGGATTGCTCGCACTCAACAAATTCAAATCCTAAAAGGATTGCAGAACTTAGCCTGGGGTCGAGGAGTGAAACGACGACCACCCCGGGTTTTACGCGCAAAAAAATATCGCACCCTGAAGGGGTGCTAGGGATTTAGAAATGAAGCGGCGAGACGCCACTGGAACG
>JAJTHK010000042.1 GCA_021298895.1 Luteolibacter sp.
CCCTACGGAAAAGCTTGTCAAAACATCATCAAACAACCAAAAAACAACCAACCGCCGGGTGTCATGAATGATGGCGCAACGACTTAACCTCTCCGGTGTCATTTTTCATTGGCGCAACACGTCTCGTACCAGGAGCGCGGGGCGCAACGGCTTCAGGAGATTCTTCTTCGGTTTGTGGTTCGTCGGCAAACAGCTTGGCGCGCTCGGGGTCTGGCTTCCAAGTCGCGGCCCAGGTTTCAGCTTCTTCGAGATTTTTGAAAACGGTGCCGGCAACGGCTTCCAATGCGAATAGAGCTCGATCCGAGATATCGGGATTTTGGTGCTTTGCTGCGTGCAGCAACATATCCACGGAAGCTTTTTCCTCTCTTTGCTCCATCAGCGACAACAAATAATGGCTGCTCTCGATTTCGCCTTCATCTATGATGCTGCGCATGGCATCTAACAAATCTTTGCGCAACGGAAGCTTGGTGGTTTCTTCTAGCGCTCTGAGTAAGGGTCTGATTCGAGTTTCCTTTGGCAAGAGCATGGCTTCGCGGAGATTGCGAAGGATTTGCTGTTGTGCGGCATCGGCCTTCACAGGTTGATGGGTTTCCTGTGTGCGGCGTTTGTTAGGTCGCTCATCGAAAATTCCACTGGGAGCTGTGTCCGATGCGGCATTTCCACGGTCAGAAGATCCAGCGATAGACGCTTTTTCATCTGGCCGTGCCATGTGGACGCCCCACATGACTCCGGCGATGAAAATGATGATCGCACTAACAGAAAGTGCGATCGGTTTGATTCTAGAGTGCATCTTAGTATTCGTAGTAGCCACGTGATTCTAGATAATTTATCACGTTATCAGTCGCAGCATTTAACGAAATATTTCCGCTGAAGTAGCTGTTTAGACGAGCGGATCCCGTGATCGTAGTAATATCGAGATTTCCATCGTTCGGATAGTAATCAACAGTTGGGAAAAGGGTGAAGGAATCAAGCATTCCGTATTTAGGTTTGCCTCGGAAAGGAATCACCGCGCTAACATCATCGGATTGAATTCCGCCGGCGACTTCACTTCCGTAGACTGAAAAGTAAGAATAATCCACGAGTAAGCTGTTATCGACGTAATAGTAGCGACCGTATTTTGTTGTCCATGCATCGACTCGAATCGCATTTAAGACGATGCCGCCACTGGGTTCAAAGATGAAGTAAGAAGTATAGCTTGAAGAAGAAGCGTAGGTGCGGACCCCGGGCGTGTACAGCGTGGCTGACCAGCGGGTAGAACCTTGGTAGGTTTGAACATCGGCGTGGGTGAATGAGAGCGTACTTAACGCGACCGCTGCGGAAGTGATGATCGATTTGATTTTCATGACCCCTTTACGACGTAAATGTCGCAAGGCTATTCATAAAGATTTCGACAATTTTGATAATTAAGAACTGATTATACAAATTTCTACGCGACTTTATCGTTCATGTAGGGTTATCAAAAGATCATGAAAACTCACTTTTTAAGTTTCACCGTGCTTTTTGGCCTGATTGCAGGGGTTTTTGCCGAAGAGGCAACAAAGCCTTCAGTCTCAATAACGGCAAAACGACAAACCTTGGATGCCAGTCACGATAGAGGCGTTCATTCGGAATCCAGTGATAAGGAAGTGACTCTGCGGGTGGAGATTAGAAACGTTACGAATGAAACTCTTGAAGGCGCTGAGCTGACGGGTGAAGTGATCATCAATCGTTCTAAAAATGAAAAAGAGAGAATGGTTGTCGAAGAGCTCAAATCCATAAAATTACCTGCGATGAAGCCGAATGAAAGGCTCACGGTGGATTTGGGCAAAATCATTTTAAACAAGGCTAGATGGAAAAACCGCACCTTTGAAGAGACTTTGGAGCAGTGGAAGGTGGTTTGTAAAAAAGGTGAGGCCAACATTGGCGAAAACCTCAGCGATAAGAACTACGATGGGCTTGTGAAAGAGATGGAGAAAGAGCATGACGCTGATAGAGAACATCATAAGCAAAAAATCATCAGGGGGCGTGATAAGGAGAATATACTGCGTGATTTGCGTAAATAGCTGATCTTTCGATCGAAAAGATCGATTGTATGCCATTCATATTTTGGTTAACTTGGGAGGATGAAAGCTCTCAAAGTTCTGGTCTTGCTGGTGTCTATTTCCGCGGCTTCGGTATTGGTCTGGTATGCAGCTCGCAATAAGAAGCCGGCAGAACGAGATGGGAGAGATGCAATTAGCGCTGCAGAGATGCAGGGCTCGAGTAAGTCGAAGATCATAGGTCAGGTGTTTTTAAATGTTGAGTCGGAAGATACGCTCGATGCCAATATTCTCGCACCGTCTTCCAAGTCAGCAGGAATCATTGGGCCTGACGATATTTCTGAAATTGTAGAGAGTGACGAGGGTGAGTTCAAGGTCACCGAAGAAGAAGTATCCAGAATGCGAGACATGATGATGAGCACTTCCAAGTCAGGGAGAATCATGAGCGATGAAAAAATCCGTGAAATGTTAGAAGACCAGAAGAAGGAAGAGTTTAAGCATGAGAAGTCGCGTAAACTCATGCCATCATCGAAATCCATCGATGCTATTTTGAAACCGGAGGATGTTAAGGAAATCATTGAGGGAGATGAACCAAAAAACCTACCAGAACTAAATCTCATTCCTTCAAGCAAAAATCCAAATCGTTTGTTGGAGCCAAAAGACGTTGAGAAAATCATTGAGCGCGGAGTATCTGATTTTGTAAAACCGGTAGAGCCTGAGAAATGATCAAAGACGCTCTCTATTTTTTCGCGGCTCCGTTGCTGAGTTTGTTGATTTTATTCATCATCTTTTCGCCGCTTGAAAAATGTTTTCCGGCAAACGTGCAGCAACGAATCTTCCGTCCGGCATGGTTGACGGATCTATGTTTTTTCCTCGGTCAGTACTTGCTTTGGGGCGGGTTGGTGTTCGGCGCATTGGCGTGGGGTGGAACATGGTTGAGCCAGTTCATGCCGTCCGATTTTCGAGCTATGGTTGGCGCGCAGCCATGGTGGTTGCAAGCGTTCGAAGTGATTTTGATCAGTGATTTCTTCATCTATTGGGGACATCGTATTCAGCACCAGGTGCCGTTTCTCTGGCGCTTCCATGCGGTGCATCACAGTGCGGAACATCTCGATTGGTTGGCGGCGCATCGCGAGCATCCGCTGGATACGATTTACACAGTCGGGTTAATTAATCTACCGGCATTTCTGTTAGGTTTCGATCTTGCGACTCTCGCAGGCTTCACCGCATTTCGTGGAATCTGGGCGATTTACATTCACTCCAACGTGCGCCTTCCGCTCGGTCCGTTGCGAATGTTGATCGGTGCGCCGGAACTTCATCACTGGCATCACGCCAAAGAACGCTTTGCAGGAAATTACGCAAACCTTTCCCCTCTCATGGATATCATGTTTGGAACCTATCGCCACCCCGGACATGAGCCCGCCGAGCTCGGTCTTGCTGAGCCTTTCCCTAAAAGCTATCTAGGACAGCTCATCTACCCGCTATTGCCACGTAGGGAAAAATCCCGAGAATCTAGCGTGCCATCAAATCCAAAGTGATGGATGCGAAGCACACGCAACCCGCGTGTTATCTTAGAGGCTATCTGAATAATTCGGCATGCGCGTAGGGAGGAGTATTTTAACCACAGATGAACAGGATGAACGCAGATAAAGAACACAGATAAAGACCGTAAATGTTGGGTTCTTTAGTATTTAATGACTCTTCAATCTGCGTCCATCCTGTTCATCTGCGGTTAGATTCCTCTTTTTTGGATTTTTATGACAGCCTCTTAGGCATCCCGCCATTCCACGCGGTTTCCGACGAAGGCGTCGAAAACACCACGCGAGGGCGTGTGTGCTCCCCACCAATTTTTCACTCAAACTTCATCAAGGCTTCACATTTGGATGCTGAGATGTCGGCATGAAAGAATATGACGTTGCGATTATTGGAGGGGGATTTGCAGGTTTGGCATGTGCGAGAAAAGCGGCCAGCCAAGGAATGAGAACTGTCGTGCTGGAGAGGAAAGCCGATTTAGGGAATAACATCCGCACCACAGGAATTTTAGTCAAAGAAGCCGCAGACCTTTTAAACCTGCCGCAACACTTAGGTAAAAGCATAGGAGGAGTGCGCTTGTATTCACCAAATGGAAACTCCATCGACCTATGTTCGCCGGGTTATTCATTTGTTGCGACGGATACACCGGAGATGATGCGTTGGCTGGGGCGGCAAGCGGAATGGGCTTGGGCGGATATTCGTTTGTCGCAGAATGTTTCTGAATTCTATCAGAAAAATGGAAAAATCCAGATGCCTGAAGCAGGTGTGCAAGCGCGCTTTGTTGTCGGTTGTGATGGTGCTCGATCTTCTGTCGCAAAACGATTCGGTCTTAGTTCCAACCAACAATTTCTGATGGGAGTGGAGGCAGAATATGAGGGAATCGAAGGATTGGATCCGGATCGTCTCCATGTGTTTTTGGATTCCGAACTCGCTCCAGGTTACATTGGTTGGATCGTTCCTGGGGTAGGGGTTCAACAGGTTGGGATCGCGGTGCGTCAGCCACACAAGCCCAACTTCGCTAAGTTTGAGGCAAAGATGGGCAAGTGGTTTGATTTCAGTAAAGCAAAGGTGATTGGCCGACGTGGCGGGTTGATTCCATGTGGTGGAGTTGTTAGAAAATGGCATGCGAATCAAGTGATGTTGCTTGGTGATTCGGCGGGCATGGTTTCACCTCTGACCGCTGGAGGCATTTACCCTTCGATAGAAATTGGACTGCAGGCGGGTCATGCGATCAGTGAGCATTTGAAAGGGAGACTTGATCATCCTGCCGCAAATATTCTCGATATGATACCGAACTATCATTTCAAAGGCATGATGCGTTGGTCCATGGATCATTTCGTGCCGCCGAATTTCACGTATGACATCGCTCTCCGTAATCCAGTGTTCCGTCGCGTTGCGCAGATTCTATTTTTCCATCACCGTGGCTTACTTAGCGCCAAAGCATGGAAGGAGATCGTATTTATGAATGAGAAGCATCCATTAATCGCGCGATAGATTTCACATCCAAGAAATCGACTTAAGCGATTTGTAATTTTCGTAAGCCATGAGCCCCATGAAAATGGGGAGAAGCATGCCGATATTGTATACAAGAGAGAGGATCACGATGATCACCGCGACTGCGATGGAAATTTGCAGAGTGAGGCGAAGGCGTTGCGGGCCGAGTAGGGTTTCCAAAATTCTACCACCATCCATCGGCAGCACGGGGATGAGATTTAAAACCGCCCAGATGATGCTGACCTGACATAGTTTCACGAAAAAATATTTTCCGTAAGGACTCAATCCTTCCACTTGGATGACCAGAATCAGTGCTGCCACGCCGAGTAAAATCTGAATGGCTGGACCAGCGGCGATGATGAGGAAACTCTGAAATCGGCTGAGACGTCCGCCTCCGCTGTATGCCGCATATCCACCAAACGCTTGCAGCACGATCTCGACCCGTTTGCCGAAATGTTTTGCGGTTAGGGCATGGCCGAGTTCGTGGACAAGGATGGAGATGAATCCAGCCAGCATGAACAGGAGCAGTTCGAATATCTCTGATCTTGTGTCGGCTCGCAACACGCCGCCAATGAATGCCAGAGTGAGCCAAAACCATGGCAGGACACGGACTGGGATGTTAAAGAGTGAAAATTGTATCATCTGCGCATGAGGTAACTCAGGAAAGCGAGGAACGCAATTCGGATGAATGCAGACAAATATGGGGGGCTCGCGCAAAGGCGCCTAGACGCTAAGAAGAATGGAATTGGCGGCATCAGAAATACCTTATTTTTTATTAAACTTTGCGGCTTTACGCGAGACCTAATTTCCAAATTTCAGGTCGGCACCCACCTCAAAAACTCGTATTTTCTCCCCAAAATGGCATTTTTAGTGAGTAAATGAACCCAAATTTACCCAAGTTATGAAAAATTCTTCAATTTTCGGTTGTGTAGTCGCTCAAAATGATGCAACTTCTCCTTCCATTTCCAATTTTATGAGTAAACAACAAATCGACGGAGCGCAAGCCCTCATCAAAACGCTCGATGATCTCGGCATCGAATACATCTTCGGATATTCCGGCGGTGCGGCGATTCCCATCTTCGATGCCCTTGAAACGGTCAAGACCAAGATGAAGTTCATTCTTGTCCGTCACGAGCAAGGTGCGGTGCACATGGCAGACGGCTATGCTCGTGCGACCGGAAAGCCTGCGGCGGTGTTAGTGACTTCCGGACCAGGTGCGGGGAATACCGTGACCGGTTTGATGACAGCGATGATGGATTCAGTCCCGATGATCGTGATCTGCGGTCAGACCGTGACATGGATGCTCGGTAAAGATGCCTTCCAAGAAGCCGATATTTTCGGCATCACGATTCCTGTGGTGAAACACAACTGGTTGGTGAAAGACACCAACTCGCTTCCTCGCATTGCTCGTGAGGCATATCATATTTCTACTACGGGACGTCCGGGCCCCGTTCTCATTGATGTTCCGAAAGACATTTCGCAAGGACCTTTCAGCGGAGAGATGAATCCAACTTTCAATCTTCCTGGTTACGATCCTTCGAGCGATTTCAATATCTGCAAGAAATCCGTAAAAGCTGCTGCAGATCTCATCGCAAGTGCCAAGCGTCCCGTGATCCTCGCGGGTCAGGGTTGCATGATCGCTCGTGCGGACAAGGAGCTCATGTATCTTGCGGAAACCCTCGATTGCCCGGTCACCAGCACGCTTCTTGGCAAGGGAGTTTTCCCGGAAAATCATCCGCTTTCGCTTGGCATGCTTGGCATGCACGGCACGGCCTACGCAAACAAAGCGATGATCGAGTGCGACCTGCTTATCAACGTTGGCTCACGTTTCGATGACCGCATCATCGGGCAACCTTCCAAATTCTGCAAAGACGCAAAAATTATTCACATTGATATCGATCCCGCTGAGGAAGGCAAAATGATCAAGCCAGATGTGATGATCGTTGGAGATGCTAAAGCGGCTCTAACAGAGATTAACGAAAAAATTTCCAAAGTAAAACATCCCGAGTGGAATGAGAAACTCAATGGTTACAAAAAGAAATTCCCATTGAGCTACAAAAAGCAAGGCGGTTTGCGCATGCAGCAGGTTATCGACGAACTCTATGAGCTCACCGAAGGTAACGCGATCGTTTCTACCGACGTTGGCCAACATCAGATGTGGGCAGCACAGTTTTACAAAAACCACGAGTCCTATCATTGGCTCTCCTCCGGTGGAGCAGGAACGATGGGCTTCGGTTTCCCAGCAGCGATTGGCGCACAGCTCGCGCATCCAAAGAAAACCGTTATATCCATCTCGGGCGACGGTGGTTTCCAAATGACCTTGTTCGAACTCGCCACCGCCGCGATTCATAAACTTCCGATCAAGATTGTGGTTCTCAACAACCACTACCTCGGCATGGTGCGTCAGTGGCAGGAGTTATTCTATGAAGACCGCACCTCCGGTGTGGACTTGGTAGGAAATCCAGATTTTTGCAAACTCGCTGCTGCATACGGGATTCCTTCCGTCTACATCAAGCGCCCAGCAGATGTTACCAAGCAGTTGGAAAAAGCCCTCGCCTATAACGACGGCCCCATCCTCATCCATGCGGAATGCGTGAAAACCGACAACGTTTTCCCGATGATCCCAGCGGGAGCCGCCCTCGAGGACATGATCGTCGAAGCGCCGAAAACCCGCATGGCAAAACCAGTCGGTTCTACGTAAACATCTGAGTTTGCTGGTTTTCGGTGTTCAGTTTTCAGTGATCTCTGGACTGCCACTGAGACCGCAAACGCACGAAACAGGCTCATTCCTTCAAACTTCCAACTTTCAACTAGCAAACTTTGAGATGAAAACCATCACCACCACAGACACTCCCGTCGCAATAAATTCCAGCGGTTCCGGTCACACTCTTTCCATCCTCGTGAACAATCAGCCAGGTGTGCTAATGCGCATTTGCCAAGTCTTCTCGCGCCGTGGTTTCAACATCGACTCTCTCGTCGTTTCCCAAGGCCGCAATCCTTCGTTTTCACGGATGACGATTGGTATCTCCGGCGATCCTGCAGGACTCGATCAGATCATCAAACAGGTCGGTAAACTCATCGATGTCATTCATTGCTTCGAACACACCAGCATGGACTCCGTGACCAAGGAAATGATCCTGATCAAAATTCTTTGCTCCAGCGATGAGCGCTCCGCAGCCCTGCAGATCACCGAGCATTTCGGCGGCAAAACCGTCGATCTCACTCCGACCTCGATGGTTGTCATGATCAATGGCGACAGCCCGAAAGTTGACGCCGCCATCGCCATGTTCTCCCAGTATGAAATCATCGAAACCGTCCGCACTGGCAAAGTCGTCATGGCGCGCGGTGAGCAGCCCACCTAATTTTTTCTCACGTGATTCTGCCCATCGTCCAATACGGTGATCCCGTTCTGCGCATACAGTGCCGTCCTGTCGCACAGGTCGATGCCTCGATCCAAGAACTCGCAAAAAACATGTTAGAAACCATGGTCGATGCCAATGGCGTCGGCCTCGCCGCACCGCAAGTTGGGGTAGATCTGCAGCTCGCGGTGATCGATGTCTCGCACGATCCGGAATGCATTTCCTTCCTCAAAGTGAACGGGAAACACGCGGAGCTTGCCGAAATCATGCCGCTCATTTTCATCAACCCGAAGCTTGAGTTTGGGCAGGAAAAGGAAGTCGATTTCGAAGGTTGCTTGAGCATCGAAGGTATCCGTTATGAAGTCCGCCGACCTGCTGCTGTCAAAGCCACGCTCGAACAACTTGACGGCAGCACCTTGGTCATCGAAACCGACGGCTTGTTATCCCGCGCCCTTCAACATGAGATCGATCACCTTAACGGCATCCTCTTCGTGGATCGGCTCTCCGCTGTGGGAAAGGTCAGCGTGAAGAATCGGTTGAAGAGATTGTTGGGCAACTGAGGAGAAGGGATTATTTGGACCGCGTGACTCCAGTCGCGCTTGTTCAGAATGCGCGACTGGAGTCACGCGGTCCCTTTTTTCTACTTCGCCGCTTCTTTTAGTTCTCTAAAGCGCGTGCGCATTTCCGTGAGTTTTTCACGAAACTGCGGATCATTGGCTAGGTCGTTTTCTTCCCGTGGGTCTTCAAGAATATGGAACAGCTGTTCGGTTTTGAAGTCCGGCCAGTAGAAATATTTCCAATCTTTTCTCACCAAGGCCTCGGAAGCGGGGATGAAATCTTTGCTTTCAATCGTCGGATCCTCGCTTCGTATGGATGGGTGCTCGTAAAAAAATTCGGTGCGCCAATCGGTGATGCTTTTGCCGAGATAGAGTTCGGATATGTCCCGACCTTGCATGACATTTGGCGGGTCTATACCCGCGAAGCGGAGGATGGTTGGCGCGAGATCAGTGTTGAGAGTGAAATCGTCGTTGGTCGAGCCGCGTTTGGTCGCTGTCATGCGTGGATCTCGAATGATAAGGGGCACCCGAATGCTCTCTTGATGCGGGTACCATTTGTCCGCAAGACCGTGTTCAGCGTGAAAATAGCCGTTATCCGTCGTGAAAATAATCAGAGTGTTTTCGTAAATCCCCTGGCGCTTGAGTTCGGCAATCAGATTCCCGCACGTTTCATCCACTTCGCTGGCGAGGCGGAAATAATTTTTCATCATGGTTTGAAATTTTTCCGGCGTGTCAAAGCGCCATTTCCAGCGGTTCCGGCTTTCATTGTTTTTGCCCTGCAGGAAAAAAGGCAGTTTCCGAAAGGACGCTTCAGTTGCATTTGCAGGAACTGGAATAGTCACATTCTGATAGAGCGATAGGCTTTTTTCCTGTGGTAGATATTGCAGAGGGTTAAGGTCTTCCGCATGAGTTGCAAAAAATGCCAAGGTTAAGACGAAGGGTTTGTCAGCTGGGCGGGTTTTTAAAAACTCCATCGCGTCTTTTTCGTTTTTTTGGGTGACATGAATCTTCGTGCCGTCCTTGTTTTTGATCCAATGTTTGCCGAAGTAAGCACGACCAAAGTCGAAATCATCCTTGGAAAATTTGCCATTATGCCATTTTCCTACATGTCCTGTGTGGTAACCCTTGGCTCGCATGATTCCCGGATAGGTGTCACCCCAGGGTTTTTTCAATTCTTCGAAATCGGTTGCTCCATGGCGTGACATCCATTGGCCGCTCAAAAGCGTAGCGCGACTGATGCTGCAGATCGAAGTCGTTACGCAGTTGTGAGTGAAACGAACGCCGTCTTTCGCCAAGGCATCGAGGTTGGGCGTTTTCACAATGGGATTTCCCGCGGCACCAAGGGTATCGAAGCGCCAGTCATCAGCAAAGAGGATGAGCACGTTACGCTTTTCGGGGGCAGCGTGTAGGTTGCAGATCAACAGCAACGCGGCGAGACAGGGAAAAAGTTTCATCATGATTGAAACGGAGTTTTAAGGATTAACATTACAGTGTCGATCAAAAGAGTTTCTAGCCATGACTGCACTATGGCAATTCCGCAGAAAAATGAAGAGAACCGCAATGGGAGCGAAGCGCACATGGACGAACTTTAATATCAAATTTCTTCGTCAAATGGACGCGGATGAACGCAGATAAGATTTTGGAATTCAGGTCTGGTGGCTATTCAATAACTCGAATTGGCAGAAAAATTTATAATCGCAATTTTTATCATACCCCGTCTTTATCATATCTCATCTGCGTTCATCCGCGTTCATCTGCGGTTCAATTTTCTTTGATTTACTGAGTTTAGAAACCAAGATCCCTGCATGGACCCATCGATGCCGACACTTCGCGAAGCGATCGCTTATTGGTTCAAGCTTGGTTTGATCAGTTTCGGTGGACCTGCGGGGCAGATTGCCATCATGCATCGGGATTTGGTGGAGAAGAAAAAATGGATTTCCGAAAGCCATTTTCTGCATGCGTTGAATTTCTGCATGCTTTTGCCCGGGCCGGAGGCGCAGCAACTCGCGACCTATCTCGGTTGGCGGCTGCATGGTTGGAAAGGGGGGCTGGCGGCGGGGGTGCTGTTTGTCCTGCCCTCCGCCTTGATCCTTTTCGCGTTGAGCTGGCTCTACATGGCAGGCGGTGATTTGCCGTTTTTGAAAGCCATCTTCTACGGACTCCTGCCTGCGGTCATCGCGGTCATTCTCTCGGCAGTCATGCGCATCGGCGGAAAAACTCTACGCAGCGGATCGCTGTGGGGAATTGCTGCTCTTTCGTTTATAGGGATCTATTTTTTCAATATCTCATTCATCATCATCGTCTTCGGAGCTGCGATCTTTGGTCTGTTAGGGCATCGATTTTTCCCGAAACAATTTCCTGCGAGCAAAGGTCACGATTCTGCGCATGATGAAAGCGAAGAAGGTTTCTTAAAACTTCCGCCCTCACAGAAAGCCACATGGGCAAGGAGTTTGATCATCGCTCTCGTATGTGTGCCTTTGTGGTCGTTGCCAATTCTTGCGCTTGGCGTTTGGCTGGGTTGGCAAAGCACACCCGTAGCCCAAGGCATGTTTTTCAGCAAAGCGGCTTTGGTGACTTTCGGCGGAGCGTATGCGGTTTTGCCTTATGTCGCCCAACAAGCGGTCGAAAACTATCAGTGGCTCAGCCATCCGCAAATGATGAGCGGGCTTGCACTTGCTGAAACGACACCCGGGCCGCTCATTATCGTGTTGCAATTCGTTGGCTTCGTCGGTGGTTGGCAAAATCCCGGCGATCTCAGTCCGCTAGTCGCTGCTAGCCTCGGCGCTATCATCACCACGTGGGTGACGTTTGTGCCGTGTTTCTTGTTCGTATTTCTCGGTGCCCCTCACGTCGAAGGCCTACGAGATCTACCACGCATCGGCGCAGCCCTAACTGCCATCACCGCAGCGGTTGTCGGTGTGATCCTCAATCTCGGAGTGAAATTCAGTGAAGCGGCGCTAGGAGTTCATGAGAATCATTTTGATTATTTCGTCGCCGCCACCGCCATCGCTGCGTTTCTCGCCATGTGGCGCTTCAAAATCCCGTTCCCCGCAATCCTCGGTGCCTGCGCGGTGCTGGGTCTTGCGTCGATGTGGATTGAGTAAAATCTAACCACGGATTACACGCAGGGCGTTTGCTTGGCTGGGCTATTCTTGGACAGGGCGTGCAGTCGTGATGAGTTTCACGGATTTTTCGCGATTATCCCGGTAATAATCGAAGGCGTCGTTGAGGGATTCGAACTCTTCGAAGGGGATGACTGCGAGC
>JAJTHK010000134.1 GCA_021298895.1 Luteolibacter sp.
GCTCGCAGTCATCCCCTTCGAAGAGTTCGAATCCCTCAACGACGCCTTCGATTATTACCGGGATAATCGCGAAAAATCCGTGAAACTCATCACGACTGCACGCCCTGTCCAAGAATAGCCCAGCCAAGCAAACGCCCTGCCGAAGCGCCGGTTTTTTATTCGTGGCGGCGGATTGTATCCGCCATGCCAATCATCTCAATACTCTAGCTCGGAACTTCTTTTATGAGTCATTTGAAAATTTTGGCTGGGCGGATGCAATCCGCCGCCACGTCCTCTTTCAGTCTTGTGTCTTGCGTCTCCAAGTCTTGTGTCTAAACCTCTTCTTCTCTTCCATGGAATACCCTCTCACCACCGCCACCCGCACCACACTCCCGAACGGCCTGACCCTGATCCTCGATCCCGATACCTCGGCTCCTGTCATTTCTGTTCAGGCTTGGGTCGCCACGGGCAGCATTCACGAAGGCGAAAAACTCGGCTCTGGGCTCTCGCATTTCCTCGAGCACATGGTTTTCAAAGGCACACGCGATTTCTCGGCCGATGAGTTGGCGCAAACTGTCCAAGCGGGTGGGGGACATTGGAACGCCTACACCACTTTCGATCGCACAGTCTATTACATCGATGGACCCGCGCATTCCCTGGAAACCTTTCTCAAATGTCTAACAGGTCTGGTGTTTTTCCCAATTATTCCTGAGGCGGATTTTGAAAATGAAAAGGACGTGATCCGTCGCGAGATCGATATGGGCTTGGACGATCCCGATAACGCATCCACCCGATTACTGCTATCTACTGCATTTACCGTAGATGCGCGACGCCATCCGGTCATCGGCCACCGTCATTTGTTCGATGAAATTTTCTACGCAGATTTGAAAAACTACCATCGCAGCCGCTACACCCCAGATCGTATCCACATCGTGATCTCAGGCGATTTCGATCCCGCTCGTGCAACAGAATTGGTTGATTCTCTAACAGCCGACTGCCGCATCGTTTCCGGTCCAGAGCCATACATCCAGCGTGATCCCCAACAACTCGGTTCCCGCGAGGATTTCGATACCTTTGAAATCCCAACCAGCCGCTTGTGCATGTCATGGAAAACTCCCGCGCTTGGTCATCCAGATGTCGCTGCTTACGATATACTTGCCGCGATCATGGGTCGGGGTCGATCTTCCAGGCTTCATCGCCGCCTGCGTAACGAGAAAGAACTTGCGCTTGAGATTTCCGCTTGGACATGGACCGGCCCCAACGAAGAAGGTTTGTTCGCCATTTCAGCGGAAGCTCAGCCCGAACATCGCGACCTACTAAAAGCTGAAATTCTAAAAGAACTTCATGCCGTTCAAGCATCGGCTTTGGATGATGAAATTGAAAAAGCCAAGCGCCAAATCGCGACCTCGCAGTTCCGCAATCTCACCAGTGCATCGGGTCGTGCCTCGGATCTCGCATCGAACTGGCACGAGGCGCGCGATCTCAATTTTACTCGTACCCACCTAGCGGAAATCCAATCTGTTACCGCAGCTGATATCCGCCGCGTGTGTGCAAACCTAACAGAAAATTTACTCACGTTCACCTCGCTCGATCCGAAAGATTTCAGCGCGAAGTCTGCGAGCCAGAAAACCGCGCATACAGAGTTCGGTATCACCACGCACACCATGGCCAACGGCGTTCGCATCGCCCTGCTGCCAGATCACCGCGTACCGCTCATCCATTTCCAAGCCGCTATCGGCGCAGGTCTGGTATCGGAAATCCCTGAAAACAACGGGCTCAATCAGCTTTTTTCAACCACGCTTACCAAAGGAACCACCTCGCGCTCTGCCGATGACATCGCACTTAGTTTGGAATCCCTCGGTGCATCCATTTCCGCTTCCGCTGGTAACAACGCCCTGCTGCTGCAAGCTGGTGGCTTGGCGGTGGATTCGTCAACCATCGTCGAGATCTTCTCCGATGTTCTCCTAAATCCCACATTTCCCGAAGATGCCATCGCTCGCGAAAAAGCCTCCCAGCTCGCCGCCATCGAAGAAGCACAGTCCGATCCCCTCCATGCTTGTTTCGCACAACTCCGCCGCATCCACTTCTCTGGAAAAGGCTACGGCTTGGACTCACTGGGTAGTATTGATTCTCTAACAAAAATTGATAGGCAAAGCCTCGTCGCCCATCACACTGCTCATTTCCACGCCGCCAACCTCACCCTCGCCATCGCGGGCGATTTCGAACCAGAGGAAATGATCCATTTATTAGAAAAAAATCTGACCAAAATTCCAACTGGCTCGCCATGGAAAGCCACTGCCTCAGAAGTTGCCGCTGGAAAAATTTCCCAAATAACCCTGCCAAAAAAACAAGCCATGCTTTCCATCGCCTATCCGGGCAGTGATATTAGCGGTCCGCATCGCCATGCGTTGGGTTTTCTCCAAGAATACGCCTCCGACATGGCAGGTCCTTTGTTCGGACGTATCCGCGAAGAGCTCGGCCTCGCCTACCGCGTTGGTGCCAGTCAATTCCTTGGTTACGATACCGGCTTGTTCTTTTTCTACCTCGCCACCTCACCTGAGCAAATCGATCTCGCCCGCACCGAACTCGAAAATGAAATCCAAAAGATCGCAGAAAACGGCATCCCCGACGAAGTCTTCGAACGGGTCCGCTCCACCGTCCTTTCCGGTGCCGCCATCCAACAACAATCTCCCTCTTCAAACGCTCGCCACGCGGCCCTTGACCTCCTCTTCGGCCACCCCGCAGATACCCACCGCACTCTTCCTCAAATCTATTCCAATATGAGTGTGGAGCGGGTGAGGGAAACGGCGAAGGCGCTCTTTAGTGTCAAACCAACGACCTCACTTGTGCTAGGTGTCGAAGGTCAGAAAGCAGAGTGAGTGATAACGAGCTATTAGAATTCAGGCGATGCCGTGATGGATTGGACGATGCGCAGCGGAGTCAAAGTTTGAAGTCGATTCGCCGTAGCCAAGGCTGGGCGGACTAGAGGTCCATATCCAGCCGCACCACGGATTCTATAAGGGACTTTTAGAAATTTTGTTAGACTATTTGCCGCAAAGATATTCCTTACGTGATTTATATGCTTACCACATGGGATAAGCAGAAAAACATGCACTAAACGGCCGCACGAACCTCGATGCGTTCAGTATTTCGGGTCATTCTTTCGGAGCCAACACCACCCAGTCGTTTGCCGGACAGGTTTTATTTGGAAATCGTTCCTTTTTTGCAACGAATCCGATGCATCGATTTTCCTTCCGCTTCCCATTGGATTTGGAAATCGGTTTTTGGATAGAAGAATGAATCATTATCCCAAGGAAGGATTTCGAATAAGTTGCTGGCATGGATTTGTTCGCAGGCGTATTCGAAATATTCCTCGTGATCTGTCATGAAAAGAAATTCGCCACCCGGCAATAACGCGGTTTTTACGGCTCCTAAAAAAGGCACCTGCACAACTCGCCGCCGATGATGTTTGAACTTCGGCCACGGATCAGGACAGAGTAGGTGGATGCGTGAAACGGATGATTCGGGTAACAACCACTCGACCACATATTTCGAGTCTAACCGTAGAATTCTCGCGTTATCCAAATCCGCACGCTTGATTTTTTTTGCGACTTTTTTGCATCGACCTAACAGGCGCTCAACCCCGATGAAGTCGCGTTCGGGATGGTGTTTGGCAAGGTTGATAAGAAACGATCCGTCACCGCAGCCGAGGTCAATTTCCAACGGTCTCTCGCCTCGAATAATTTGTTCTAACTCCAACCGCTTGAAGTAATGCGGAGGAACAAACTCCTTATCGGAAATCGGGTTGCGGGAAAGGGTATGCATGGAAGAGTAGTGAATGGTGGATGGTGGATGGTGAAGAGTAAAAGCAGAGCTACGCATCATTTCACTCTTCATTATTCACTCTTCATGCACCCTGCTGCATGATCATCGACCATGCCGGTGGCTTGCATGAAGGCGTAGGTGATGGTTGAACCGACGAAGTTGAAACCAGCTTTTTTGAGGGCTTTGCTGAGGACATCCGACTCACGGGTTCTCGCGGCGTAATCCGCCATGGTGCGCGGGCGTTTTTTCTTTTTGCTAGGTGCGAAACCCCATAGCCACTCGACCGGATTGTCCAGCGCTAGCCATGCGCGGGCATTGTCGCGGACGGAAAAGATTTTTCCACGATGGCGAATGATGCCGGGATCATAGACGAGTTTTTCCAATTGCTTATCCGTCATCTTCGCGACTTTTTCTGGAACGAAGTTGTGAAACACTTCGCGATAACGTTCACGCTTCTGCAACACCGTCCACCAAGACAAGCCTGCTTGCGCGCCCTCGAGGCATATCATCTCAAAGAGGTAACGCGGATCATGCGAAGCAACACCCCATTCTTCGTCGTGATATTTGACGTAAAGCGGTTTATCGGGCGGAAGCCATGGGCAGCGAGTCATAGAAGAGTGAATGATGAAGAGTGAATAGTGAAAGCAGAGCGAGTTATACGAGTAGTGAGGATTTGGGCGAAGCCGAAAAGGCTTGGACGGAGCGAAGCGTAGTAAATGATGAAGATTGAGGAGTGAATGTTGAAAGTTCAGAAAATGAAGAGACAAGAGAATAGATCCCAACTCTTTTTTCACCATTCACCATTCACTCTTCACTCTTCACGATTCAAAGCAATATTGCTTTTATCCAGAAAGCCTCGTATGACCAATCTCCCTTCTTCAACGGTGATCGTGAGCCCACCGGATTGTTGGCGATCGATGATTTTTATAGAGGCGTTGCGTAAACGTTCAATTTGTTCGAGGCGTGAGGCGTCCATTTTGCTGCCGGCGAGGCGGGGGATGATGATGGCTTGGGGCCCGACGGTATCGATGAATGGTTTTGTCAGGCTGAAATCGCTTTGATGCAGGCCGGCGACGATGAGGTCGGCTTTGAGATTCATCCCGCTTTCCAGCAATGCTTGTTCGCTCAAGCGCCCGGCATCGCCTAGCCAAAGAATTTTCCAATCTTGCCAATGAAGCATGAAAACGAGGCATTGATCATCGGCGATGGTGCCTATCACTCGATCATGTGGTGAAAGCAGAACTTCGGCATTCACGCCTTTACCCAGCTCTATGATGGTTCCGCGATGAGGCTTGATGAGGTGGATGTTTGTTTCGATTTTTTCCCAATTCTTGGCGACGGATTTATGAGCGTGCGGCATACCAAGCACGACCTGACGGATGGGAAACATTTCTCGCATGAGTTCCGGCGGGGCGATGTGTGAGGCATCAGCATGAGTGAAAATGATGGAATCGGGACGCATTCCGAGTTGGTTGAGCGAGTTACCGACGGTGCCTTCCAACCCAAATTTTCCACCGGCATCCATCATGACGGAATTGCCCTGAGTGGAGGTGAAGCAAGTAGCCTCAGCGCCGTAATCGAGATCGTAGATGATCAGCGTGTCTTGTCTTGGCTTTTTGGTTGATGCCCATGCGCCGGGGATGGTTGCGAAAGTTTCCGCGCTCCATACGCAAGAATTGGCGACGATAGCGTTAGAGCGATTGAGAAATTCCGCTCCGCCGCGCCAAACCGGATAAATCAAGGCGGATGCCAGGGAGACTGATAAAAGAATAAAAACCTGAAATACTAGAAATACCGTAGCAATCACAGAAACCGGAGTGATGATTCCGAAGTGAAACATCGCCAAAGGCGTGGAGCCAATCGAAGCGGCAAGTGAAACCGCAAGGCTGTTTGCGATGTATTCGCGAAATGACAGCCATTTGGATTGCAGCCAAGTCAGCTCGCTGTGCGGCAGGAGCTCTTCTTTTTCTGCGATCCAATCAAAACAGCGGCGTGCGAGAGCCGTCCCGATGCCGATCGCGGCGACCACTCCATAGGAAAGTTGCACGCCGGGAAATCGAATGATGCCAGGATTCCAAAGCATCGCAAACAGCAGGACGGCACCGAGCGAGTTGAGGAGATCGGGACGTCGGCGAAAAATGAACGCCCCAAGAAAAACGGCGCTCATCCACGCCGCGCGCAAGGCCGCGGGCCCGTTTCCGGTCAGCCAAACATACCCAAACATGGCGAAAATGATGATGGGAATTGCCCAGCGACGCGGGCATCTGAGAAGGCTGAGGAATCCCCAAAGAATACCGCCAACCATGGTGACGTGGAGACCGCTTACAGAAAAAACATGCAGAGTTCCGCTTTCAAAAAAAGCTCGGATCAATCCCAGGGAATCTGGCGATTTTTCACCAATCACCACCGCGCGTATGACTTTGGCGGCGGTGCTGTTCGGATCGATCCCAGCAACGATACTCTCTCGGAATGTGGTCTTGAAGTCGGCTTTGTATTTTGAGATCGGACCAATCCAGCGTTGTTCACGCATTTCGCTGGCTCGAAAGGAGCCGATGACTCCTTCGGCACGCATCATCGCCATCCGATCTGGCGTGCCCGGATTGCGCGAGGGCTCGAGTGGTTTAAAAACTCCATGTGAAATTAGTTCGGTCCCAGCTGGTGGAGGTTCGTCGGCACCGAGCCATTGAACTTTCACATCTGATAAATTCGCACGACGCACCAACGCGGTTGCGCGCCAACGATGATTTTCTCCTTTGGCATCTTCTAATAATCGCGCTTCGATGCGTTGAGGTTTTTGATTGGCAAGCCATGCTTCCCCTGATTTTTGGTGCGCGTCTCGCACATGAGCGTTGGTGAGAATGCACGCAGATATAGCGAAGCTCACAAGCGCAATCCGCCAATGGATCAGCCAAGCGTAAAGCAATGAAAATCCGACTGCCGCAAACCATCCAAAACCGAAGTGATTATTTTCTAACAAAATAATCACGACGCATCCAGCAGCGATGACAAACAATGGCCGCTTAGCCCAGAAGCGGGAAAATTTTCCTGCGGGATTCAATTGGGGGGATGGGGGAGTGCCGAGTGATCCGCCGTCGCTGAAGCTATGGCGGACAAGTCAGTGAAAGAGTGGGGGAGTGGGGGGTGGGATGAGGAGGTTCTACCAAATCAGGTATTATGTATATGTGCGTCCAATTCGTGGATCTTGGTGCGGGCGTTCGCGGAGTGGCGGGTTTCCGGGAAGAGTTCGATCACTTGAGTGAGGATGGTCCTTGCGTTCGCATGGTCATGGAAATCTTGTTCGTAAATATCTGCTAAGCGGAACATGAGGAAAGCGACATCGTCGATTTCCCAATCTTGGCTCTCGATGGCCTCACGCAATGTCGCGATTGCAGCTGGTGGATTTTCTAGGTGATCCCTTTGAATCTTGGCGATTTCTGTCCATGCCATGCGATTACTTGGATCTTTTTTCGCCGCGAGTTTGAATGATTCGATCGCCCCGTCCCATTCGCCTTGTGCCATCAGTACTCGTGCATCGTGAAATGGATCCGCTTCGACTTTTTCGTTGTTTTCATATACCGCTTTCGAGACTTTATTTGCCAACAGCGGTAGGATCTGTGTGGCAAACACGATGCCGGCCAAGCCCGCGCTCAGAAAGGTAAGTAAAATTCCCGAGAAAATCCGTTCTCCCTCCATTCCATTGAGTTTGATTTTCAGCTTTCGCGCCTCTTCTTCGGTATCAGGATCGTAACTCAATTTCTCAACCTCAACTCTCAGTTTTTCCGCATCCTTTCCAGATTGGTCAAATTTATACCAGCTGACTGCAACCAGCAGAGTCAATACAGCGATGGCAATGTATTTCAACATGGGTAAAATTTTGAATGAGGAAAATTATAGCTAAAGCTGGATGTTAGTCTTTTAAATGCTCAGTGCAATATTCTTTTCCGTCTGATGCCATGCGGAATTCCAATTCGGGATTGCTGAGGTCGGTGCGGTCGCATTCGGCGCAGCGGTGAAACGCATTTCCATCCATGCTGGTGTCATTTTGAAATTTTCTGCGTCGTTGTCCAGCGGCGACAACTCGTGCCTGACCGCGCAGCGCGGGAATGCCGGCCCAGAGGAAGTAGTTGGCTAGGGCCAAGAGCACGTAACCCAAGAATGAGAAATCATTGATCACTTGGATCAAGATGAACACTCCAGATAACATAGCGAGCCAGCGAATTTGGACGGGGATGATGAAAAACAACAAAAACTCCAATTTTGGAAATAAGGTCGCGAAAGCGAAGAATGCAGAAATATAGATGTAGATGCCGTTTCCTGTTAGGTTTCCGGGATAGAGGAAATTTGCAATCACGAGACCGATGTAGCCGACGTAATAAAATACGCTGGCGCGGAATACACCCCAAGCATCTTCGAGGGCATCGTTTATCATGAAGGAAATCATCACCATGAAAAACATAAACAGCGCACCAAAGGCATCCAGCCCGCCGATGCCGCTGCTTGCGAATAAAAACGTCACCAGCCGCCAGACCTCGCCGGCGAGAATTTTATCACGATCAAAATCCAAAACCTGACCAATGGTTGGGCTGACAATTTGCAGCAGATAAACCATCACGTGAAAAATCGCATAATACCGCAGGAATCCCGGAAAGGAGATCCAGCCAAATTTTCTTTCCCATTTACCAAGAAATTGCATCACCGATACAGTTGCCCAGCTTCGCCTGATTGACAAGCCCCTCTCTCAGAGACATTTTCCCTGTGTGTCCGAAAACGTCCTGCATTCGCCGCTAGAATCCACCCACCTCGCGCTTGGCGCAAAGCTCATCCCCTTCGGCGGTTGGGCGATGCCAGTGCAATACACATCTATTCTTAACGAACACGCCGCTGTTCGCGAAAAAGTTGGAGTGTTTGATATTTCCCATATGGGCCAGGTTTTCGTGACCGGAGAAAATCACCTCGCGTGGTTAGACCGTATGTTGACGAACAATCTTTCCAAACTTCAGCCCGGTGAAGGTCAATACACGATCATGCTCAATGAAAAAGGTGGGGTGATCGATGACCTCATCGCCTATCGAATTTCCGCAGATGAGACCTTGCTAGTCATCAACGCATCGATGATTCCCGAGGATGTCGCATGGATGGAGCAACATCTCGAAGGGGGAGTGAGCCTACGCAACGAATCGGATGCATGGGCAGGGATTGCCATTCAAGGACCGGATGCGGTGGCAACATTTGCAAAACTTTTTCCCAACGAAACCCTGCCGCCGCGCAACGGGATTTCGAAAACCGCTAGTGGAGAAATTGTCTGTCGCACCGGATATACTGGAGAAGACGGCTATGAGTTCTTCTGCCCCGCGGCTCAAGGCATCCATTTCTTCAATGCCTTCATCAATGCCGGCGCCACGCCATGCGGTCTCGGCGCGCGCGATACGCTGCGTTTGGAAATGTGCTATCCGCTCAACGGCAACGACCTTTCTCCCGAACGCACACCCATCGAGGCTGGGCTAGGTTTCTTCTGTGATCTGGAGAAACCAGACTTCATCGGCAGGGAGGTTCTCCTCGCTCAAAAACAAAACGGCCCGCCAACCAAGCTCACCGCCATCGAGCTCACGGAAAAAGGTCCGCCACCACGCCCGCACTACGCCGTCTTAAACGCCGCAGGTGAAACCATCGCCGAGCTTTCCAGCGGTGTGCTTTCCCCATCTCTAGCCATTGGAATTGCTATGGCTTATCTGCCTGCAGCCAACTCAAAAATCGGCACACCTCTCAAGATCGATGTAAGGGGGCGACAATTTGCTGCCATTACCGTGAAAAAACCCTTTCTTAAATCCACTCAATCATCCAAAAAACCATCCGCATGAGCGCTTCCGAAATTCCAGCCGACCTTCTTTTCCAATCCTCCCACGAATGGGCACGCATCGATGGCGACATCGCCACGATAGGAATTTCCGATCACGCCCAAGCCGAGCTGACCGATGTGGTGTTTGTTGAGCTGCCACCGATTGGCAAGAAAGTTGATGCCGGGGATCCAACCGCTGTGGTCGAATCCGTGAAAGCTGCCTCAGATATCTACTCACCGCTTTCTGGTGAAGTTGTCGAAGTCAACCCAGCCGTTGAAGGCGATCCATCCTTGGCGAACACCGCGCCTTATGGAGATGGTTGGATTTTCAAAATCAAAATTTCCAAGCCAGATCAAATCGCTGGATTGCTCACTCCGAGCGCTTACGGCGCATTGATTGGGTGAGCGGCTGCTGCCGGTTCCTAGTTCTTGGTTCTTGGTTTGACTCCGCTTCGCTCCGTCCAAGCGGTCAGGACTTTGTCTTTAGGTGAATGCTCGCTGGCGTTGACTCGGCTTTGATTTCGCCCTCCCTCCTACGCTAAAAAGCTACGGCGGACTATACCGGCGATCCCCTGCGGGCGCGCGTCGCACTCACGTCCATGTCGTTCCACTCCATTGTGGTTCTTGGTTCGAATATCTGGAAGCGCGAAGCCCAACTAAAAACCAAGAACCAGGAACTAAGAACTCTCTCTTTTCTAAAAACTAACATCACGGAAAAGCTTACTTTTTACCATCGACTACTAAATATGCCGTAGTTTTTGAATTGACGATACCATATCGTGATTTAGTCTCGCGGCTGTTGCTTCTAAAAATTCCCTCATGCGTTGCGTCCAATGCGGTTCTCAAAAAGACAAAGTTCTCGATTCCCGTTCGTCGAAAGACGGGACGACGATTCGTCGTCGTCGCGAATGTTTGAAGTGTGGATATCGCTACACGACCTACGAGCAGATCGAGCGTACGGAGTTGCGGGTTGTGAAACGCGATGGGGCACGCGAATCGTTAAACCGCGAGAAAATCATGAGCGGTCTGATCAAGGCATGCGAGAAGCGACCTGTCTCGATGGAGCGTTTGGATCGAGCGGTGGAAGAAATTCTAACAGATCTTCACAAGGATCACCTCAGCGAAGTGCCATCGGCATCAATCGGTGCCAAGGTGATGGACAAGCTTCACGAGATCGATCCCGTGGCGTATGTGCGTTACGTTTCAGTTTATCGTCAGTTCGAAAACGTGAACGAGTTTATCGCCGAGATTCAATCGCTCTCCCGCCGAGCAGCGAGAGATACTTTCCAACGCCGTTTGTTCAAAGAATAACGAACCGCCATCCCAGATATTAAACCATCCAAATAAACTCCGTGATTTCATTTATTAACCAACGCCCCGCGATTCAGATCGGTCCCTACCAGGTGCTCGATTATGATACCGATTGGCTGGAAGATGCGATCCTGCGCGCGGCCAAGGAAGCCGATCATGAAAATTTTTCTATGGCTCCGGAGATTCGTCAAGGAGTTGAGATGTATCTGGAAAGCAAATGCTCGCTACGTTTGTTGCATCTCGAAGATCTGTTCGAGCGTGTGCGTAAAATGTTGGTGAAAATCGGTTGTGCGCCGATCGCCGACAAACTCCAACCTCTCGCACCACCCGTCACAGTCTCACTCGTTCATACCGCCAATGCCGCGGGCAACGGCTTTGAACTCGCGTTTTTTGAAACTCTTCGCAACGAACTCAGTGAGCTCCGTGAAGCCGGCGCGGAAAAAGTTCATTTCACCGGCCTGCGTGAAAGCGCTCAAATTTTGCGCGGTAAATCGAAATGGAACAAACATTGCGACGCGCTGTTAGAAGAAATCAGAGTTTTCCTAGCTGCATGCGATCGCGAGTCAGAGGAATTTTCGCGCGCGTTGTCGTTGAGTATTGAATGATGAATAGTGAGTGGTGAAGAGTGAAATAATCCAGAAGACTCTGCTCACTCATTTTTCGAAGTTCACTATTCACTATTCACCATTCTCCTCACTTCCACAAAATACGCGCCGTGTTCTTTTTCATCGGCTCTTGTAAGCCAGGTTTTCAACATGGCTGGCCCAGCTTCAAGTTTGACTCGGAAGGTCGCTTTTATGGCAGATTTCTCGATGACTTGGCTATTATCGAAGTCACCGATCGTGAGTCGGGCTTTGACGCAATCCATGGCTTTTTCCAAATATGAGGGCCAGCGATAGAGTGTGATTTCATATTCACCCGCTTTTTTCACATCGACCGCCCACGGGCCGTTAATGAGGTCGCCGCGTAGGACGTGTTTCTGATTCCATGCGGCTTGCCCAGTAGGCATGAGCCAGTCATGACTCATGAGCGTCATCGGGTTTTCCTCGCTGCCAATATGGAAACGTGAGGTTTGTTCCATGTCGGTTTTGAGCGATGCCCACCAAGCTTCGTAATCGCTACGTAGTTTTTCAACCACCTTGGGCTGATCCGCGGCGATGTCGGTTTTTTGGCCGGGATCGGCTTGGATGTCGTAGAGTTGCTTGCCGTCGACCAAACGCCATTTTTGATTCATGCAGGCAGAATTGTCCCATTTAGGCGGGAGAAATGCACGTTGGACGTGAACGAAGAGTGTGCGATTCGGCCAGATTTCTTCTTGAACACCTTGAAGAGGTTGGGTCAATGGCAAGCCATCAACGATCGGACCTTCTGGTTTTTTCAGTTCAAGCAAATTGACCAGTGTGGGTAGAACATCGATGTGTGCGGAAAGTTCCGTCGCATCACGACCTCCTGTTAGATTTCCTTTAGGCCAGTGCCAAAAGCAAGGCACGCGATGTCCACCATCCCATGCCGAGCCTTTCCAACCTCGCATTCCGGCATTGAAGTAGGGATACTTTGCCTTTTCATCAATATAGCCAGCACTTGTGCCGTTGTCGGTCATAAAGATCAGTAAGGTGTTTTCTGCGAGCCCGAGATCGGTAAGTTTTTTACGGAAACGTCCGAGGTTTTCATCGATGTTGGTGATCATTCCGTAATACTTTGCTAATTCATCCGGTATTCCCGCATCTCGGTAGGGTTTAGCGTAAGCATCGGACACATTGTGTGGCGAGTGCGGGGCATTAGTGGCGAGATAAAGAAAGAACGGCTTGTCGCGCTTTTTCTCAACGTAACGCGACGCCTCTCGGAACCAAACATCCGTGCAGTAACCTTCGTATTTTTTCCACTCGCCGTTGGTTAAGTAAGTGTCGTCGGAGTAATCGTTTTCCCAGTAATCCGCACCGTTTCCAATGCCGCCGCCTAGGTGTTGAATGGTATGCTCGAAACCCTGATCCTGAGGGCGAAACGGGTAGTTATCGCCGAGATGCCATTTGCCTATCATGGCTGTGGTGTAGCCGTTTGACTTGAAAACTTCCGCCATGGTCAGCTCTTTGGGGTTCATCAATGACCGACCGTTGATCGTGTGCCACACGCCTGTGCGGGTGGAATAGCGACCTGTCAGCAAGGCCGCGCGCGTGGGTGAGCAGGTGGGATCGACATGAAAATTGGTGAGCCGAATGCTCTCACTGTGAAGCTTGTCGAGGATCGGAGTTTTGATCACGGGATTTCCGTGCGCTGCGATTTCGCCGTAACCTTGATCATCCGTGATGATGATGATGACGTTCGGTTTGGTTGCGGTTTGGGCAAATGCAGGAGCGATCGAGTGGAACGCTAGGGACAGGCAACACAGTACAAATGAACGGCTTTTAGGCTTCATAATGAGAGAATTAAACGGAGGTGTGTGAGGGCTCAATGATGAAACCGCTTATCCAGATATTCCAGTAGTTCGCGTCTTGTTGGAAAGCCGTGTCTTGGTGAGTGTGCAGGTTGGGGTGTGTGAGTCCAGTTAGCGGATAAATTGATGGAATGTAGTTTCCGGGTGGGAATACCAAGGGCTAATGCGTCCATGAGCATTTCATCTTCGTGATCGTCGCAAGCGCATAATAATGCGTCCGCCCATTCGAGGATGGCGAGAGATTGAGAAGATGCGAGGAGGGGATATGTCGCAAGTGAAACACTGAGTAGGGTATTACGTAGCGATGAGGTTTCTTCATCGAGGAATGGATCAATATGTGGCAAAAGCACAATGGTCGGAATACGAAGCTCAATGCAGGTTCGTAATAAAATGAGTTCAAGTTTTGTATTGGCACCAGAAATGACGATCATATTTGAACCGAGTAAATCTCTCACGGTCTCCAGTTCGGCACGAATCGCCATCGCAAAACTTGCATGATCCTTCACCTCCGCTGCTGCGGCGAAGCCGAGTAGTTTCGCAGACATCTCAATCCTCCACGACGATTTTCTTGGGATCCCAATCGACGGTTGGAAGCTTCATGTCTAGGCGCTTCATCGTATCGACCATGATGCGCGCGACGCATAGGTTGCGATACCACTTGCGGTTCGCAGGTACGACATACCAAGGTGCGTGTTCGGTGGAGGTCTTGGAAAGGAGATCTTCGTAGGTTTTCATGAAATCATTCCAGAGCGCGCGGTCTTTGAGATCGTCGGGATGAAATTTCCAATGCTTATCGGGGTTTTCCAGTCGGGAAACGATACGGCGTTTCTGCTCATCTTTGGAAATGTGCAGGTATATTTTCACCACCGTTGTGCCTTCTTCGGCGAGCATGCGTTCGAAATCGACGATGTGCTGGTAGCGCTGTTTCCAAACTTTATCCGGAAACAACTTTTTCACCTTCACCGCGATAACGTCCTCGTAGTGGCTGCGGTTGAAAATAACCATCTCGCCATTGCGTGGAACTTTTTCATGTATCCTCCACAGGAAATCCCGGGCTAGCTCTTCTTCGGTCGGCTTTTTAAATGAACGAACGTGGATTCCTTGTGGGTCAATCCTTGAAAAGACGTGCTTCACGCAGCCGTCCTTGCCGCCCGTATCCATCGCTTGCAAAACGAGTAAAATCCGATGCTTGTTCTGTGCATAGAGGACTTTTTGCAGGTATTGGAGTTCGTCCTGAAGGTTGTCAAAAGCCTTCGCACTGTCGTCTTTTCCTCCCTCTTGGAACAAGGCACGTTCGTCCGAATCGATTTTTGCGAGATCGACTTTTGAACCTGGTTTCACCAAGTATCTTTCTAGAGCTCCGCTGACTGGCATGATTGTTTATCTCCCCGTGACATCGATGTGACAAGCCTTGTCTTGATATTAGTCGTTCTTGTCACACATTCAGGATTGTAAAATGGCTTAATCATATCTCATATCGGGCATGGCGCTAGCAGGGGAAAAACGTTCACTACCTACCGACGACAAGACGACTTTGTTCACGGCGCTGCATATTGGCGCAAGTTCGGTTTCAATGATGATCGCAGAACGAACCAAAGATGGAAATTTTTTGCCCATCGATTTTCTCGAGCAGCCAGCGCCACTCGCTCACGATGTATTTGGTGGAAATATAATCTCAAATGCCACCACCGAGCGCATCGTTTCCATCATCCGTGGTTATCAGCAAAATTTGGCTGAACTCGGGCTGGACCCCTATAGTTTCACCCGCGCTGTTGCGACCAATGTGCTCCACGAAGCAACCAATCATGAGGCTGTGCTCAACCGCATCCGCGTTGCCTGCCGCGTGCCCGTTTCCATGATTGATGATGGTGAAATGACCCGTCTGATTTATCTCAAGACTCGGCGACGCATCCAGCACTTACCAGCCATGACGCAGCGCACCGCGTTGGTTGTACACGTCGGTCCAGGCAACACCCGCGCCCTGCTTTTCCAAGAAGGCCTGATCACTCGCTACACGAGTTATCGCATGGGCACTCACCGTACCCGCGAGGCAGTAGAAGCTTCCCATGCCGAAGGCCCGTCTCTGTTACGTGTTATACGCGAACATGCTGCGGGAAATTTAGCGCAGCTTCGTCATGATTATTCGGATGTTTCCATCGATGGAATCGTCCTTATCGGTTATGAAATTCAATCGGTTGCGAGCTTCGTCACAAAAAGCAACGAGGCATGTTCGTTGAAAAAACTGCGCAACTTCACCACAGATGCCGCCGCCCTAACAGATCTCGAAGCCGTCAAACGTTTCCAGCTCGATTATCAAACCGCCGAGGCTTTGATTCCCGCTCTCGAGATCAATCTCGCCATCGCTGAAACGCTTTCACTGAAAGAAGTTCATATTCCTGTTAGCGAATACGAACAAGGCCTCCTCCATGATCTTTTAGCATCCAGAGAATTAGGTGATACGTTCGCGGCCGAAGTGCTGCGCTCCGCCCGCATCCTTGCAGATCGCTACCAGTCAGATCCCGGTCATGGCGAATATGTTGGAAAACTTTGTGAACATTTTGTCGCAAACCTTCATGATCTTCATCAGCTCGATGAACATGATATCCTCTTATTGAAAGTCGCGGCGATCCTGCATGAGGTCGGCACCTACGTCAGCCCACGCGCTCATCACAAACATTCCGAATACATCATCCTGAACTCGGAAATTTTCGGATTGGATCGCATGGATGTCACCATCGTGGCATTGGTTTCACGTTACCATCGACATTCAGTACCGCGCATGGATCACCCTGCCTACGCAGCCCTCACGGCAGAAGAGCGCATCCGTGTTTGTAAACTCGCCGCCATCCTACGTGTGGCCGATGCGCTCGAACGCACTCATGCCCAACGCGTTTCAAAAATCGAAATCACACGTTCCTCTGGCAAGCTCCACATTCGCTTAGTCGGGCTGGAAGATGCCGCCATCGAACGCCTCGCCATGGACGCAAAAGCCGATCTCTTCGAACAGGTCTTCGGCCTCAAAGTCATCGTCGACGAAGATAACTAATCTTAGAATTTAAATTTAATATTTAAAGTTTCCAAAACATCATGCCCGAATATCACAACCGCGAACTCTCCTGGCTCGAATTCAATCAGCGTGTACTCGATCAAGCGTTGAAAGCTACTATGCCGCTTTTGGAGCGAGTGAAATTCCTCGCTATCACCGCATCCAACCTCGACGAGTTTTTCCAGGTCCGCGTTGGTTCGCTGATGCTGCAAAAACGCAGTGGTAGAAAAACTCGCGATAACTCCGGCTACACCCCAATCCGTAATCTCGCGGCAATTCGTGAGCGGGTTTTGAAAATGAACGAGGATCAATACCGACTCCTCAATCAGGTGCTTATTCCCGCTCTTGCGGAAAAGGGAATTCTTTTGCTCTCCGTAGAACAACTCACTGATACGCAACGTGCCCAAACCGCTGCCATTTTTGAGGACAACATATCGCCGCTCCTCACGCCCTTGGCGGTCGATCCAAATTCTCCTCCTCCAATCGTTCCTGCATTGCATAACATCATCGCTTGTCGATTGTTAGATCCGAGCGATCAAACCAATCGCCATGTCTTAATTCCGATTCACGACAATTTACCTCGTAGAATTTCCGTCCATACCGATGACGAAAAGCATTCGTTTATACTCATTGAGGATCTTATCGCCGCAAATGCGGATCGCTTGTTTCCCGGGGAAAAAATAACCGCTAGCGCTGTATTTCGTGTGACCCGCAACGGAGATATAGCCGTCGAGGAAGAAGATGCCACGGACCTCGCGGATGAAATGGAAGATGTGCTGACTGCGCGTCGTTTCGCCGATACGGTTCGCTTGGAAATTCGCGCCGATGCGCCGCGCGACCTGTTTCAAATGATCCGCACCGCAACTGGAACCACTCCGCAGGAAATCTTCCATCACAATGGTCCTCTCGGTTTAGCCTCGTTTATGGAGCTCGCGTTTCTTCCAGGCTTTGATCATTTGCGCGACGAAGAATGGCCCGCACAAAACAGCCCTGCAATTGCGCCCGGCGCATCGATGTTTGAAACCATCGCCGCTAGCGACGTGCTGCTATTCCATCCTTACGAATCGTTCGATCCCGTCATCCGCTTGATCGAAGAGGCCGCTATTGATCCTGATGTTATTGCGATCAAACAAATTCTTTATCGCACGGCTCGTCAGTCACGTATCATCGATGCGTTGATCAAAGCCGCTGAGAACGGTAAACACGTCACCGCATTGGTTGAACTGAAAGCTCGCTTCGATGAGGCTCGCAACCTAACTCGTGCCGATGAGCTACAACGCGCTGGAGCGCAAATTGTTTACGGAGTGAAAAACCTCAAAACTCACGCGAAAATCTGTCTTATCGTTCGTCGTGAGTCCGGCAGTCTGCGTCGTTACGTCCATCTCGGAACAGGAAATTACAACGAGACTACTTCACGCCTTTATACCGATCTATCCTACCTCACCTGCAAATCGGAATACGGCAACGACGCATCGCTTTTGTTCAATGCCGTGACAGGCCGATCCAAACTTCTTCGCTTCCAACGCCTCATTCCCGCTCCCTCCGCAATGAAGCCTCGGTTGTTAGATTTAATCGCGGGAGAATCGGAGCGTGCCAAACAAGGCTTACCCGCAAAAATCATTGCCAAAACGAACTCGCTCCAAGACCCCGATATCATCGCCGCACTCTACTCAGCATCTCAAGCCGGGGTCGAAGTGCAACTCAATGTCCGCGGCATCTGCTGCCTCATTCCTGGTGAAAAATTTTCCAAACACATCGAAGTCGTTTCTGTGATCGATCGCTTTCTCGAACACGCTCGTCTTTTCTATTTCCACCAAGGCGGCGAACCTGAAGTCTTCATCGCCTCGGCTGACTGGATGACCCGCAACCTCGAAAAACGTGTCGAACTAATGATCCCAATCGAGGACAAAGCCATCAAGCGTCGCTTGGTGAAAATTTTGGAAACCTATTTCAAAGACAATCAAAATGCTTATCGCATCCAGGCCGATGGTAGTTCAAAGCCCATCACCGCAAAGAAAGGCGACAAGCCGTTTCGCGCCCAAGAATATTTTCATATGCAAGCCAAACGCGCTGCCAAAGCCCGTGAACACGAGCGCTCCATGACCTTCGAGCCTCACGTTCCGCAGGATTAGTGTGGCGGGGGATAATGGATGATTAAAGATCGCTGAATGAGATCCCATTATAGCATCGTAATGCCTAAAACTCATCTCATGAATATGAATCGAATTTTCTCCATCCTAAGCGTTGTCCTTCTCTCAGTTTCTTCGATGGCAAGCGCCTCCGAGAAATTGTTAGAAGGTAAAAAAACCATTCTCATCCTTGGTGATAGCATCACTCAAATGGGAGATTATGTGACAGACTTCGATGCATGGCTGGTAAAAAAATATCCCGATCGGCGCTTTACCGTCGTCAATGCAGGAGTGGCTAGTGAAACGATCTCTGGACTCAGCGAGGATAACCATGCCGGCGGCCGTTTTCCGAGACCTGACCTGCATGAGAGATTGGAACGCGTCCTTGAGAAAACGAAACCCGATCTCATCATCGCCTGCTACGGAATGAACTGCGGCATCTATAAAGAACTGGATGATCAAAGAGCCGCACGCTTCCAGGAAGGCAATGTGAAATTGCGAGCCGCTGCAAAAAAATACAACGCCGAGGTCGTGCACATGACTCCACCAATTTTTGATAATCACGGCAAGCCCGGCTTCGATTACGACACGGTGCTTGGTGCATATTCAGCTTGGATGGTGAAACAACGAGACAATGGTTGGTACGTTGTGGATCTTCACTCGGATATGCGGAAAAAGGTCGATCTTGCGAAAGCAAGCGATCCGAATTTCACCGTGCAAAAAGATACGATTCATCCCGACGCCGCGGGTCATTGGATGATGGCACAACCGTTGATCGCGTTCTTTGGTGACACGACATCGGCTCAATTAGCGTCTGCGAATGACTTGCTTGATGCTGCGAGACTCGTTGCAGTTAAACAAAGAATGCAATTTTATCAGAAGGCGATTCACGCAGAAACCAAACCGCTACGCCCTGGCGTTCCGCAGGGGGGGACTCTTGAATCTGCCGCTGCAGAGGCGAAGAAACTCGAGGATATCATATACACTATTAAGTCGTAAAACTGATAGTCAGGCAGATGCATGGCTTTGGAATGATAAGTAATGCCGCCTTGGGCGTTTGACGTTGTCGCTTTGCTGCCTCTTAAAAGGATTTTGTGCTTCATACCTTTCGCCAGATTGCATAAATTACAACCTAGAACTACGTCTACTAATATATGGATTCCCCACTCAAAACCATTCTACTCTCTGCTGTCTTATGTGCCCATGCCTTTGCAGCAGAGACCGTGATTAAAGATAAGCAAGGCATGGATTGCCATGTTTACACTCCAGATCCCGTAGTCCCCGCGAAAACCTATCAACTCGTCGTCGGCGTCCATGGTGCTGGCGGTAAAGGTAATGGCGCGGCTGGTATGAAAGGTTGGGCGAATCGTGGAGATGTAATCGTCATCGGCCCGTCTTTCGAAACAAAAGGCGAGCGTCCTTATCAAAACGGCGATGGAATTCATGCCGAAAAACTCATCGACCTATTTGAGACACTTAAAAAAACTTATAAACTTCACGACCAAATGTTTCTTTATGGCTTCTCGGGCGGTAGTCAGTTTACGCACCGCTTCACCATGTTGAATTCCAAATGGGTTTGCGGAGTTTCCGCGCATTCCGGCGGCTCATGGGCGACAGATGGCTATGGTGAAATCAAAGCCGAAGCGAAAAAAATTCCGTTCGCGATTTCTTGTGGCGAGAAAGATACACAACTCTCCTTTGGTGGTGCTCCATATAATCGCCTCGAATGGTATGGGCGTTTTCGTGATGAAATCGATAAAAAGGATTTTTGCTACATCGGTGGAACTTGGCCCGATGTCGGCCATTCAGCATCGGCTGGCGTTTGGGACTTTACCAAACAATGCTTCCAACTCGCAACCGGCTTGCCAGGTGAATCTGCGACTCAGGAAGTCGAGATCAGCCCTGATTGGAAAAATTTGGACAAGATCAAAAAAGCTACCACAACGACCTCAGTAAAACCCAAGCCAGCAAAACATGCAGTCAACGAGACCGAACTCGATAAATTGGCACTAGCTGCCTTCGCTAAAGCCGATGCCGAGACAGTTTCAGATGAATTATTAGTGGGATTCATGAAAAAGTATCCACCATCTCTCTGGAAAAATAAGCCAGGCTCCACCAAATTGTTAGAACAATGCAAGGCTGCTGCAATCGCATGGCAGTCCGCGGCGAAAGAGAAAAATATCTGGAACAATTCGCTGAAACAGCAGTTCTCCGAATTCACCGCAGGCCTAGATATCAAGGCAGAGTAAAATTTACAACGCCTTTACACAAAGCCGACCTTTCATGGTGCTAAGCTCGCAGCGTCATGAAAACATCCATCCATTTAAAAATGCTCTGCGTTCTGTCCATCGCTATAAGCTCAGCTTTTGCCGATACACCGAAAAATCCTCACGTCGACATCCAGACTTTCCTTAAAGATGCCCACGCCGTTGAAATCCAACGCGTCAACCGTGTGATCGATCAGGATGCATTTCTCAAAATGACTAATGAAAAAGGCACGATCATCCTCGATGCCCGTAGTGCCGACAAATTTGCCATGCTGCATGTTGTAGGCGCAGTAAACCTACCGTTCACCGATTTCACCGAAGAATCTCTGGCGAAAATTTTCCCCGATAAAGACACGCGCATCCTCATCTACTGCAACAATAATTTCAACAACGCACCACGCGCCATGCCTTTGAAATCAGCCGGAGCTTCACTTAATATCTCCACGCTGATTTCTCTCCAAACCTACGGCTACAAAAACGTCTACGAACTCGGTGGCTACATCGATGCCAAAAATTCAAAACTTCCATTCGCGGGTAGCGATGCGACGAAATAACCATCCAACGGAATTCATTTCCTCACCCTCTCGATCATCCCAATTTTACAATCTTTGTCGCAGCTGTGACAAAGATTGTAAAATGAGCTTGGGTTCGGTGCTTGTAGATAGGGGGGTGGGGGGTGGGGGTGGATGCATTGAAATTTGACCACGGGGAGTTTCGTAGTTAATTGCCAATCAAGCATTTTCCTACCTATATCCTCCCATGCCACGCCTCCGACACACAATACTGATTGTTTTACCACTCTGCCTTGTAGCGTTAGGAGGTTTGCATTTGTTACGTACGGAAAACAAAATCTCCGCATCGCAGGCACCAGCTGGCATCCCAGAAACCGTTGTCTTCAACGCCCATATACGACCTATCCTCTCGGATAAATGTTTCTCCTGCCACGGCTTCGACTCCACCACTCGTGAGGAAAATCTCCGCCTCGACACCTCAGAGGGTGCCTATGCAACTCTGGAGAGCGATAAGAAAAAACACGCGATCATACCCGGGAATCCC
>JAJTHK010000173.1 GCA_021298895.1 Luteolibacter sp.
GATTGGGGGATTGGGGGATTGGGGGATTGGGGGATTGGGGGATTGGGGGATTGGGGTATTGGGGGATTTGGAAGATAGACGATACGTTTACAGACGTATTGAAGGCGGATAATTCACTTATAAGATCATCGTATGAAAAATAGTATCACTCACGTTTCCTTGGTTTTGCTTTTTCTATGTTCGTTTTTCGGAATGAAGCTTGAGGCGATTGAGGAGAACAATCGGGGTCGATGGAATGAGCCGACGAAAGAAGGTCCAGATAAGGATGTGCCAGGATACTTGGTGAACCTGGGGCCGACCGGTGCGCGAGGCACTCTGGAAAGCAAGTCGTTCACGGTGAAATACATTTTCAAAGAGAGTCCGGCAGAGGGCGTGCTTCAAATCGATGATGTGATCACGGGAGTGAATGGAAAGGCTTTTGCTGTAGAGCATCGCTTTGGTCATCACCTCACACGTATGAGAGAATTTCCTGATATCGGTTACGAGGGACCTATCATGGATTTTGGAAATGCGATCGAGGATTCGGAAGGCAAAGATGGTAAGCTGAATCTCAGTATAAAGCGTGGCAAAAAACTGTTAGATGTTGTGATTCAACTTGAGGCTATCGGTCGTTTTTCTGAAACCTATCCAAGGCAATGTAAGAAATCTTCGCTGCTTGCGAAGAGGTCGATGGACTACCTTTCCAATCATCCGTTCATCAATGATGAGCAATGCCATGCAAAATGCCTGAGTGGACTTGCGTTGTTAGCGGCTGGAAAAACCGATGAGGTGAAAAAGTTGGTATATTCATGGAATACCATTCCAAAAAAAGGGATATGGGTCTGGCCTGCATCGTATCAGTGCATTTTGCTTTCTGAATATTACCTCGCGACGAAAGATGAAGCGGTGCTTGAAACCATACAAGGACTTGCAGCGGTATTGGAGAGCGGTCAGGTCGAGGACATGGCGAACTACGCGGATCGCACTCATGGCAAGATGGGAAATGTCGGTCACAAATTCCGCACGGGCGGTTTAGGTCACAACACCAATGTGGGTGGCTACGGCACGATGAACATCACCACGGCACTGGGTATCACGGCCTGGCAGTTAGCAAAAAAATGTGGAGCTAAGGTGGATCAGAATAAGATCGATATGGCTTATGATTATTTAAAGAAGAGCACCACCAAAGATGGGTTTATCGGCTACCACACGGATGCGTGTGCGTATTCGCCATCGGGTCGCCAAGGTTTGGCGATCATCGCACACAAGCTCGGCGAGGATAGTGAAGCTAACAGAGATTACATCAAACTTGCTGCGAAAGGCCTCACCAGCTCCCAAAAATACATCAACGATTGTCATGCGGACAGCGTTCTTGGTGTGAGCTGCGCGCTTATTGGAGTGAATGTTTCTGGAGATGAAAAAGCGATCCGCGAGATGATGGATTATAACAAGGCGTGGTTGAATATGGCACGTTGCCATGATGGGTCATACGTCGCCCTACCGGGTCGTGATATGTATGATAAAGGTTACTACATGTCTTCTCGTATGCACCTTACAGCGACCATGGCTTTGGTTTTCTCCATCGAGCAACCGAAGTTGCTGATTCAGGGGAAATAAACAGATCGGGCTCTTCACGCTTTAAGATCTCACAGACAGGGCTTGAAGTTTTCCAGATCATGGAGTTCATTGCGGTCAGCGAATTCATGAGCGGTATTGCAAAAAAACAGGAGCGGTTGTTGGAGGACTTGGGTATCTTTCAAGATTGGACCGAGCGGTATGAGTATGTGATTGGATTGGGGAAGAAACTGGAGCCTCTGGACGATGAGGCGCGGAATGGCGAGCACTTGATCAAAGGTTGCCAATCGCAGGTATGGCTGGATGCCAAGGCAAAGGACGGGAAAGTCTATTTTTTTGCCGACTCAGATTCGCTGATCACCAAAGGGATGATCGCTTTGTTTATCAACGTCCTGAACGGGGAGACGCCGGACGATATTTTGACGGCGGACATGAGTTTCATTGAGAAAACCGGCCTGAAAGAGCATTTGGCACCGACCCGGGCGAATGCGCTCAATTTGATGTCGACCCAGATGAAACAACGCGCGCTGGGCTTTGCTTGATGATCTTAGAAGAGGTTTAACCACAGAGAGCACAGAGAGGGCTGACGCGCTTCTCGGTTGGCTTTGACTCCTCTTATTTTTGAGCTCTCTGAGTTCTTTGTGGTTAATTCCTAAATTTAGTAAGGTTCTTTTAGTTTTTGGGTGCTCATTGCCGTTGACGGTTTCGTTTGGGTGAATAGAAGCTTCGGGCATGTTCATCGATCACATCAGGATTTTGGCGAAAGCAGGAGACGGCGGAGACGGCGCGGTTTCATGGCGTCGTGAGAAATTTGTCCCTCGCGGAGGTCCGGATGGCGGCGATGGTGGAAATGGTGGCAAAGTCATGTTGGTGGTCGATAATTCGACCGATACCCTGCGTCAGTATCACTTCGATCCGAAGCTCATCGCCGAGGACGGCAAGCCGGGTGGTGGACACAAGAAAACCGGCAAAAGTGGAAAAACGATCATCGGCAAAGTGCCTCCGGGGACGGTGGTTTATCGAACCAACGCTGGAACCGTGAACGAAGCGGTGGAATACGAGCGAAGCGATGACGGCATCGAGCTCGATCCGATTGCAGACTTGATCGAAGAAGGTCAGACCTTTGTGTTGTGCGAGGGAGGTATCGGCGGAGAGGGAAACTTCAAATTCCGCACCGCGACCAACCAAACCCCAATTGAGCACACGCTCGGCACTCCCGGACAACAAGGTGTGTTTTATTTGGAACTGCGCCGTATCGCAGATGCCGGTTTAGTAGGTTTCCCGAATGCGGGTAAATCCACGCTGTTAGGAAAAATTTCAGAAGCCAAACCGAAAGTCGGTTCATACCCATTTACGACCTTGCAGCCAATGATAGGCGTGGTGGAGTTCGGTGGCTTCCGTCGCTGCACGGTTGCGGACATTCCAGGTTTGATCGAAGGTGCGCATGAAAATCGTGGCCTAGGTCATGAGTTCTTGCGTCACATCACGCGCTGCCGTGTGTTGCTTTTCGTAGTCGATATGGCGGGTAGCGAGGGTCGGGATCCGATCAGCGATCTACAGATTTTGCGCACCGAGATCAAAGAGTATGATGAAGAGCTCGCGAAATTCCCGTGGAAAGTCATTGCCAACAAGATGGACTTGGAAGGCTCTGAGGAAAACCTCGCGATGTTCAAAACGCGTTTTCCGAAAGTTGAGATCATACCGATTTCAGCCGATACCGGACAAGGTCTGGATGATCTCAGAGTCATGTTAGACAGTGAGGTTTCCCAACAGTCACGTAAATGAGCACGCATGCCGTATTTGTTTACGGAACGCTGAGAATTGGCGGGTCTAACCATTTTCGGATGGATGGAGCGAAGTTGATTGGAAGAGGAACCGTGAGAGGGAAGATATACCTTATCGACGAGAATCCTGAGTTTCTTTTCCCAGCGCTCAAATTGGATAATGTGGGACGGGTTTTAGGTGAGGTCTATCGGGTTTCAGAAGCCCAACTCATCGAGTTGGATGCGTTCGAAGGAATTTCCGAGCACTACGAAGAACCTTACGAATACCGGCGCGTGATGGCTGGACTGGAATTGGAAACTGGAGAGCATGTGAACGCTTGGGTGTGGGAATGGAATTCGTGTCTGGATGGGGCGAAGCCCTTGCCGCAAGGTGATTGGTTGCTTTATGAACCAAATCCGAGTTGATTGGGTGGGTTGCAAATCATACCTCCAAATCTGCTCCTGCAAGCCTACAGCCAAGGAATCTTTCCGATGGCTGATGATGGCGAAATTTTTTGGTATGAACCCAAGATGCGTGGATTGATTCCGTTAGATGATCGATTTCATGTTTCGAATAACTTAAGGAAACTTTGGAACAAAAAACCGTTTGATATCCGCTTCGATACCGCGTTTCGCGAGGTCATGATGGGTTGTTCAGAACGAGAAGAAACATGGATCGATCCTGTGATTTTGGAAAGCTACTGCCAACTTCATGATGTGGGTCATGCGCATTCCGTGGAGTGCTGGGATGAAAATGGACTTCAAGGCGGGCTTTATGGAGTTTCATTGGGCAAAGCCTTTTTCGGAGAGAGTATGTTTTCTCGGAAAACCGGGGCATCGAAAATCGCGATGATCGCGTTGGTAGATCGACTCCGTGTAAAAGGGTTTGAATTATTGGATACGCAATGGATGACGGATCACTTGAGAACTTTTGGTGGTTATGAAATCCCGCAGGAAGAGTATCTGAAGTTGCTTGAAATTGCGGTTCAGGGTTCCTAGTTCTGGGTTCTGGGTTCAAATATGTGGAAGCGCGAAGCTCAACCAGGAACCAGGAACTTCATACCAAATCCATCTCACAATAGGTCTAAGCGAAAACGCTGATGCATTTCACGATAACTTCGGTTTGGAATGTTTTCGGGAACAACCAACCCAAGGGCAAGATAACACAAATGAGTGTTGGGATTTTTCCGAGGGGTCGTTTCCATTTTTTTTCTAACAAGGTGAGCAATCCGTGAAAGGTGAAATACAGGGTAGGTAAACCGAAGCCTGACATGACAGGCAGGGTGATCGCGATCTCATGCAAGAGCCCGGAGCAGATGAAAACTGCCATTACACCCGCTGATTTTCCAACGATGGCTTCGACAGGTCTGCCTACAAGGCGTTGCATCATTTGTGAGTAACCGATGTTCCAACGACGGCTCCAAAAATCCCCGATGCCATGGGTTTCGAGAGGATTGGGAAACAAGGTTCTCACGGGGAAACCAAAATATCTCAGTGTGCCTTTGAGCATGCGCAGCAACCCAAAGTGGAATGCGATGCTCAGAGGGATAAACATGATGACGATATGATTCCACCCGAGGTTGGCAACAAGCCATAATCCGACCAGTCCGTTGAATGTTAGAATGGCCCCGATGACGATATCATTTTTCCAACTGAGATCCGGATTTTTGAATCGAAACGTTCCTGGATCCATGCCGAACCAGAGTAAGGAAAAAATCGCGTAGCGGGGTAGAGTGAGTTTTTCCGTTCTCGCCCACTCCGCATAGACAAGGCCTTTCATACCGCCTAGTAGCACACAACAGATTCCAACCATGCGTGTGAATGGATCAGTAGCCATCAGAGCGAGATGCGCATTGATGAGTAACATGAACAGCAACAACCATCCATAGGTGCGCCTGAGGAAAGTTGTCTTCGCGGTTGCGAGGATAGGACCTGCTGCGATACCGATAAGGACAAGAAATGGAATGATAAGAATCATGAGTTTATGTAAGCCAACCTAAGTTCCAACAAATCAAGCCGCCGAACAGGATGACTAATCCGATGAAGAGCAAGGTGAGCATATGTTTCGCTATGCAGTTGAATTTGTTATTCTTTATCTCACTGAAATCGAATCCAAAAAACTGCAAATACAGTCTGACGGACCACCAGAGCAGCATGAACGTGTTCATGGCGATGGCGGAACTAGATCCGCTCATCAGCCAATCGCCGAACCTAAGCGTCAACACGGAGAAGAATACATGACTGCTCCAAACATAAAATGAATAGGTCCACCATAACTCGCGCAGCAATGGAGGAAGTGTGGCGACGTTTTCCTTCCACCTCAGAATTTTCGGAATCCAAAAGCTAGCGATGCATAACAAAGCCAGCGAATAGCCGCCGATTTGCAGGCCGATTTCTAATAATTCTTTCATGGGGATAATGTGGCTAATGCGAAGATGATGGCGAGGGTGAGAAATACAGCTAGGAAGAAAACGTCCCAGCAACGGTTTTGGGCTCTTAGCTCGCTATCATAATAGGTGAGTTGGACGATGACCCGACTTAACCAGAACACAGCAAAGAACGCGCTCACAACTTGTCCCATACCTTTTTCCATCAGGAGCTGTGGCCAGCCGAGGCAGAGTAGTGCAAGGCCTGCGATGATGGCGATAATGTAAGCGCAGTGGACGTGAAAGATCTGCCGGATGATGGTCATGGTGTCTGTTAGGTTTCCTGAATAATCCCAGCGCTTTGCTGCGACGAAGTTCGCAAGGACCAGGCCGGTGAGCATCAGTCCGGCGATACGGAGGGCGGTTTCTATAGTGAATAGGTTCATGGTGGTTTATTTGGTTAGGCAGTATTCGCTCGCGCATTCGGGTGTTTGCATCTGGTGGAGGGTTTTACGCACCTGCTTGTCTTTTCTTCTAAAAAAGACCTTGCTGAGTGAATGCCGATTCGCCGCAAGCAGGCGACAACTATGGATGGCGATCGATAGCAGCCCCGGGCTGGCTAGCTTTCCTGCAGTGGCTTGATGATTCGCACAGCTGTAGAGACACAGCACCCATGCTTCGGCTCCGCGGAAAATTTCGCCCTGATCAGTTCTCACAATCATCTCACGGGCCGGATCGAGTGTGCCTATGCCAGGGAATACCGTTTCCGCCATCTGCGATTGATAGGGGATAAATTCGATTCGATACGCGCGTGGTTGCCGATTGATCCATTCGTGAAAGCTGCAGCACATCCCACAGCGACCATCGTAAAAGACTTCGATTCTTTTCAGTTCATTTGGTAGTTTCATTTATTTATTCCTGTGTTTTCAATAAATACTGAAAATAACGAATAAGCAAGATAAATCTGTAATGTATCCAAGTGGATGAGAGAATATCAGCCAGATATAACTGCTACAGTTTTTGAGCTGAGGGAAGACGGCTCATCTTTTGATCGTTTGTTAGCAAAGCGATTCCATCTTTTGCGTAGTCATCAGCGATGAGCCTGTCGATCAGTCCACAGCCGTGATTGGCGTGGAGAGCTTCCATAACTGAAGCACCATTAACAGGGGAGCATAGACCGCTGGAAAGGACACTGATGATCGCTGACTTTGCTTCTGTTTTGGTGATCTTGTAATGGTGTTGCAAGGCGATGTAAGCCTCACCAATGACCTGATTGGATACAAAGAATTCAGCCTGAGGTTCTTTTTCCAGTCGTGCTTCAAAGCGCTTCACCGTTTTTTCGTAATCTGTCTGGGGATCTCCGGTGAGGAGGCGGATGAAGATTGAGGTATCAATCCCGTAGCGATGGGTCATGCTGTTGTTCGCGGAAGGTTTCGAGATTGAAGGGCTTTGGTTTTCTGCCGATTTGATTGCGGAGTGGAGCTAACTTAGTGCGATCAATAGATCTCGCTCTGAGTAGAAATCCGTCTGTGCGTGGCAGGAGTTCCAGATGGTCACCGGGAGCAGCACCAAGGGCCTCCAGCACTGAAGCAGGAAAAGTGGCTTGCCGTTTACTTGTGACTTTGATCAGCATGTAGGTAAGATCGTTTGCCTTACCATTTTTGTCAATTTGTAAGGTAGATAATTTGCTTTACGGGCAGATATTAACTCACTTCTCAACAGCTTTGCCCGCCGCTTTCCATGCGGTGATCCCGCCTTCGAGATCAAACACAGTGAAACCATTGGCACGCAGTTGCTCGGTTGCCATCGCACTGCGTTTGCCGCTTCTGCAATAGACCACCACGGGCTTTTTAGGATCCAGCAACGCTTTGGCTTTTTCAAGAAAACCATCTTCGGTGACGGTGACGAGTTTGGCTCCTTTGAGATGACCTTCAGTCCATTCCTCCTTGGTCCGCACATCCAGAAGCTGGGCTCCGGTTGCGAGTTGTTTTTCAGCCTCTTCGATTTTTACCGGAGCAACGGCTTTGATTTCCTCTGCGATTGAGATGGATCCAAGAGATGTGAGAAGGGCGGTAAAAAGGATGAAAGTTTTCATGAATAAAACATCGTCCTTTTTTACAAGAATGCAACAACCCATCATCAAGTTTTATGTATCTCCAATCTTATGGATTATTCGAGCAAAATGCTTTAAGCCATGAATTGTTTGATCGCTCCGGTTTGTGGAAGTTTTTTGCGAGCCATTTCAAGATCGAGGTCACCGTAGTGCTCTATCGGGTTACCGTGAGCGTTAAGTAAAGTGGTATACCAGTTACCGAGGGTTTTGTGGCCTTCGTTGCCATGGTATGGTAGACGCACGTAACGATTTCCCAAGTTCTTCAGGCTGCAGTTGTTGCCTGCAAGAATGATGAATGGAGATTCTAAACCGATACCATGGTGGGTTTCACCGTTTTCTGGGAAATACATGATCATGGTGTTGTCAAACATCGTGCCGTTGCCTTCTGGGGTTTTCTTGAGCTTCTCGACGATGGTTTTGATTTGGTTGACGTGACTGATGCGGATTTGTTCTCGGGTCATCCAAGCAGGAACGCCGCCAAAAGCTTCGTCGTGTCCCAAAGGGTGAATACCGACGCGATCCGTTTCGTTTCCGGGTAGCCCAGTGATCGGGGTGCCTAGGTCATCAATCGTGTAGGTGACCACATTTGTAAGGCCTGCTCTGAGGGCGGCTACCAACACATCGGTCATCGCTGCCTGTTTTTCCGGAGTGCTTGCGTTTTCACCGCCGTTGGCATGTATGGGTGAAATTTCCGGAAGGAATTTTGCAAGTGATCCTGAGATTTCGATGAGTTTCTTATTTCGTTCACGAATGGCATCGATCGATTTGATTTGTGCCTCTTGACGTTGTCTTTCATGTCCCTTGATTCCGCTGATATTCATGCATTCTTTCGATTCAAGGAAGGAGAGCATGTCATTGTCGGAATTGACGGCATCTTGGTTGAGGACCGATTTGAAAAGTTCGTTGCGTGCGGTCTCGGGATCGGCGTAGCAGTAGTTACGGGTTTGAGGTGCTGGAGCGGAGTATCCGGATACGATTCCTGTGCGACCGGCGGCGAAGGAGAGTTCGACATGGCCGAATGGGGAAGGGAAGAGCTTGGCGAGTTCGAAGTCGATCGTGGTACGTTTGATTGCGCTCAACGTATTTCGGTTAGATTTGAAACAACCCATGACGGAAGAGAATGAATAGTGAACATTTTCACTCATCTTCGCTGAGAGACCTTGGAGTATGGTCATGTTGTCTTTGTGCTCATCCAAACCGCGAAGCCATTTCGGAGATTCATATTTGTCGAGAGCGACCTCAAGCGGTTCTTTCTTTTCATCGAGTGCCTTTTCTTTCGCTCCGAAGTTTACCGGAGCCATTTCTAGCGGGCGGAGGCCGCTTGATTTGCGAATGAATATGAAACGTTTAGGGATTCCAGTATTGCTTTTTGAAGCCGCAAACAATTGATTGAATGATGGCGCCAGTGCCATGGCACCTGCTCCGAGGATGGAAGATTTGAGAAAGTCTCTGCGGTCTAACATGGTCTTAGTTTTCTATAGGTTTGCGGTAAATGAATGAGTCTGAGGTGAGGAGTGAAACGACCACGGCATCGAAGCTGCCATTGCTGTTTACATAGGCTTGTTCTGCATCGATCAGGGTTTTAGAATCTGAGAGATACTCATTGCGCCCCATGAAGTATCGGAACGTGTGACGGATGAATGATTGCCTGACACGGGTGGATTTGGCAAGACGTTCCGCGAGGTCGAGCGCATCCTTGATTTCGCCATCCAGTTTTTCATCGCCTGTGCCTTTGAGGTAGCCTGCGGAGTTGACCGGTAAGGTTTTGTAGATATCGCGGGTGTCGGATAGCAATGTGCCTTTGTCCGGATTCTTTTTGATGAGTTGGTCAGGATATTCAAGCGACTCATTGACGCGGAATCTACCGAAGTCGTCGTATGCTTCAAAGATGTAACCGAGAGGGTTCATATATTCATGGCATCTCCAGCAGTATTTTGTTTCCGTAGCTCCTGCCAAACGGTCGCGAAGCGTTCTGTTATGATCCTCGGGAATAACCGCATCCACACTGATTGGTATTTCCGGAACGATACCAGCGAGCAATTTTTCTCTGACCCATTTGCCACGGTGAATCGGATCGGTTTCCGTGTTTTTCGCATTTGCAATTAACCAGGAAGGATGAGTCAGAATGCCTTTACGATTGGGTAGGTGAGCGGGTTGGATCGGGCTCCAATTCCAGCGATCTAGAGAGATATCGTAAAACTTGGCGACGTTGTATGCGGGCATGATATCGTATCCGTAGCCGCGATAGAGATCGAACGGAGGGGCATCTTTCTGACCTTTGTCTAATCGGGCCGTGATTGATTCCATGGAAAGTTTGAAAAGTTTCAGAGTGTCACCTTGGCGGTTTCTGGAATCCAGTTTGTCCGGATCGACACTTCTCATTTTCACTTCTCTAAGGAAATCGGCATGTTTCACGATGTCCTCTTTTTTGAAATTCTTCCAATCCTTGTCCTTGAAATAATTGTAGATTTTTTTGAGTCGGTCTGACTCGGCCTGCATGCGTTCGTTATTGCCATCGTGATAGAGGTAGAACTTGTCTGTTGTCAGGAGTTCTTCGAAGACATTTTTGTCATTTTTCAGAATGTGCTCAACTAAGCGATCTGCCTCGTTCACCAACCTTGCGGTCGCATCGCTGATACGGTCACTGCCGAAGCGCTTCTCATCCTTAAATACTGCCATGGCTGAAGGGTAGCCGAAAAATTCCCTGAAGAATCTGAGTTTGCGTATGGGAAGATCGGTGGTGTTGTCGCCGTAGTTATATCCTTCTATGATATTGTCGATGATGTAGTTTTTGTCTCTTTGGTTGAGGATGCGCAGAACCTCTCTCTTGTAGTCATCACGTGTGTTGAGTTTGCCGCTGCTGGCTGCGGCAACGAGTTGATCATCAGGGCTATGGTCTGTTAGTGCATATGCGATCGCATAGCTAGCATCTCTGGGCGAAAGCATTCTTCTGTTATGTTCGTCCGGAGTTCCAGTTCCGAATTCCTGGCGGTATGCAGGGCGTTTGCTTGGCTGGGCTATTCTTGGACAGGGCGTGCAGTCGTGATGAGTTTCACGGATTTTTCGCGATTATCCCGGTAATAATCGAAGGCGTCGTTGAGGGATTCGAACTCTTCGAAGGGGATGACTGCGAGC
>JAJTHK010000008.1 GCA_021298895.1 Luteolibacter sp.
ATGTGGAGCGTATCGTAAAATTTCTGATCTGGTCACGTGGTGGATGGAAGCTCCACTTTGGCGGACCCAAAGCAATCGGCGAAGTCATACAGAAAACATACTCAACGCGTGGGGCTCGGAAATTTGATTGTAAAATGATGGCACTCGCCTACGGCCGTGATTTCGTCGTCCATCTAACAACTGCCAATAAAGTTCCTGCTGCCAAAGACATGGAAGTCCCTGCTGGCGGTCACCTCACAGGATGCCGGATTGGTTTCGATCTTGGTGCGAGCGATTACAAAGTCTCCGCCGTGATCGATGGTGAAGTCGTGTTCACCGCAGAAACTCCATGGGATCCGAAAAACCAGAGCAATCCTGAGTATCATTACCATCATCTCTCCTCAGCCCTTCACCGAGCTGCTGCGTGCATGCCACGGGTCGATGCCATCGGTGGCAGCTCCGCGGGCATCATCGTCGATAACGAAATCCGCGTCGCTTCCCTGCTCCGTTCGATTCCGAAAAAACATTTCGCAACCGCCGCAGCCGTTTTCAAACGCATCGCCAAAGAATGGAACGTGCCGCTTGTCACCATGAACGATGGCGATGTTACCGCACTGGCTGGCGCGATGTCTCTGAAAGAAAAAGGCATGTTAGGTGTCGCCATGGGCTCCAGCGAAGCCGTTGGCTTCATGGACAAACGGGGACGCATCCTCGGCTGGCTCAACGAACTAGCCTTCGCTCCCGTCGATTACAACACCAAAGCCCCAGCCGATGAATGGTCAGGCGACTTCGGGGTTGGCGCTTTGTATTTTTCCCAACAAGCCGTCAACAAACTCCTCCCTGCGGCAAAGATCAAACTTCCTCAAAACATGGGACTTCCAGAGCGCCTTGTCGAAGTACAAAACCTCATGCTCAAGGGTGACGAACGCGCAGCGAAAATCTACGAAACCATAGGCGTTTATCTCGGCTACAGCATTCCGCATTATGCGGATTTCTATGATTTCGATCACATGCTCATCCTCGGCCGCGTCACCACAGGCAAGGGCGGTGACATCGTGCTGAGTAAAGCGGCAGAAGTCATGAAACAAGATTTCCCAAAACATGCAGCCCGTATCAACATGCATGTTCCAGATGAAAAAACCCGTCGGGTTGGTCAAGCCGTTGCTGCCGCCAGCCTTCCAAAAATGAAAAAATAAATCCATGCGGCTAAACCAACCATCAGCGGAAATTTTTATCCCCGACCAAACGCCTATCGCTGAGGCGTTGGAACGCATCACCCACCTCGGCATCGGCGCTCACCAAGACGATCTCGAATTCATGGCGTTTCACGGCATTTTGAAATGCTTCGCCAGCCAAGATCTTTGGTTCGGTGGCGTCACTTGCTCCGATGGTGCGGGTAGCTCCCGCACCGGCCCTTACGCGGCATTCAACGATTCCGAAATGATGGCGATCCGCCGCCAGGAACAAAACACCGCAGCCAAGATAGGAAACTACGGTGCGATGTTTCAACTCGACTATCCCTCTCGCGTCATCAAATCCCCGTCCGATACAAACCTCAAGAATGACCTGTTAGAAATTCTCACAGCCACTCAACCCGAGGTCGTTTACACCCACAATCCAGCCGATAAGCACGACACCCATATCGGCGTCACCATCGCCGCCATACAAGCCATGCGCGAGCTTCCGCAAGACCAACGCCCCGGCCAAGTCATCGGCTGCGAGGTATGGCGCAATCTCGATTGGCTGCCCGACGACAAAAAAATCCTCATGGATGTCAGTGGCCGCGACAACCTCGCTGCCGCGATCAATGGCGTGTTCGATTCCCAAATTGCCGGAGGCAAACGCTACGACCTCGCCATCCTTGGCCGACGCGCCGCAAACGCCACGTTCTTCGATTCACATTCCACTGACGCCGCCACCCAAGTCATCTTCGGCATCGATCTCACCCCGCTAGTCGCCGATCCAACCACTGACATCGCCGATTTCATCTGCTCGCTCATCGATGAGTTCCACGCAGATGTTAGAAAAAAAATCACCACCCGCCTTGGATAATATTTATGGAAATCATCATTCAGCCAACCGCTCAAGACGCCTCCAACGTCGCTGCATCCATCATCGCCAAACTCATTTCAGAAAAACCCAACGCAGTCCTAGGCCTCGCCACCGGCAGCACGCCTTTGCCTCTCTATCAACGCCTCATCGAACTCAAACTCGACTGGAGCCAAGTCATCACTTTTAACCTCGACGAATACATCGGCCTCCCGCGCGATCATGAACAGACCTATCACACCTTCATGTGGGAAAATCTTTTCAAACACACCAACATCAACCCCGCCAACGTCAATATCCCCGATGGCAACGCCGCCGACATCCCGAAATTCTGCGCTGAATACGAAGCCCTCATCCTAGCCAAAGGCGGGATCGATATCCAAGTCTTAGGAATCGGCACCGACGGTCACATCGGATTCAACGAACCGACTTCATCCTTCGCCTCTCGCACACGCATCAAAACCCTCACCGAGCAAACCCGCAAAGACAACGCACGCTTCTTCGACAACAACCTCGACGAAGTCCCCATTCATTGCATCACCATGGGCATCGGCACCATCATGGACGCGAGACAAAATATCCTCCTCGCCTTCGGAGACAACAAAGCCCCCATCATCGCAGAAACCGTCGAAGGCCCGTTACAAGCCATCAATCCAGCATCCATCCTCCAGATGCATCCCAACGCAAAATTCTGCATTGATCAAAAAGCTGCAGCACTTCTCAAGCGGAAAGATTATTACAACTGGGTTTATTCTAATAAACCGGAGTGGCAGCGATACTAAGGGCAATTGAACCGCACCTGCTTACCACTCAAAAATAAAAAATTGTCATTCATCAATCGTCAATCGATTTTTGGTGTGAGCGATTTCATAATTCGCATTGATTGAAGATTGAAGATTGTTGATTGTTGATTGTTGATTGTTGATTGTTGATTGTTGATTGTTGATTGTTGATTGTTGATATGTGATTTTTGAATGAAGAGATAATTTTCCATCCACCTTCACCAAAAACGCATCAAACTCATCCACTGACAAAAACTCATCCTGTGGTAACATGACTTCGCAGCAAAAATACCCAGTCATCATTCTCACTCTTCCTCCGGGAAACTCAAATCGTGCGTGGCCTTGATCTCCTGAGCCGTGATGTGAAAGAAACCAATACTTCACCTCTTCTCCATCCTTCATCGTCACGATCCCACAGTCTATACCACCGCTCAAACTCATTCTGCGAATGTAGTCATTGGAACCATCCATGAGCTTAAATCGACTCGGATCGTTTTCCTTCAATGCCTGAATGACTCGATCTCTATTCTCAGAAATTTATAATGATGATAAATCACAAAAATTCCCGCACCTATGCCAAATAGCAACGCCACCAAAAATGGTAGTGTGATGAGAAACTTGGTGGTTTTTTGGAGCATGATGGAATGATCTGATTAACTATCCCTTAAAATGACCTCAGACAGGGAGTCATTTTGTGAGCTTGGAGATGAAAGACTTACTTGGACTTTAAAAAAGGATCGTTCTCTTTGATAGCTTTTTGTTCCTCTTCCGTCTTTTCTGCTCTTTCCTTTGCAGCAGCATCAGCGTGTAAAATAATCTTATTTTCTTCTACTTTCAGACCAACGCCCGCGTGGCGTGCTGCACACCAGATCGCATGTCCAATAACCGAATGCGCGCACGTATCCTCAACACGGATGTGAGCCACATCCTCATTCACGATGATCGTCGTTGGCTTCAAGCGTGTTCCCTTCCTACAAGCCTCAAGTTGACCGTTCAGCTCTGCTGCGACCTCTTTTAGCGTGCCTGTGATCGACTTCGTCGCAGGAGCAACATCGATCACCGACCACTCCTCATCTTTGAATTCGGGCATCGTCCCACCACAGAACCAGCAGAATCGGATCTCTAGAGCTACATCACCAAGGACCTGCATGACATAACGCTTACCATCAAATGAAAGAGTGTGGTAACCATTGTAGAGTGCTTCCTTCGATATGTTACACCCACATGGCTTCGGCTTTTCGGGTCTTAAGTGCACTGGAGGGCCGTCGTGTACAACTGGGAACTCTTCACCACCTCTCTTATCGCGCTCCGGTAACTCCGTCCCGCAATCCCAGCAGTAATAGAGTCCCCATTCATTATTGTTCTTAAGAACGATAGTATAGAACTGGCTCTGATCTTCGAATGAGAAGCCGGTACTCATCATCTCTTTGTATACCTTGCCACACGGGCACAAATGTGGTTTTTCAGGCTCGTCAGACTTTCCGGAAGTCAGAAGGCCAACAAAGAAGATCAATCCCAAAAGAGTTGCCTTCATGATTTGTCTTTTGATCAACACATCAAAAGAAGTGACCCAAATTTTGAATTCTTATTCATTTGGCATTTTTAGCTTCCAGCATTCTAGCCGCCAAGCAGAAAAAGCTCGTCGATGATTATCTTCTCATAACGAGGCTATCAGACGGTTCAATATTATCTAGGATCCAGCGCTTAGCAGTACATCTCGTAGCACAGATGACCTCATGACTATCTCAAAGAATATTTCCCAGTTTTCTTTCCTCCAATTTTTTCCACCAACCCAGCATCTAACAGCGGACGCAGCAGATCCATCGCACCTTGTCGGGAGACAGAGAGTGTTTCCCATAGTTCGGCGGGCGACATGCTGCCATGATCAAGTAAGAGCTTAAGTAGCAATTCTTGTTTGGGGCGGAGCACGAGTTTTTCTTGAGATTTCCTACTGTAACTCTGCACCCGAAGCCACACTCGTTCCAGAGTCTTTTCCAGTCCCTCGGCGCAGTATTCCATCCACTCTGTTAGATCTTCACTGGATACACGCACCGCATCCAAGGCTTTGTAATATCCGGGCCGGTCTTCCCAATAATATTCGTCTACAGAGAAAATATGGTGGCTATCGAAACCGCGCCGATAAAGTTCCCAAAGCGCGAGTGCCCGACCAGTTCTTCCGTTCCCATCAGCGAACGGATGAATATTCTCAAACTGATAGTGCAAAATCGCGGAACTAAGCACGGGTGAAAGTTCCGTGGATTTCTTGTTCCACCAATCCAAAAGTTCAAACATCAACCCTGAAACATCCGCAGCGGCCGGTGGAAAATAATTGCCTACCCGAACTTGAATCGTTCTGTAACAGCCAGCTGTCCCCTGATCCATCACACTATCCGCAAGAAGCCTGTGCAGTTCAAAAAGGTCTTCATGCCGGATAGCTTTTTTCTTGGCGTGCTTTTCCACATAGCGTAACCCGGCAAAATAATTCAGCACTTCTCGGCTGGATCTCTGATCCGATGCAGCTAAAACGCGACCTTCTTCCAGCGCGCGCACTTGTTCCAAAGTGAGCGGATTTCCCTCGATAGCGGTCGAGGCGTGACCATTACGAGTGCGAGTATCTTTCTGCAGCGCAGGAATCCATGAAAGCTCCACTGCCGCTCCCATAATCCTTTCACGTAAGGCAGCGATCATCTCTACTTGCGAAAGCAAGCGCGGACGGATCGTGAATTGAGGTTCGTAGGCCACGGCGATTAGTCAAGTATGAGTCAAGTCATCAGTCAAGTCGTTTTAGGAAAATTAACCAGATATAATCCCCCAGCCTTCTCCCTCTTAGCACAGATAAACCAAGCATTCACAAACACCTACCGAACTCACCCCTCAAATTTGGCCGAAAACTCTCTTTCACAAAACACAAAACCCAGATTTAGTTCCGCTGCCCATGTCCACCGAAGCCATCCTCTCCATCTCCCGCCAATTTCTTGAGGTCGACCCCACCACGCCGATCACGATGGTTCCGATCAAACGTGGCGCGTCGGGCCGCACGATTGTCCGGGTGAAAACTCCCGTGCACGATGATTTCATCGGGGTGCATTGGACTGATGAACGCGAGGACAACGCCCAGTTCGTGCCGATTGCGGAATTCCTTAAAGAAGCGAAATTCAATGTTCCGGAAATCCTCTATGATAGATCGCAACACAACGTCGCGCTGATCGAAGACCTAGGTGATGTCGATTTGCATTCGATGAAAGACGAGCCATTCAAAAAGCGCCTGCCATTTTATCGATCGGCGCTGGAACAAATCGATCGCTTGTTTTTCACAAAAGTCCCAAAAGATTTGGAGCTCATGCCGCCCTTCGATGCTGATCTCTATCGCTGGGAGCAGAAATATTTCTTCGATTACTTCATCGAGGATTTCCTCAAGGAAAGCCCAGTTGCGTTGGAGAAGAATGAAGCGTTTATCGAAATGGCGGAGGGTCTTGGTGCAACGCACAAGCATCTCGTGCATCGCGATTTCCAATCGCAGAACTTGCTGATCAAAGATGGCAAAGTTTACATGATCGATTTCCAAGGCCTGCGTCGGGGACGCCAAGAATACGATCTCGCATCGCTGATTTTCGATCCCTACATGGATCACTCCGCTGACGAACGCGATCAACTGTTAGATCTATGGGAGGACATTTCCGATGAAAGACCGGAAACCTCCCTGTTCCACAAATGCGCAGCGCAGCGTCTCATGCAAGCGTTGGGGGCATTTGGAAACATCATCGAAAACCGCCACGACGAATGGTATCGCCAGCACATCCCCACCGCAATGAGATCCCTGCTTCACGTCATTAAAAACACCGACATCGAAGACGCGCTAACTCCGATGCTTACAAAGCATCTCGCGAATTACTGATTAATTTTAACTTAGAATTTCACCGCAGAGCGGAATGAGCGGTGAAAAATTCAATTCCCTTCCTCAGCCTCACTGATCCGTCTCGATCAAATACCGCATCGGGATCATGTTTGAATATTTGAATCCCTGCTTCTGGAAAAACTCCTGAGACTCCGCGCTGATCTTATCGGTCAACAAGGTGATACGTAGGAATTTTTTCTGCTTCGCGAATTCGATCACGTGATTCACCAACATCGTGCCGTAACCTTGCCCACGATGGTGCGGATGAATGATCACGTCTTCCATCAAAATCACGAAACCTCCGCGCGCCGTGGAAATGGTGAACAACATGTTTACCATCCCGAAAATTCTATCTTCATTGCGTATCACCACGATCCGACCCCGGTTCGGTTGCTCCAAAATCAAACGCAAGCCACGCTCCTGCAATTCACGATCCGGTTTAAAATCCCCCGCCGACATCGAGAACAAATCCATCACCAATTCGGTCAAGGCAGGTAGATCCTCCAAAGTCGCCATCTCAACTTTCGCGGTTTGTTTCGCGACTGTTTGGCTGCCATTAGGAATATTTTGAGAACTCATAATAAGATCGACCCAGTAAAAATGGCAAAATCGTCCAAAAAATGACAGTAAGTTTTACAGAAAAAAGGGCTAGCCAGTCCAATCAAAGGCAACGCATGCAAATGAAATGAGCTGAGCTTTGAAGTGGTCTCCTTTATGTTGCCAGTAAATTGTCAGATTTATTAATGTCCTTGTCTGGTCTTCGGGAGTCTTTGTTATTGTTTTGGTTTCTTAGCGGGTGAGGTGGAATGGAGAGGCTGGAGCGTAGCGGAAGACTC
>JAJTHK010000012.1 GCA_021298895.1 Luteolibacter sp.
AGTTGCCCACAACAGCCCGCTTCTTCGACGAGTTTCAGACCCATTCTCGAATCGGCCTGTTGTGGGCAACTTCCAAGAACTTCGCGCCGATCTGAAGCGCTCAGAAGCCAGTTTTAACCCACAGATTTTGCGGAAGAGGCTGTATTATCGATGCAGATTGCGTGATTGACGCTGATGGCTTGCAGCGCATGGCACGTCCCTTCCTATTCGACCCCAACCTCGCCGCAGCAACTGGGGTAGTCCGCCCATCAAATGGCTTAGTTATTGAAAACGGCGTCATCATAAAGCGGGGCTTACCCAAGACTTGGCTGGGCATGAATCAGGAAATCGAGTACACTCGTAGCTTCCAATGGTTACGCATCGGCCTGAACCGCTTGCAAAGCATGCTCTGTATTTCCGGGGCTCTTCTCTTGATCAAGAAATCGGTTTTCGAGGAAACGGGTGGCCCTTGGCCCGATGCCATCACCGATGACATCGAGTACACCATTCGCTTAAACGGATTTATCTTCGATCGAAAAAACAAACGCGATCTCAACTTAGCCTTCATCCCAGATGCGGTTAGCTACACCGAATTACCCGAAAAAATTGACCTTTATCTCTCTCAGCGCAACCGCTGGCAACGAGGAACACTTCAGGCTATCTTCCGCAATTGGCGCATGTTTTTAAATCCTCGATATGGTACTACCAGCCTATTGGGCATGCCTTATTTTTTAATCTTCGAAGCCTTGGCTCCCATTGTCGAATTTACCGCCTATGTCTTAGCTGTCGTTTTATTGGTGCTAGGGCTCACCACTTGGCAAGAGATTCTTATACTCGTTTTGTTAGCTTATACCACATCTGTATTTCTAACATTGCTCTCCATCGTTATCACCGAAACGTCCCGTCTGCGCTCCTCATCGTGGAAAGATTACTGGAAAATGATTCTCTCTGTATTCATCGATAGTCTTGGATGGCATCAGCTTCGTGTTTTCACCTCATTGTGGGCAACTATTCAATTCATCTTGCTCAGAAAGCATGATCTAGGAGCCCCGATGGCACGTAACCTAAAACCTTCATCCACTCAATCATGATCCCTAAACCCAATTCTGCATGTTTTGAAGTTGCCATCATCGGACTCGGCTATGTTGGCATTCCCTTGGCTTTGGGTTTTGCGAAAGCAGGGTGCCAAACCCTTGGTTATGATTCCGACAAAAAAAGAGTTTCGGAGTTACAACAGGGGCACTCCCCTTTTGCACACATTTCCTCTGAAGATTTAGCCGACACATTGTGTGCTGGCTCATTGAAAATCACCTCAGACCCTAACGACCTAACTGAGAGCGAAGCCATCATCGTTTGCGTCCCCACCCCGTTACTCAATCATCAAGACCCGGATCTTTCCTACGTTCTGGGGGTGGGAAAAGATATCGCACCCCACCTCCGGCGCGGCATGCTCATCTCTCTCGAATCAAGCACCTATCCCGGAACGACCCGTGAGGAATTCCGACATATCCTTGAAAAAGGCTCCGGACTAAAAGCTGGTACCGATTTTCACTTGGTATTCTCTCCAGAGCGGGAAGACCCGGGAAACTCAGAAAGCAAACTGCACAACATTCCCAAGGTAATCGGCGGCCTAACAGAAGAGTGCCTTAAAAGAGCCATAGAACTCTATGGCAGGGTGATCGATAAAATTGTCCCCGTGAGTAGTTGCGACACCGCCGAAGCTGTGAAATTGACCGAAAATATCTTTCGCTACATCAACATCGCTTTAGTCAACGAGCTCAAAACCATTTACTCGACACTCAATATCGACATATGGGAAGTTCTCAATGCAGCCAAAACAAAGCCATTCGGCTTCATGCCGTTCTATCCGGGTATTGGAGTCGGCGGCCATTGCATTCCCATTGATCCTTATTATCTGATCTGGAAGGCTAGGGAGCTTAATATCGATTGCCGCTTCATTGAATTGGCCGGGCAGATCAATCGATCAATGCCTAACTATGTGGTCAATCATTTATCGGATGCTATCAATCATACTGGGCAATCTCTGAGCGGACAGAATGTTCTAGTGATCGGCCTCGCCTATAAACCAGGTGTCTCCGATGATCGTGAATCACAGTCCTATACGATTATGAATCTACTCAAAGCCAAAGGAGCAGAGGTAGAATATTATGATCCTTACATTCATTTGATTCCACCACACCGCGGTCATTGGTCAGGACAATCCTCCATCGATTGGAATCGTGAAAACTTGGGACGCTTCGCCGCCGCCGTAATTTGTTCGGCTAACCATGATGTGGACTACGAACAGTTAGCTGATGAGATCCCGCTTGTTATCGATGCGTGCAATATTGTCCCCAAAGACCGTATGGCGCAAGTCGTCCTCGCGTGATGCTTGAGACTGAATTTAGATTAAGAAGGGACACCCCATTTAAGATTGCTACCCCAGTTGTTTTCATCGCTATGAAAAATCGGAAAAAAATCTGGCTTGCCATCATCATGATTGTAGTGATTCAAGCCGGAGTGTATTTACAAATGACTAGCTATCTTCAAAGGATTCAGCAGATTTCAGAGAAGAATTCCAACAGATCACAGGACGCATTGCCAGTTCATCACGAGGACTTCGATCATAGGTATTGGGTGCTAAGTTTGGGGCTCATTCAGGCGACACTTTTACTCGGAGCTGTTTGGCTAGGACGAACCTATTTTTCTAAGTTTGAATACTGTGCATTTCACGATTCTCTAACAGGTTTACCAAACCGGTGGTATGTGGATTTACATCTCGACTGGGCATGCTCCAGAGCCGAGTCTCACGGAGATTTTGTAATTCTAGCCTTCATTGATCTCAACGGCTTCAAACCTATCAATGACTCCCTTGGTCATGAAAAAGGAGATTATGTTCTGAAATATATTGCCGATAATCTTAAAGCCAACTGCCGCTCAGGTGACATGGCATTCCGTTATGGAGGCGATGAGTTCATCGTCGTGTTTATCACTCCAGCTAATCAGATCTATCAGAGTCTGGAGCGACTTAAGAGTCTAATCCGAACTACCTTTCGAGAACCGGACCAATTTAACAAAGAGGGAGGCTTTGGCGCTGCCGTTGGTATCAGTTTTTTTCCGTCTTTTGCGAAGAACTCTAACATGTTAGTTCAAACGGCCGATCAAGCAATGTATCGGGCGAAAAAACGTGCGAAAGCTGAGCATGAATCGTTAGTGATTGTGGAATACCGTAGGGATTACACTAAAAGCGATGAACAGACCATTTGCCAAAAACCCGAGGTAGTGAGGGTCCAGTCTAGGGCGTGATCGCAATCGTTCAGGCGCTGAATTTAAAATCACGCTCTCTGAATGAAGCGATACAAGCATCAACCGCCTGTGGACAATAAGTCACTCCTCGACCACATGTGATCTCTTTGAGTGCAACATCAATACCCAGCGCGGGACGGTAAGGGCGATGTGACGAAATTGCCTCCACCACGTCAGCCACCGACAATATCCGCGCCTCAAGAATAATCTTATCACCGGTCAATCCATACGGGTATCCGGAACCGTCTAACCGTTCATGGTGTTGCAGAATCATTTGCGCTATGGGCCATGGAAATTCACAGTCTTTCATAATTTCATAACCGGCTATCACATGCTGCTTGACGATTTGGTATTCAAGGTCGCTAAGCCGTCCCGGTTTGCTAAGTATTTCGGCAGGCACTTGGATCTTGCCGATATCATGAATCATGCTAGCCAGATGGATTCCTTCAATTTGAAATTCGCTCAGTCCCATTTCTTTAGCCATAGCCACCACAAGCTCTGCTACCCGGCACTGGTGCCCTGCAGTATACGGATCGCGTAAACCGACGATAGAAGCGAGTGATCCTACAAAATCGATCAGGCTTTTTTTCAGCTTTCGTTCACTTTCGGCAAGTTTGATATTAGATTCCCTATGCTCCGTAGCAAGGCGCGCGTTTTCGACAGCATTCATTACCGCATCAGGCAGTCGCGCCAAGCGATCTTTGAGGATGTAATCAGTAGCACCATCCTTGATTAACTGAACCGCCTTAAGTTCACCCAGCGTACCGGTCACGATGATCATAGGGATATGCGGGTAGTGGGTTTGCACAAAGTTGAGCGCCGCCTCGCCGTCGTAGTTGGGCAGATTGAAGTCTGACAGAATCACATCCGGTTGAAAATCAGCTAGACTTGCCTCAAAATCACGTTTGTTTTCCACAGTCTTCCAATCAAGCGCGATATTGCAACACCGCAAAGCATCCTGCTGCAGTTCAACATCAGAAGGCACATCCTCTAAGGACAATACGCGAATTTTATATAGCTCTGTCATTTTGGCGACGAGACATGATTTATCAAACTAACTTCCAGAAATTTACAATTAAACCTTTGTATATAATACTCCCAATTACCGATTGATGGAAGAGGAAAAGAGAATTTCTTGACCTTCTTAACCTTTGTTTTTTGGAGCTTGATGGTTGATATAAAGTGCAATCGGAAATCCCTCCAAAAAAACTCAGAGACACTATGTCGAAATCATCCGTATCCATTGATTATATAGATAATTTAAGTTGATCGGCTTATTACCTCATCACCCATATTTCTCATCTTATTTACTTTCAAAAAAATAAGAATTTGTTCATGTTGATACTGCCTCGTTCATTTCGATCCATTAGCTCCTAAATTGCTATGAGATATAATTCCCCCAAACAAACTTTACTGGATGATCTCTTTCCAATCATAAATTTTTCATTCTTTGACATGGAGGCCTCGACTGGCTGCTTGGCCGTGTCTGAATACTTCGAAGTAAAGATGAAGTCGGTGAGCGAGAAACTAACAACCGTGAACACCGAAATACAAATCAAGGTCTCGATCATTTCCTCCGAGCTGATCAACAAAGCTGGAAAACTATTTGCAATCGCCACAACCAAAAAGTGGATCCTTAGAGTCAATACATGAAAAGCCCGCGGCCCCATGCCAAGACGACGAAACTGCGTCAGGAAGCAGAAGAGATTTTTCAGGAAAAAGCCATATACTTGCCTGAAATTCAGGAGCGACTGATGCCTGAGTCATCCCTCTCGATATTCAATGAATTGCGCGTCCATCAAATTCAACTGGAGAGGCAGAACGAGGAGTTGAAACGAATTCAAGGGGAATTAGAGGCTTCACAGGCACGTTATTTTAATCTCTATGAGCTAGCCCCGATAGGTTATATAACTGTTAGCGAGGCGAGTCTGATCGAACAAATCAACCTCAGAGCGGCCACTCTATTGGGCTTAACACGGGGAACTTCCATCCAGCGGCCGATTGTCGACATTATTCTACGTGATGATCAGGATATTTTTAATCAAGCCCGCAAGAAACTTCTCGAGACTGGTAAAATACAGTCATGCGAGCTGAGAATGATGCGAGAGAACGGAACGCCAGTCTGGGTGCACGCTACGCTCACCGCCGCCGAGGATGCCGTTTGTATTACGGAGCTGCGTTTGATGCTGATTGATATCACCGAACGCAAGCAAGTCGAGGAGTCATTGGAGTCAGAACGCAAACTGCTGCGAGCGAACGAGGCGTTTCAGCTAGATATTCTAAATTCACTCCCAGCACACATCGCGGTTTTGGATAAAACGGGAACCATCCTTGCTGTGAATGAACCATGGAGCCGCTTCGGACGTGAAAACAGCAGCTACGACGGAAAAAATACAGGGGTAGGTTTAAACTATCTGAACGTCTGCCGCGCGGCTATTCACGATGCTGGTGCTTGCGCTAAGTCTGCGGGTGACGGCGTGGAGGCCGTGTTATCAGGGAAGCAGAAGCGGTTCAATTTGGAATATCCATGCAACACGTCCGATCGTATTCGCTGGTTTAAAATGGAAGTCATTCCTTTAGCTGGAAAAAGTGGAGGCGCTATTGTTGCCCACACCGACATCAGCGAACGCAAACAGGCGGAACGCTTGTTGGCTTGGGAAAAATGCGCATTGGAATCGATCGTCAGCACGAAATCATCAAGTCAAATGTTAGATAATTTGATGCTCGGCTTGGAAACGCGAATCCCGGGGGCGCTATGTTCGATACTCATTCTCGATACCGATGGCATCCACCTAAGGCTAGGTGCGGCTCCCAGTCTGCCGCCAGAATATAACCGTGCGATTGACGGTATCTCCATCGGCACAGCGGTGCATGAGGACCAGCAAGTCATCGTATTGGACATCGAAAGCGATCCGCTGTGGGCTGATTATCGCGGCCTGGCCCTCAAGCACGGCCTGCATGTCTGCTGGTCCACACCGATCCGAAGCCAAGGGAAAATCCTTGGGACCTTTTCTATCTACTTTAAGGAGCCTCGTTCCCTCGCTGCTGCCGATATGGAAATCATTGAACGAACGGTAAACGTAGTGCGCATTGCTATTGAGCGGCAACAAACGGAAGAGAAAATTCTCCAACTCAACACAGATCTTGAAAGGCGCGTGGAACAACGCACCGCCGAGTTGCAAACCGCTAACGCCTCACTCACCGACTTCAAAGCTGCGCTCGACGAGCACTCTTTGGTTTCCATCACAGACACGGACGGAATCATCACCTACGCCAACGACAAGTTCTGCGAGATGTCCAAGTATACACGCGAGGAGCTACTGGGTCAGACTCACCGCATCGTCAATTCGGGCTATCACACTCCAGATTTTTTCCGCGGCTTGTGGAACACGATTCTCAGCGGCCAAGTCTGGAAGGGAGAAATCAGAAACCGCGCCAAGGACGGCACAATATATTGGATGAGCACCACCATCATTCCCTTCCTTGGAGAGGACGGCAAGCCAGTGCAATTCATCACGATCCGAACTGATATCAGTGAGCGCAAGCATGCTGAGGAGAGAATTAGCAAGCTCAACTCCGCTCTGGAAATTCGCGCCGCAGCACTGGAAACGGCCAATAAAGAATTGGATTCTTTTACCTATTCCGTCTCGCATGACCTACGTGCGCCGCTGCGGGCAATAGATGGTTTCTCTCACATGGTGATCAAGGATCACGCTGGACAACTTGACGACGAGGGATGCCGCAAGCTCAATGTGATCCGCAACGAGGCGCATCGAATGCAGTTGCTCATCGACGACTTGCTCGCCTTTTCCCGTCTCGGCCGACAACCGATCAACTCCATACTGATCGATATGGAAACCATGGCTAAAGACGTTTTCGACGAACTGTCCGCCCAATATCCAGAGCGCAAGCTGCGACTCCATCTGCAAAAGCTCCCGCCTGCTCTTGGCTCGGAGTCGCTCATCCGACAGGTGTGGATCAATCTCATCAGCAATGCCATCAAGTTCACGCGCGACCGTGAGATCGGCGAGATCGAGATCGGAGCGCAGGATGGTGGCGATAGCGGACAGATTTATTCGATCAAAGACAACGGCGTGGGCTTTGATATGCGTCATGCCAATAAACTATTCGGAGTCTTCCAACGCTTACACAACCAAGAGGAATTTTCTGGCACAGGTGTGGGATTGGCGCTCGTACAGCGCATCATTATTCGCCATGGCGGACTAGTCTGGGCGGAGGCAAAAATCGATCATGGAGCCACATTTTATTTCAGCCTACCAAATCAAGCAAAATGAACACACCAATAGAAGTACTTCTCATCGAAGATAATCCACAAGACACGGAACTCGCGATCCGTGCTCTGAAAGAATTGAATCTTGCGGATCATCTAATTCATCTCACCGACGGACAAGCAGGGATCGATTTTCTTTTCGGCATCGGAGCCTACGAGGGGCGCGATGTGAGTCAGCAACCTAAGGTCATACTGCTCGACCTAAAACTACCGAAACTCAGCGGGATCGAAGTCCTTCGTGAGCTCAGAGCAGACGAGCGCATGAAATATATTCCGGTCGTGGTTTTAACCTCTTCTCGCGAAGAACGAGATATCAGTGAAGTTTACCGTCTCGGTGCTAACAGCTATGTCGTGAAACCCATGAATTTCCAGTCGTATCTGGATGTGATTGGTAACATGGGAAAATATTGGCTGAAAATAAATTTATATCCAAATGTCTAAAACCCACTCTTATGAAAACTCCTCCAAAAAAACTCCGTATTCTCTCTCTCGAAGACTCCCCCTTTGATGCCGAACTTATCCTCAACACACTCCAAGAGTGCGAAATCGTAATGGCCTGGACCCGCGTGGACAACCGCGTGGATTACGAGAATACGATCCATAATTTCCAACCAGATCTTATATTGGCAGATTACAAACTGCCGAGCTTCAATGGTGCACAGGCTCTAGAGATAACCAAAAACCTCTGTCCGGATGTGCCGTTCATCGTGATTTCCGGATGTGTGGGCGAGGAAACCGCCGTCGAATTACTGAAAAACGGAGCGACGGACTTTATACTCAAAGACCGCCTCGGACGTCTGGTACCGGCCGTTCACAGAGCTATAATGGAAGTAGAATCTCGGAATGCATGTCGCCAAGCCGAGAGAGATTTACACGAACTCAATGGACAACTCGAGCATCGCGTTGTGGAGCGTAGCAACGAATTGAGGGCTAAAAACGCCATCATGGAAGAGGACTTGGAAATGGCTCGCGAACTCCAGATGGCATTCCTGCCTTCTCACTTTCCAACTATCCCGCAAGGTGTTCCCGAGGCAGAGAGCGCTCTGAAGTTTAGCAGCTTTTTCCACCCGACTAGTTTAGTCAGTGGCGATTTTTATAATATCGTACGCATTTCGGATAGCTCCGTGGGCATCTTTATCTGCGATGTGATGGGGCACGGCGTGCGAGCCGCACTGGTAACCGCAATCATGCGAGCCTTGGAAGCACAACTCGGCGATGTAGCAGGCGATCCCGGCACACTGCTCACTCAAATGAACCATCAACTGCGCGGCATTTTTCGGCAACTTGAGACCACGGTATTCGCAACCGCATGCTATGTCATCGTAGATGTCGCCACTGGGCGCCTCACCTATGCTAATGCAGGTCATCCAGATCCACTCCTCGTGCGCAAAGCCACTGGGAAGATCGAGATGATAGGGATCGGACAAAAACACGGCCCGGCACTCGGCTTAATCAAAAATATCTCTTATGATAGTTACGATCTCAAATTGAACGAAGGTGACCGAGTCCTACTTTTCACCGATGGTCTCTTCGAGGTCGAAAACGCACAGGAAGAATCCTTCGGCAGATCTCGTCTGCGAAATGTAATCCGGCAGTCCGCTAGTCTACCCCTGACTAAACTGATTCAGAACGTTTCCAGCGAGATCGAAAACTTTGCCAAAGATAAAGCATTCACCGATGATGTCTGTCTCGTGGGTATGGAGATATCGAGACTGGAGCCAAACATCACGCCAATTACACACCACCGTTTACTTATCTCAGGAGAACCTCTCTATAGACGCGGGCGAGTAACCTGTGAATAGCACTTTAAAACAACTCTTTCAGCTCAGCACCTTGGCTCTTCGAGATTAACGTATACGCATACTTATCATTTGCCCAGCATGCCTGCGCCCATTCACCGGACTCGGTGATCTGCGGTTGATCCTCAGATGGCAAATCACCATCGACATCATCTCGGCGGAAAATAATCAAGTGAACGCATTCATCTTCTTCGCCAAAGCAGATCAGCGAACCTTTCTTTTCTTCTACGATGATTTCACGGCAGCCGAAACCTTTCATTCCTTCCAAGCCTTTTGGAAATTTCATCCCACCGCATGGCAGTTTTTTGCCTTGCAGGTAAGAAACCAATTCATGTTGGTCCGTACCCTTTTTCTCAAACGAAAATCCAGGTGTCTGATACATCCCTACAAAGCTCGCTTGAACCGCGTCCACTGTGACTCGCTTCTGCAATGCATCCGCGAGGCTGCCATCTTTCGGTTTATCGATGAAAAACACAAACGCCATCACGACACCGGCAGCTGCGGCTGCAGGCATAGCGAAACGCATCCAAGTGGACGGTTGCGTTTCCACAATCTTAGTGCGCTCCATGGATTCTAAAATCCGCGCCCTAAGCTCTGTTGGAACTTTAATGCCCGCTAGTCCCGCAACAATGACATGATCATCCTCCCTCTCCATTTTTGGATAGCCAGATCCACTCTGCACCATCGCTAACAACACGGTTTCACGCAAACCTTGCGGCAATTTAACCCGCGCCAAACATTCCGCGAACTCCGCATCAAAAGCGCGCTCTTTAACCAGCCATTCTCCAAGTTCACGATCTTTTGTCGTAAGCATCAATGCTTCCGCAAAGTCAACATCCCCTACATCCGCGCCATCCGGCCGGAAACTCTGGAGCACAAATTTTGCTCGTTCTTTATCCATGATGTTTTTTGAAAAGTTCTGGATTCACATCGATCAAATTCTTCGGTGCGCTCGATGGCTCGGAAGTCATCCGTTTTCTCAATAATTCCTTACCGCGAGACAACCGCGACATCACTGTCCCGATCGGCACGTCTAAAATTTCAGCAATTTCTTTGTAACTGTGCTGCTGCAGATAAAACAATGCCAGCGGTGCGCGATACATTTCCTCCATTTCACCCAGCAACTCCACTACCCGCTGCCCATCCATCTGCCTATCCACCTGCTCATCATTTCCAGTAACCTCTTGCCCGATGTTCTCATCCAAAGGCTCATCCGAATACCTCGCCTGCTTTCTTCGCTGGCCTAAAAATTCCCGATGCAGCGTCGTGAACAACCAGGTCTTCGCCTTACTCCTGTCCCGGAGCTGCTCATTCTTCGCCGCCCAGATACAGAAAGTCTCCTGCACCAAATCAGCCGCATGATCCGGATTTCGCGTCAGGGAATACCCGAAGCGATATAGCGCCTCATAATAGGCATCTACTAGATCTGCGAACTCACTCATCGTTTTCTCTACGAGTAGATTTATGCTCATGCTATTCCGAATATCTACTCCCAATGTGAAAAAAAATCCTATTTCCGCACGTAGCGAGCGTTTTAACCCATTCATCATGCGCCACCTTATCCTTGCTGCCCTTGCCCTAACGGCGCCTCTCCATGGCCAATTCATCTTCTCTGAGAAAACCTCTGAAAAAGACCTTTGCATCGAACTCCACCACGGCAGAGACCTTGTCACCGCCTTTCGAACCGACTACCGCTTCCCCTACCTCTACCCCGTACAATCCCCCTCCGGTGCCAATATCGTCCGCAACTGGCCGATGAAGCCCGACGTCGCTGGAGAAGAAAAAGACCATCCCCACCACCGCGGCATCTGGCTCGCTCACGGCTCAGTCAACGGAAATGACTTTTGGACCGATTCTAAGACGAGCACTTCCATCATTCGCTTCAACTCCATCACGAAAAAAGATGCAACCAAAGAATCCGCTCACCTCATAGCAGATCTAACATGGATAGCAGCAAACATCGAACTCCTCAAAGAAACCCGTAACTACGCATTTTCAAAACCCAATGCAGAAACTCTCCGCATCGACATCCAATCCACCCTCACTGCGATTGCAAATGAAGTCGTTTTCGGCGATACCAAGGAAGGCACCTTCGCCATCCGCACTGACCGAACTCTTCGTGTCAAAGGCACGACTGCGAAATCGACTCTAACAAATTCGAACGGTGAAACCAATCTTGATGCTTGGGGAAAACGCGCGAATTGGGCGGCTTACACCGGTCCTGATGAACTCGGAAAACCCACAGTTGTCGCCATCATCGAAAATCCAAAGTCCTTCCGCAGTCCTACCCACTGGCATGCGCGCGACTACGGTCTCCTCGCTGCCAACCCGTTTGGCATTCACGATTTTGAAAAGAAAAAGGATAAGACCTTAGGCAACCATACCTTGAAAAAATCCGAATCCATCATTCTCAACCACACGGTCATCATCCATCAAGGCACACTAGAATCCGCTAGACTTAAAGAACTGTCCGACTCACTCAAAAAGCCATGAAACTCTCCCGCCGCCATTTCCTTTCCACCTCCGCCTTTGCCGGAGCTTTCACCTTTATCCCATCCATCGCTCGCGCCGCATCGCCCAACGGCGATCTCCGCGTCTGTCTCATCGGTTTCAACAGCCGTGGCAAAGGACTGGCAGGCGAGCTTTTGAAATGCACCAACGCAAAACTCGTCGCGCTCTGCGATGTCGATTCCGCCGTTCTCGATTCCTATGCTGCTGAGTTGGAAACGAAACATAACATCAAAGTCACCAAGTTCTCCGATTATCGGAAAGCCTGTGAATCGAAAGAAATCGATGCCGTCATCATCGCCACGCCCAACCATACCCATTCCCTCATCGCCACCACTGCTGCCGCCAACGGCAAACATGCCTACGTTGAAAAACCCGTTTCCCACAACGTTTGGGAAGGCCGCCAACTCGCCAATTCCGCGAATAAATACAAAGTCATCATCCAACACGGCTTCCAACGCCGCTCCGAAACCGCATGGCACGAAGCCTACGACTTCATCAAGTCCGGTGCCATCGGCAAAGTAAAACTCGCCCGTGGCTTCTGCTACAAACCTCGCCCATCCATCGGCAAAGTCGCTGCTCCAAAAGCAGCACCCGCAACCGTCAATTACGATCTCTGGTGCGGCCCCCGCGAAGTGTCACCTATCCATCGCGAAAAATTCCACTACGACTGGCACTGGCAGTTCGACTATGGCAACGGCGACCTCGGCAACCAAGGCCCTCACCAACTCGATGTCTGCCGGATGTTTACCGGCGATCCAAAACTCCCCACCTCCGTCATCTCCGTCGGTGCCAGACTCGGTTACCAAGACGACGGCCAATGGGCGAATACCCAAATGTGCTATTTCGATTACCCCGTGCCCATCATCTTCGAAGTCCGTGGCCTCCCCACCAAACCCTATAAAGATCATCCATTCGGAAACCTCATCGAATGCGAAGGTGGATACATCGCCGGCGGCCATGGACCGAAATGCGACGCCTTCGACAAAGACGGTAAAATAATCCAATCCTTCCAAGGCTCGAAATCTCACATGCAATCGTTCGTCGATTCCTGCCACTCGGGAAAAATCGACGCAGGAAAAACAGCAGAAAGCGGACATCTCTCTTCCGCTCTCGCCCATGTCGGAAACATTTCCTGGAAACTCGGCACACCCACCAAACCCGCCGCCATCCGCGAGGCAATTTCTAACAACATCGCCTCCGATGCTTTTGCAAGGATGCTCACTCACCTCGAAGACAACAAGGTCGACCCCGAGAAAGACCTGATCACTCTCGGAAAAAATCTAACAATCGATCCCGAGAAAGAAATCTTCACCGGCCCTGATGCCGATCTAGCCAATCCTCTCCTCAAAGGCAGCTACCGCAAGGGCTTCGAGATAAATATCTAACAATAAAATTTATTCCATATACGATTAATAAAGAAATATCTCATATATGGACATATTTCAGCAAATAGCCAAAACTTCTATTCATCTGACATGGAGAAGGCCTAATTTCATGACGAATTAAACGTCAGTAAATACATTACAGCGTCTTTAGCCAAATTGCCGAAGCTAGAGAAAATAGCATAAACTCTGGAATTCTCACTCCTCAGCAAGTGACATGCTAATCAATTGTGGCGAAATTTTCACATGACGAATTTGTCGCATGAATTTCATCTAAGAACCAACTGTGCTTGTGAGATATACCGAAGCGAAAGGACTTTTATCTTATAAATTGTCCAACACAACACGCTAAAAATATCACACTAAAATCTATGAAAATTAATAAATGGTTTATTTTTACCTCGGTAGGCGCAGGCCTATTCACGAGTCAGTTTCTGCATGCAGGAACGGATACTTGGTTCACACCTCTGACAGGATCTGCAGTAGTAACCAGTGCAAACAGCAATGAAGAACTATCAGCGCCATTCGTCACTCCGGCAGGAATACAACAAGTTAACTGGATCAGTCTTGCAGAAGTAGAAAACGCTGTTCTCAGCCCTGGTCAATCTATCGTCAGAGCACCAGGCCAAGGAACCAGTGCTTCCATGTTTGACATGCTTGCTCTCAATCCTGCTGGTACACACATCTTCATTCCCCACGAAACGCCTATCGGTGCTGGAGTAACTCGATATAATATTGCTACCAGACATGCAGAAGTCCTCTTCAAAGGAGATGCATCGGCAAATTGGACTACAGATTACGGCGCATTCGATCCAGCTCGTTGGACCCCAAATGGCACAATTTGGCTCGGGGAAGAATGGGCAGGTGAAGGCCGCATCATCGAAGTGACAAATCCTATGGCTGCCCCAGCGGATATCGTAAAACGTGAGCTGCATCGTATCCCTAACGTATCTCAAGAAGGCATCAACTTCAGCCTCAGATACAAAGATACAATCTATTTGGTCGACGAAAATAACTCTGGCTCGATTTACAAAGTCGTCTTCAGTAATCCTGCGGATTACACCGCTGCCGCCCAAGTATTCGCACTCAAAGTAGATGCTTACACAGGTAGTGCAAACTTGGATTGGAACCATGCTACCAACGTTGCCAACCGCACAGGTGACGCCACATGGGTTCCACTCACAGATGCAAATGGTATTACACTTTCTGGCGTCAGTGATCCGTTCATTCCATTTGGTGGCCGTGCGGCCGCCGATAGTGTAGGCGCAACTCCCTACGGCCGCCCAGAAGACATGGTTGTTAGTCGTCTTGCTAACGGCCGTGAGATAATATACGTCTGCAATACCTCTGAAGCTGCTGTTATTTCGATCGAAATTCTATCCCGCACAAAAGCCAAGGTTGGCACTCTGGTATCTAATACTGGCACACCAAAAAACCTCGGTTTCCCAGCAACCACTGGCGTAATCAACAGTCCTGACAACCTTGCGTTGGATGCTGCTGGTAACATCTATGTGATCGAAGATAATCCTAACAGTGGATCAACCGGTGGTGACACTTGGTTCGTACGTGATACCAACAACGATGGTGTGGCTGAATCTGCTGACCACTTCTTAAGCCTTCGTGTCGCAGGTTCTGAGGCTACTGGAATGATTTTCAACCACACCAATCCAACCCAGTTCTACATGTCTGTTCAGCACCCAAATAGCACCAATCTTAGCTCCGTAACCAACGGTCTAGGTGATGCGGTTTGGGCATTTGATTTAAATAATATTCCAAATAAGAAATTCGTTTCAGCTCTGAAACGAGGTCGTTTCCGCAGTTATACAAACCAGTAATGATTGATATCTTGCGGCTCTGTCTGATGACTTGTTCGCAAATTGATTCCTATGGAAGGGCGGCCCTAAGCAGGGTCGTCCTTTTCAAATAAGTAATTTAACATCAAAACTCTAATCCATTTGATTGTATGTCACGCGTCCCGCTTTCATCATTCCAACGCAATATTTTTTTCACAGGTCTCTTCTCATTATTCATGAGTCAAATATCAACTGCGGATGAGAAAAAAGCAGTTCATCAAGATCTTCTTGAATACCTAAAAAATAATGATGTCTTGCTGCCTCCAATTCCAGATACGCATGTATTCAATACGCTGTACAACCCAGAAGCCGTAGTACCTCCTCAATGTTACACGCGCACTGAAGCGAGAACAAATGTCTGCTATGTGTGTCACCAAGACCATATTTCTGGACGAGAAAACAAAATGAATGACCGCGATCTTCAGGAAGCTTACAGTTTTAGCGATGTTGGTATGACCAATCATTGGAAAAATCTTTTCGAAGATCGTAGTGCGCGTGTAGCTGCGATCAGCGATGAAGAAATCCAAAACTACATCAATAAAGACAATTACTCTGAATTGGCAGGACGCCTGAAAAAGAATGAATTCAAAGGATATATTCCCGATTTAAAAAATTTACACCTAGGCGCTGAAGCTTTCGACAAGGAAGGCTTTGCCAAAGACGGCAGTCACTGGGTCGCATTCAATTACAAGCCATTCCCAAGCACTTTTTGGCCAACCAATGGTTCGACCGACGATGTAATGATCCGGCTTGCTGCGCCGTTTCGAACAGATAAACAAGAAAACTATTCTCATGACATATATAAAGCTAATCTCGCCATTTTGGAGGCCGCAATCAAAGGGATTTCTGAGATCAGCTCACTACCTATCGATGAAACCAAAGTCGGTAAAGATCTTGATGGTGACGGCGTATTGAAAATCGCTCATAAAGTGGTAAATCAAAATAATTGGGTCGGTGATGCCGAAGGAGAATTTTTTGATACGCATCTCTATCCGGTTGGTACCGAGTTTCTTCACACAGTACGTTATATCGGAGTTGGAAAAGATGGCAAAATCGGAGTATCGACTCGGATGAAAGAAGTGCGCTACATGTGGAAAGTTAAGCCCTATGTGAAATCCATGTATGGAAGGAAATATCAACTGGAGGCTATAGAAAAAGAGGCGGGTAATTTACCAGGTTACGTTAGCATTGGACAACACGGACTGGACAACGGCAATGGTTGGGCCATTCATGGCTTTATTGAGGATAGAAAAGGGCGTTTGAGATTTTTAACGCACGAGGAGAACTTTTCCTGCATGGGATGCCACAATTCCGTGGGCTCTAGCATCGACAAGACTTTCAGTTTTCCACGCAAACTAGACGGCGCAAAAGGTTGGGGATACATCAACTTAGCGGGAATGGCCGATGCTCCGAGTAAAGGCGAACAAATTGGCGAGATTGAACTTTACTTATCCCGCGCAGAGGGAGGCAGTGAATTCAGAAACAACGAAGAGATGTTCGAGCGCTGGTTCATGCCGGATGGTAAGATCAATCGCGAAAAGATCGCTAAAGCCAGAGACGTTTATGATTTAATCACACCATCACCTGAGCGCGCAATGTCATTAAACAAGGCCTACCGCACCATCGTTGAGGATCAGGACTATATTTTCGGCAAAGATCCACTAATAGTTCCACCTAAGAATGTTTATGATAAAATCGACAACAGCACCTCTCCCACTCTTCCGGCTGATCGAATTTACGACTATAACATCATTTTAAATTGGAATGCAAAAGCGGTTAGCGAAGCGAATTCACCCGAGAAAGAAAAATCTCCAGAGATAAAATAAATCAAAAATCAATCTCAAACCAAAACATCTCATGAATCGTTACATTAATCAGTATATAGCAATTCCAGCCATATTTGTTGCCATCATTGTGATTGTGCTATCAAAATTTAACGATTCTGAAGAAGTTACTCCTGTCGTAAAGCACGTATCTTCGACAAAGCCACGAGTAAGAGGAGGTGATTCATCTGTTTCAGCCATGTCTTCAAATCGCATCCGCCGAGAGAATCCATCAATTTCAGAAGGTATTACTAGCAATCAAGCAAATATTTCAGAGGAATTTTGGAGAAATTTGCTTACGGATATCCAAACGAATGATGAATTCAACGATCGTGAGATGGGAAACAAGTTAATCACGATCGCATCAAATCCAAAGGCACCAGAATCGATTCGACAAGAAGCCATAGCTGACGCGCTTGTCTTCATTGATGATGAAAATTACGAACACGATATCAAGCCTATCGCCATCCGCACCGATCTTCCGGATATAATGCACGACATCATCCTAGATGATCTTCTCAACCGCCCACAACCCACCGCCCTACCCCTCGCACGCTATATTGCCAGCACTAACGGACATCTGCTCGCTGAAATATTAGATGAATATGTCAAATCCTACGAGTCAGTGACAGCATATCCAAACTAATTTCACTGCGTATAAATCGCAACAGGTCCCGTCCCTCCGCCCTGAACAGCACGAAGCTTCATGGCGGATTTGATGACGATGTTGGCTGCTTCGGACGCTTCGCTCAGCGTATTGAATCGGGAAAAGCTGAACCGTAAACTGGTCTTCGCCACCGCTTCGGAAATACCCATCGCGAGTTGAACGTGGGAGGGCTTGCGTTTTCCAGTCATGCACGCAGATCCCGCGGAGCAAGCTAAACCTGCTTCATCTAACAAAATCAACATTCCCGCTGCGTCGCAGTCTTTGAACGAAAGATGGGTTGTGTTTGGCAAACGATGAGTTGCGTCTCCATTGACCGTGCTGCCACTGACTCCTTCCATGACCCGCGTTTGAAAGAGATTACGCATCGCGGCTAAATCATTTCCAAGATTTGATTCCAGCACTTGCTTCGCCAACTCCGCCGCCTTGCCCATGGCTACAATTGCAGCCGTGTTTTCCGTGCCGCTCCTACGCCCCGCTTCCTGACCACCACCAACAAGCAGCGGAGAGAAATCAAATCCGTTCCGCATATATAGAGCGCCGATTCCTTTGGGTCCGTGAAATTTATGCGCAGACATCGATAGCATGTCGACGGGTAGGTCTTTCACCGAAACGGGGATTTTCCCAACGGCTTGAATCGCATCAGTATGAAACGACAAGCCTTTCGACCGGGCCATTTCTAACAATTTAGCAATCGGCTGCATTGTCCCGATCTCGTTGTTCGCCAGCATCACCGAAGCGAATGCCGCGCCTTCACATGCCGCTGCAAAATCTTCTTCATCGATCAACCCAGCCGCATCCACTTTCACAAGTCTGGCCTCGCGCTTGAACCTATCTACTTGCCGCAACACCGCACTGTGCTCAATCGCCGATACCACGGCCTTTCCATTTCCTGATAAAACATCGAGTGAATGCAGCGCGGTATTCACACTCTCGGTTCCGCAACCGGTGAAAACAATTTCCTCAGGCGAGGCGGAAATCAAATCCGCGACCTGCTCACGGGCCTGCTCGATTGCCTTACGGGCCAGCTTTGCGTCGCGATAGCTTCCCGATGGATTGGCGTGTTGATCGCGCAACCACGGCAGCATGGCATCCACCACCTCAGGCAGCATCCGGGTTGTCGCATTCGCATCGAGATCGATCACGTCGTGAGTTTCGGTTTTCTGATTTAAAAAACAACTAGGAATCCTGAGTTAAAAATAACTCGGAACCTGCGAGATCAATTTCTCAAGCCAACGCAACACGAAATCGCCCCAAGTCATCAAATCTCCAAACCACCTATAGCCGAAATCACGTAAGCTCTGGATAGGATGAGGCGTGGAAAAACAGAGCAATCCAACCAAAACCACCAGGTTTCCGAAATAGATCAAAACCAAGGAAAGAAAAGTGCCGTTGTCTTTTAAATCTGGCTGATCGCGAGGAATCATCCAGATCGTCCATGCCATATGAAACGACCACGAAGCCCCAATCGAAGCATAAAACACAAGATCAACTTCACCAGGGAGTTCCCAAAAGAAACTCGGGACAGCATAAACAATCACCGCGACCACGCTCCAAAACGGCACAAAATACGGGGATAGAGAAATCACCCAGTTGCTCTTATCTGTCGTGACGTATCCACCTGTTGATCCCCACTCCATGTCATACACTTTGCCACCGAAGCATTTCACAAATGCGGCATGTGTCAGCTCATGGCCGAACACATACAGATAAAGGAAGAACGACTGCCCAATCTTCGAGAAAAACCAACCCAACATCAGCATTGACCCAACGATGAAATACCAGAATTGAGGGCTCTGCCAGAATCCCTGCTCAAGCGTCGCGTGGGAAAAGGTTTTCAGCAAAGTCCAGCTCGTTACCCAACAAAAGGGCAACAACAAGAGCGCCAATAACCAACGAGACAGTATCTTAAAAATCCCTGCCGCATGCTGCTGCTCGATTTGAACATCTTCGATCGCGATCGATGCCCAGACTGATTTCCCAGCCCTCTGGTTGAGCTTGCGGTTTTTCCCTAACTGCCTGTCGGCTCGCTCATGAGCGCGTCGATTCACCGAAAGCAAGCCTTCGTAGGAAAAGTGACTTTCCCGCTTACGATTTGGCGATTTTTTGGCCGGTGATATCCTCTTTTTCAGACTCATCTCGATTGAGCCGCTAACTTTAGTTAACAAAAGTTAAAGAATCAAGTCTTGGGTCAAAGTTCTTAAAAAAACCTCCCGTATTGAAATCCAACGAGTTTTTTCTCCCAGCCACCCAATAAAGCTGCTAGTCCAATAACTCATGCGCATCGGCACCCTCATTTTCGCCTTAAGTCTGCCTGTATTTGCACAAGAAGCTGCTCCAGCGCAAAAAAACGCGATCCCAGCAGAACCCACGGAGGCTGCCTACCCAGCTCTTGAGCGATTTATCAATGTCATGGAAATGACCAAAGCGCGCCACCCCGATGTAGAAAAACTCAGCTACGATCAACTCATCAACCAGGCCCTCGATGGCATGCTTTCCAGCCTCGATCCCCATTCGTCTTTCATCCATCCCGAGATGCAGGAAATGATGGATAAAGACGGCAAACTCAACAACGAGGTCGCCAGCCTCGGCCTGAGTTTGGGAAAAAACTCCGAGCAACTTTACCTCAGCGCCATCGAAGCCAATGGACCCGCAGCTCTCGCCAAACTCACTCCTGACATGAAAGTCCTCCAAATCAACAAACAGGACGCATCGAAGTTATCCTTGAAAACCGCACTCGAATTACTTGTCGGCAACGCCGGTCAAACCGCCCAACTCCTCGTTCAAGACCCAACCAAGCCCGATAAGTCCGAAGTCACTCTCACCCACCGCTACATCGAAGAACGCTCTCTCATCCTCGCTAAACTGTTAGATAAAAACCCGCAGATCGGCTACCTTAGGCTCGCTCAATTTGGATCCAACTGTGCCAGAGAAATCGAAGCCGCACTCGATGAACTCGAAGACAAAGGCATGAAATCGCTCATCCTCGATCTTCGCGAAAATGGCGGCGGAGATCTCCATGAAACCGTTCAAATCCTCGGTTTATTCACACCACCAAACACATCCGTCGTTTCTGTTAGAGAACGCAATAAGGCTGAAGAATTTCTCAAAACTCCTGAACGCCAGCGCCGCAATCGTCCTTACCCTATCGTTGTATTGATCGATCGCCATTCTGCCTCAGCCTCAGAACTCACCGCTGGATCTTTGAAAGATCTCAAACGCGCCAAGATCATCGGCGAACGCAGTTATGGAAAAGGTAGCGTGCAAAACATCATCCCCATGGGAAATTCCACCGCTCTGCGTCTAACCATCGCCACCTACCACACCCCTTCCGGAGAAACCCCACACCTCAAAGGCATCGACCCCGACATCGTCGTCCCGTTCAACGATACCGATCGCGATAATTTCCTCAAAGCCGCAAGAGTTTCCTCTCTGAGCCCCAAAGAAAAAGAAGCTTTCGACAAATGGACCGACCCCGCCATCGCGGAAGCGATCAACTTACTTAAATGATTTATTCAATCACTCATTGCCTAGAGAGTTCTTAACCACAATGGGAGCGAAGCGGACATAGACGGACTGACTGATTTTAAGATCTCCGTCAAATTGCACGGAATTCACGGAATGAGTGTTCCCACACTGAACTTTGAAATTTTTTATAACTTTCATCCACAGTCTTAGAAACCAGCGAACTCAGAGCACCGAACCAGAGCTTTAGCACCCACTCCGTGTATTCCGTGTAATCCGTGGTTTAAAATTCTCCCTTTCGTGCTATTCGAGTTATTCGTGGTTAAAAAAAACTCTCAGTCTTCGAAAAGCCTTTGACCCAATCTCCAAGTTTGCAAATCAACTGAAAGGCCCGAACTTGCTCCAAACGTATTACAAGATCGTGATTTTCCATCGTTTTCTCCCACTGCTCCTCCTTGGCACCCCTGCCATGGCCGATGAGGCATTTAAAAAGGATATCCAGCCATTGTTGGTCAAATATTGCTACGACTGCCACGGCGACGGCTCTAAGGAGGGTGATTTCCGGATGGATACTCACAAGGACCTCACTGCTCATCTCGGCGATCGCAAACACTGGATGCCGGTTTGGAGAAATCTTCGTTCGCAAATCATGCCACCATCGGATGAGGCGCAACCCAGTGCTCAGGAAAAACAAAAACTCCTCTCATGGATCGAATCCACCGTCTTCAAACTCGATCCAAAGAAGCCTGATCCAGGGCGCGTCACGATACGCCGCCTGAACCGCAACGAATATCGCAATGCGGTCTTCGATCTGCTCGGAGTGGAATACGACACCGCAGAAGCATTTCCTCCTGATGACACCGGCTACGGTTTCGACAACATCGGTGATGTTCTTTCCATATCTCCCTTGCTGATGGAAAAATATCTAACATCCGCCGAGGAAATTGTGAACCTAGCCCTACCCGAGGATGCTTCTGCACAGGTGCCTCGCGTCGAATTTCCCGCAACCGATTTTAAAAACGAAACCATTTCTCCCACATGGATTCCTTTTGCTAGCGGAGGTGACTTCACCTTGAACGTTCCTGTAAAATGGGAGGGAAACTATCAACTCATTCTCGAATACACCATCCAAGGCGCCACCGAAGCCACCACCGCTGCCGCAACTCTGGAAATATCCACCGTCGAAAAAAAACTAACAGAAACTAAACTAGGCTGGGACCAACGCCGTAGCATTGATCTGACCGCGACCGCAAAATTCCAAACGGGCGATCAGCAGATCACCGTTAAAGTCAACCCCGGACGCCAACCTGCGGATAATGAAGAACTTTTGTATTTGTCGATTCATCGTCTCACCCTGCAAGGCCCGCTCAATGGATCCCAGCGTGAATACTCAAAAGGCCACCGCATGATCTTTGTCGACGGCTCAGCACCAGAGGATCCAACCGCTGCGAAAACCTACGCACGGAAAATCATGCGATCCTTTGTCTCCCGCGCTTTCCGCCGACCCATCATCGAAAGCGATATCAACCGCCTCGTCGACATTGTTGAAGAAACCGACAAACTACCCGGAAAAACATTCCAAGACGGCATCAAGCAAGCGATCACCGCCTGCCTTGCCTCACCACGTTTCTTGTTCCGAGTCGAAATCCAACCTGAGCCTAACAACCCAGCCAAAATTGTCCCGCTTGACGAATACGCGCTTGCCTCACGCCTCTCGTTTTTCATTTGGGCATCCGTCCCAGACGATGAATTGTTATCGCTGGCATTTAACAACAAGCTCCGCGTAAACCTTCGCCAGCAGGTCGATCGGATGCTCGCCGACCCGCGCTCACGTCGCCTAACAGAAAATTTTGTCGGACAATGGTTACAAGCACGGGATGTCACAGAAGCAGCCATTTCCTCTCCAGTCATTCTCGGCGTAGCGGATAAACGCAAAGCTTCGGAAATTTTTGATCCTCGCTTGCGCAAAGATATGCGTGAAGAAACGTTTGCCTTATTCGAACATGTCCTGCGTAAAGGTAGGCCTGTCGAAGAGCTCATCTCAGCGAACTACTCTTTCCTCAACGAACGCCTCGCTGCGTTTTACGGCGTCAAAGCTATCAAAGGAGAACATTTTCGTCCCGTCGATCTGAGCGAACATCCCGAACGTGGCGGTATACTCACCCAAGGCACGTTCCTTATCGTCTCCTCAAACCCCACCCGCACCTCACCTGTGAAACGCGGGCTGTTTGTTCTCGATAACGTTCTTGGCACCCCTCCTCCACCCGCACCGCCAAATATTCCGGAACTATCAGAAGCCGCGAAACAAGGAACTAACCCCACCATGCGTGAGATGATGGAAATCCATCGCAAGAATCCAGATTGTCGCAGTTGCCATGCACGCATGGATCCAATCGGCCTCGGCCTCGAACACTACGATGCGCTCGGCCGCTTCCGCATGACCGAATTTGGCAAACCCATCGACACCGCGGGCGAGCTGGTCACCGGAGAAAAATTTTCCAATATCGAAGGACTCAAAGCCATTCTCTCCAATAAACGCCGACCGGATTTTTACCGCACGATATCGGAAAAACTTCTCACCTACGCGATCGGCCGCGGCGTGGAGTATTATGATTCCACCACCATCGAGCAACTCGTTGCCCACATGAACAAAAACAACGGTAAACTCACCGAGCTCATCCACGCCATCACCACCTCAGCCCCTTTCCAGCAGCGGCGCGGGGATGAACAGGGCGTTTGCTTGGCTGGGCTATTCTTGGACAGGGCGTGCAGTCGTGATGAGTTTCACGGATTTTTCGCGATTATCCCGGTAATAATCGAAGGCGTCGTTGAGGGATTCGAACTCTTCGAAGGGGATGACTGCGAGC
>JAJTHK010000157.1 GCA_021298895.1 Luteolibacter sp.
AGTTGCCCACAACAGCCCGCTTCTTCGACGAGTTTCAGACCCATTCTCGAATCGGCCTGTTGTGGGCAACTTCCAAGAACTTCGCGCCGATCTGAAGCGCTCAGAAGCCAGTTTTAACCCACAGATTTTGCGGAAGAGGCACTTTTAAAGCCAAGACCCCATTTAGGGTTTGATTGGAGGAAGTTTTTGTTCCTCCAGCCAGACGCTCAAAGGACCTATCGCGGGGATGTAGCTTTTGGCATCCCAGTTGTTCATGGGGTAATTGGCCACGGCTATCGTGATTTTACCACCTTTGAAGTCCTCAAGATTCTCCTTCCAGATGTGACTCCCGCGAAGTCCTTGCTTACGGAAAGCAGTCACTCCTTGGTTAATTTTATAGAGCTCTTTGCCATTGATATAAACCGCGAATGCTTCGCCTGAATTTTCGTGAATGCTGCCATTCACACGGATCCGATAACGGTGACCTTCTTTAGGTGCTGGAACTTCCAATGTCTTACGCATGAGCACCACATCGTTCTCGATATATGTGGTCGGCATCGTGCGCTTGAGTGGATAGAGCGGATATTTGGCAATCCATGCGAGTTCTTCAGGAACATTTTCATCCATCTTCACTCCAAAGGTCGCAGGTGCATTTTTCCATCCAGCCTTCTTCGTATCAAATTCGGTGGCGAACCAATTTTCCATACCAGCAGGTAACTTGATTACGAACTCTTTTGGAGCAGCCACCTGCGCTGGTTTGCTTTCTTTTCCACCTTCTTCTGAAGCCGCTGCGGTCGCCTTAATTTTATAGGGACTATCTGCGATATCAAAACCGTGGATTTCCCAGGTTGTCTTCTGCATATCTGGGATCACTGGTTTCCAATCATATTCTTGAATGCCCGCTGCTTGCATGAAAGCAACCGCATCATCGATCGCATCGTCGAGATATTCCGGAGTTTTCGCTGGCTTAGGTTGGGTTCCTTTCAACAATTCCTGCAAGGGAGCTTGATTGCGTGGATTTTCGAGAAATCCTGCAAACAACCCATCTATAATCATCGGTCTAACAGCCGCGTTGGATGCAGCGATTTGTGCTTCCGTAGGAACTGGCTTGGCTGCTTCCGCAGCAATCTCGGCAGCGAGTTTTGCCTCTCTATCCGTTTTCGGAATCTCCGCGGCTTTACCACCCAGCATGCGCACCATCGCACGACCCATGCTTTCACCAACCAACAAATAGGTTTCTGGGTTACGGTTGTAATGATAATCCTCACCTTTTGGTGATTCTTCGATTTCACGCCAGAAATCACGCGTATCAACAGAAGCCACATTGCCAGCGAAGTCGGGATGCTGTTTGGAATCGCCCACTGCCATCTGTGCCTGCCAAATGCCATTCCATGGCCCGCTGGAAATGCGATAGCCATGAAAACCTACCGTGGCGACCACCGTCTTCATATTCGGGGCTTTCAGATCCTTGCGTAGATCCTTGATCAAATTGACCAGATGTTTTTCATACTCCTCCTTGGTCGCACCCGAGTCCTTATGACCTTGGAACCAAGCAAAGCCAGCAATCTCGTAGCCCTGCCCCTTGTAACCCGGCACCACTTTATCGATGTTTGCGAGTGTCTCATTCACACCTTTGAGCATCGCACGGTATTCAAAACCCTCGAAATCAGAATCGGTGAGCTTACCGCTGGATGGTGGGCGGAAATCATGATTCAAAGAACGATTGCCCTGTGCGGTTTTGATCAAGAGCACTTGTTCATCGTGGAAAGTTCCCATAACATAACCAAAACCAACTTCAGGGCCGATTGAATTGCATTTCGGTAAACATTTTTTATTGGAGTCCGCACTCATCGGCGCGCCTTTGCCACCTTCTGTTAGACGGGCTTCTTGGAAATAAACATCATTACGAACCGTCCAGTTTCCCGCATCATCGATGAGATACGGAAATTTCTTATCGGTCTTGGTTAGAGTGACGAGATCGCCTTTACCAATGAGATCGACCTGCTCCAACCAGAACGCTGCAGAACCACCTTTGAAGTAAGTGATTTCAACAGGATAACGTTTACCAGCCTCCAAATTCACTTTGGTGAGCACGGGTTTGCCATCGATTTCCTTGCGATAAACTTCTTTGCCGTCCAGTAACGCCACTGCGTGGGTGCTATCACCATAGCCCACATGAACCCGATAAATGCCTGTCAATGGAACATCGATGAATGCCTTGGCGACTGCTGTGGAGGGACCATCGATGGATGGAATCTCAGCGGAAACGGTGCCTAGCGGAAAAGTAGCGGATTTTGTCGAGGTGACCTTCGAGTAATCTGCCTTCGGATCGTAAACTCCTTTGAAGAGAGATACCGATGCACCCGTCGCGGCTTTCGCATCAGCGGACTGATAGACACCGTGAGTATTGAGCGCAGGAACATCTTTCCAAAACCACACACAGGCGGATTTCGTCCGGTTCGTGCCTATGGGCATTTTACCAGGAATGATGGCTGGATCCGCAGAAAGAAAAACCGCTGGATAAGGTGGACGCGCACCTGTCATGTCGCCCATCCCAACCATATTCGATTGCCCGGCCAGGATGTACACTTTCACAGGTTTTGAAGCATCACCGGGTTTGTCGTCGGGACGCGGCAGGTTGAGCGGAATTTCAGCAGCATACGAACTGATGAAACAGGAAAGGATAGCGGCGGACAGGATGATGGGTTTCATGGGTTTTCTTCTGCTCAGAAATAAACCCATAGGATAATCTAAAGCAAGAGTTACAAATCCCGAAATGAGGTGAGATAGGAAACGCTAGGGGTTTGAGTCAATCGCTCGAGTCTCCATCCACGCCATAAACGTTTCCGCTGCGGCATCTGAATTCATCACAGGAATCCCTCCCGCTTCCCTGATCCGCTTCTCGTCTTCCAATTCAAACACTCGCGCAACCACTGGCACGCCTTTCACATAGCGCAATACGGTCAGCGCATCGCTCACCCTTCGCATGGACGCGATGACGAGCTTCGCATCGCGTGCCCCGGCTTTCTCCAAAACATCCACCTCAGCTCCATCGCCCCTGATGAAGGCAATGTTCTTAGCGGCCAGGGATCGGCACACCGCCGCATCGTCATCCACCACCACCACCTCTTCGCCCTGAGCTAACAAAGGTTTAACGGTCCACATACCAGCCGATCCAAATCCCAAGATCAGGACGTGCCCTTTCGGGGTTTCAACTGGCTTGCTTTTCTTCCGCAAGGGATGGAACGGCAGCAGGAAATTCGCCACCGCTTCCCGACCCAAAAACGGAGTCATGGTCATGGTGATCACGGTCGTCAGAGCCAACACCGAAAATGCATCCTGACTCACATGCCCTAGCACCACCCCGCTCAAACCTAGCAGCAAGGAATACTCACTCGTCTGCGCCAACAACAAACCCGTCTCGATCGCAGCCCGTGCATTGAGCCCACGCCACTCCGCCACCAACGCCACCAATGGCGGCGTCACGAAAATCACCACCAAAGAGTAGATCCCTGCCTGCAGCCAATGCTCTCCATCCGGAATTCCCAACAAAGCCCCGAGCGCGACGAAGAACATCGCATGAAAGAAATCGACCAACGAAGACAACTGCCCACGCACCAGACCGTTGAGCGGAAATGCAGAAAACACGAAGCCACCCATGAACGCACCGGCGATCAATGGCAGTTTTAACCACGAAGCGATACCGACAAATCCTAACAACACCGCAACCAGCCACAGGAGCAAGTTCTCCTCATCGGGTTTGAATTTTGAAACCAATTTGGGAATCACGAATCGTTGTACCACCCAAGCAAATACTCCGAGAACCAAGACCTCTAACAAACCTTTTCCAACGTTCCAACCCCCACCATCGACACGCGAGAGCAAGACAATCAACAACACCAAGGCCACGTCCTGCAGCAACAGAACCCCTGTCACCACCCGACCGTATGGCTCAAACATCGCCATCCGCGTTTGCAAATGCCGCAGCACCACCAAGGTCGAACTCGCTGCCAGACCACCACCCAAGTAAACCGCCTCCAGCGTCTTCACGCCCATCAACTTGGCGAAGAGAATACCAATCCCCATCGCCAGAATGAACTGAACAGCAGCGACCCATACAACCGCTTTTCTGTATTTCGTGAATCGTTTGGGATTGAACTCAACGCCCGAGGAAAACACCAGGAACACCAGACCGAGCTCCAGCATATTCATCGATCCCGCGCCGTTGCCTATACTCAATTCACTGGGCACCCATCCAGCCAAACTCAGCAACATCCCGGTCGCAATCAGCACTGGAACCGATGGCAGACGAAAATATTTCGCCACCCCGTAAGCAATTGCCGCCGCACCGAGCAATAAGGCAAACAGGTTCATTTCAGCACCTCCATTTCTCTCAACTTGGCAAGCTGTGCTTTGACCCCATCCACTTTTGAAACGATCAGATAATCGGTCTCCAAATCCAACAAGTTATCCACCACAGAAAAATCCACCACATGGATCGCACACGGCACACCCACGCTCTTCGCACGATAAGCAAGCAGATCATTCATCTCCTCAATTTGCAGAGCTGAAACTATCAACTTGGCTCGGGAAAAACCTGCCTCTTGAAGCACCGAGAGATAACCCACACTGCCTAACAATTTTCTACCAGGCAATCCTTCCAGCTTCACAGGATCGGTATCGATCGCCAACACATCCTCGCCCTTATCCACCAATCGACCCACCAGATTTCTACCCAAGGTATTCATCCCCACCACAATGATGTGCCCTTGCAAATTTTCACCTGCATGCACAATCCGATCCGTGATCTCAGGTTTTCCATCGAGAAATTTCCATCTCAGCAATCCCGCCTTGAGTGCCCATGCATACAAACCGTGGTTGTAGATGATCATGTAGGAAGAAATCGCAATGGTCACCACCCCAACCAACGCAGAAACCAATAAAATCTCCCCACCAATCAAACCTTTGCTCATCGCCAACCCAGCGAGGATGAATGAGAACTCACTGGTCTGAGCCAAAGTCGCACCTGTTAGAAATGCGGTCTTACGTCCATAACCCAACCATCCCAGTATCCCCAAGAAAATGAGCGGCTTGATGATTAACACGAATGCGGAAAATGCCGTCACCGCACCCAAGTTCTCTCCGACCCCTGTCATGTCCATACGTATCCCCAAGGTCACAAAAAACACCGCGATAAAAAAGTTCATCAAGGGATGCACCCTGCGACGCAAATCTTCGTTATAAGGAAGCTGCGCCAAACTCATCCCCGCAAGAAACGCACCCACCTCCACGGAGAGATGGAAAAAATGCGCACACAGCACCATCAGAAAGCACCACGACAGCGCCCAGATCAACAAAACATCCGGCGATCTCGCCGCCCATTTGAACGGTTTCGGTAAAATGTATTTCGAGGCAATCATCGCCGCGACCAACAACACCACCATCCCACCGAACGCTTTCAACAATCCCTTCCCAACCGCAACAAGATCCAATTGCCCAGCATCACCTGAAAATCCCGCCAAAAACGTTAACAACACAATCACCACCACATCCTGAACCAACAAAACTCCCAAACCGATCCGACCATACAAACTATCAAACTCACCCTTTACTTCTAACAATTTCACCACCACCACCGTGCTGCTGAATGTCAGCGCAGCTCCTAAAAACAAACTGGGCACTAACCCGAAACCTAAAACCTTCGCCAACAAGAAAACCAAACCCGCCGTCAGCACAACCTGCATGAACCCGGCAATCAACGCCACCTTCCCCACATCCCGCACTTTTCCAATACTGAGCTCAAGACCCACCAGAAACAGCAACAACGCAATCCCCGTCTCCGACACCAAATTCAGCCCTTGCTCCACCCCCACCCAACCCAACACCGGCCCAACCAGAATCCCACACAACAAATACACCACAATCGCCGGCATACGGAGCATCCGACCCGCCATCACCATCACCGCGGCGCAGATCGCTATAATCCCCAAACTCTGTAAAAATTCTATTCCTGCCATGTGCCAACACTTGGTTAAAGCTTGGATTGGTTCTCGTCGAGAAAAGAGGCGGATATTTCAAATCAGAGGAAGAGAGATAAAAGGCCGTGCACAATGCAGATAAAAAGCCGAAATCGAAATGGAGCGTTGCCTACTATTGGACGCATCATCCTGTTCAGCTGTAGCTTATAGCCTATTGGCAATGGTAGCGCTGCAGAAAATATATCTCAAAACTCAGGGCCGCCGTGGAAAAAATAAGTCTGCTTTTTATGACCAGCCTTTTTATGACCACCGGAGTTGTCCACCATCAGAAGAGCTGTGCAAATCAGGACAGCCATCGCAAGCATCAGGGTGATGTATACCCTGAACATCAGAGGTTCTGAATTCTTCTTTAAGACCAGGGATGCGACTAGCGCTGATAGAGCGGCTGCGATAATGGATAAGATTCCAGCGACGAGAAACAAGCATACCGAGGCCAGAACAGCCATATACACACGCCCAAGGATTGCATCGCCAAGTTCCTGTAAAATAAAACAACTATATGAACCGATTACGATGATGCCGAATGGAATCAGCGAATACCATAGGTAGTTATGCCACCGCGGCTTTTTCCTGATGCTGAGTGATCGGCTATCACCTGAATGAGTCACATCATTGAAACTCTCATTTTTGGCTTTAGCTTGTGAAGGAGAGTGATTCATTTAGCAGCCGAAAAGTTTATCATTAAAAAACTGTCCCGGTTCAGCGTGAATGTCTCAATTGATTCTCTGAATTAAGCTACAGCAGGTGTTAATGGGTTATGGTTTGTTTGTGTGTTTAGGGAGATGTTCTGGCGTGCCAGCTTACGGCCTGCGCGGGCATCTTCGAGC
>JAJTHK010000098.1 GCA_021298895.1 Luteolibacter sp.
CAACCTGCGGATCAATCTGTGCATGAGAAAAGCCTACGGCTACCGCAGCTTCGAATTACTGCAAATCACTCTATTTCATACACTTGGAAAACTTCCAGAGCCGAAATTCACCCACAGATTTTGCTGAAGAGTCAGAAAAAAGTTTGGGTGCTGCGCGAGTTCAAGAATAGCAAAGAGAATAATCTCGGTATGGCATTGCCAAAAGGTCGTTTGCGTTTCTACTCACGTGATGATGATGGCTCGCTTCAATTCACAGGAGAGAATAACATCGATCACACGGCAAAAGATGAAACCATCCGTGTTTACCTGGGAAATTCCTTCGACCTCGTCGGTGAACGTCGTCGCATTGCATATAAAGCTGAAAGCTCTAACAAGTGGCTTGATGAAACCTTTGAAATCAAAATCCGAAACCACAAGAAGGAAGCTGTCGAAATCCGCGTGGTTGAGCACCTTTCACGTTTCGATAACTGGGAGATCAAGGATAAGTCGAACGACTTCCGCAGCTTGGACAGCCACACGATCGAATTTCCCATCACTCTCAAACCCGATGAGGAGAAAATCGTGACCTACAAGGTTCACTACACTTGGTAAGTCTTTGCTAATAGCTTGATTAATAGGACTGATTTTCGCTACGAATCATCAGTCCTATTTATGAAGCTCTCACGTAGAAAATTCCTCGCACTTGGTGGTGCTACACTTTCATCAGTCGTCACGGTCCGTGCGGCTGATGAAGCTCCTGTTGTATTAGGGCAGGGAGAGTTTCGTTATCGGGTCGTTCGCGGTTGGGGGGTTCTTGATGAAAAGACGCCCGTAAAAAATTGTCACGGCATCGTTTGCGATGCGGGAGGCAATATCATCCTTCTAACAGATGAAGTTGCGAACAATTTCATCGTTTACGATTCAGCTGGCAAACTGGTTCATAAATGGGGCAAAGAATATCCAGGCGCACACGGGCTATCGCTTGTGAATGAGGGCGGAAAGGAAGTTCTCTATTTCACCGACCTTGAACTGAGTAAAGTTTTCAAAGCCACCACTTCAGGTGAAATCCTTGGCGAATGGGGTTTTCCCGAGGCCTCTGGAAAATATGAGAAGTCCACCCAATATAAACCGGCATGGACGCTGCATCATCCGGATGGTGGATTCTATGTGCTCGATGGTTACGGACGTGATTATATTTCTCACTATGATGCCAAAGGAAAATATGCAGGGATCTTTGGTGGTAAAGAAGGCGGAATTCCTCACTGGGGACCACATGGTGGAATTCTTGAAACTTCGGATAAAGGTGAGCACAGCCTGCTCATTGCGATGAGTGATCAGCAGAATTTGCTGCGGCTCGGTCTCAATGGCGAAAAGCTCTCCACGACCTCACTTTCTGGTGGTAATCCTCGTCAGATTGCCAAGCACGGCGATCATTATTTCATTGCTCATCTGGCTGACAACTGGCCAGCCGATCGACAAAGCCGTGGATTTGTCTCTGTTCTCAACTCCGAATTCAAAGTTGTCTCTAACATTTCAGGTAGCCAGCCAGAGTATGACGATTCTGGAACTTTACTTAAAATGAAATCCACCACCGATACGTTCATGCATCCCCATGACCTAACGATAGGAAAAGACGGCTCGCTTTATGTCGCCCAGTTTTTTTCCGGAAACACCTATCCGGTCAAACTGGAGCGAGTTTAGCGGTCTTGACCAATGAGAAGGAAATGACGAAGTTGAATGCAGATGAATGATTCATTCAAAAAAGAAAAAGCATGCGCTGAAGTCTATCAGCGGATCATAGCACTGACCGCTGGAGAAACGAACGAAGTGACCTTGTTGGCAACGATTGCTTGCGAGCTTCATCATGGTTTCCCTTATTACAACTGGACGGGATTTTATCGGGTGGTTGAGCCTCAAGTTTTAAAGGTCGGCCCTTATCAAGGTGGGCATGGTTGTTTGGTGATTCCGTTCGAAAGAGGAATCTGCGGAAAATGCGCCCGCTTGGAAAAAACGCTGAACATCCCAGATGTTCATGCGGAACAGGATCACATCGCTTGTTCCAGTTCGACCCAATCTGAGATCGTGGTTCCAGTGTTCGATGCCAAGGGAAATTTACGCGCGGTGCTTGATGTCGATTCCGATTCGCCAGCTGCCTTTGATGAGGTGGATGAGAAGTTTTTGGAAAAGGTATGCGATTTATTCCGAAATCCTGGGATATTTTGGAGTTAGGTTTATAAATGCTCGGTTGTGTTTAAGGGTCGGCAGAGTGCAGGTCCTTCAAATACAAATGGGCAGCAAAATGCAGCCTCCTTTTTACTTTTTACAACGGGGAATTGCCAAAAAGAAATTATTCTATCATCTTCGCTACGTTCTCCATGCAGACCTCAACTTCAAATCCTACCAAACCTCTTCGCCTTGCCGTTCTTGGCTGTGGTGCCAGGGGGCGCACTTACACAAAAATCGCCGCATCGATGGTTGGGCGCTATGAACTCACTGCCGCTGCGGATCTCGTTGAGTTTCGCGCCAAAACGGTTGCTGGCTTCGCTGCTGAGAGAACGGTTCGCACGTTTAACTCCGCCGAGGAATTTTTCGCTGCTGGCAAGTTGGCGGATGTTCTTATCATCGGCACCCAAGATGCTCATCACTATGGCCATGCGGTTAGCGCGTTGAATATCGGTTATGATTTACTTTTGGAAAAGCCCGCTGCCGAAACCCTCGCGCGCTGTGAAGAACTCGATGCGCTTGCACGAAAACTCGGACGCCGCATCGTGCTTGGATTTGTGCTTCGTTATACTCCGTTTTATTCGGCGGTGAAACAAGTGGTTGATAGCGGCCGACTCGGAAGAATCATGACCATGCGTTTGAGCGAAGGCGTCGGCGATTTCCACCAGGCACACTCATACGTTCGCGGTCATTGGGGCAATACCGCGAAATCCTCTCCGATGATTGTCGCGAAATGCTCGCACGATACAGATCTGATTTGCTGGCTCTCCGGTTCCAAACCAAAAACAATTTCGAGTTTCGGACGGCTTGATTGGTTCAAACCTGAAAACGCACCAGCAGGTGCTCCTAAGCGCTGCACCGACGGCTGTCCGGTTGCCGCGCAGTGCAATTACGATGCTCATCGCTACCTAACAGAAAAACGCAATTTCCTGCGTATGGTTATGGACGGTTATGAAAATGCAACCGATGAGCAGGTGATCGAGTTTCTCAAAACCTCACCATGGGGTCGTTGTGCCTATCATTGTGACAATGACGTGGTGGATCATCAGATTGTCTCCACAGAAATGGAGAACGGCATCACCGCCAGCCTGACGATGACCGCTTTCGATCACTGCCGGACGATTGAAATCCATGGCACTCTCGGTTCTCTCCGTGGCGGCGAGCCTTTCTCAGATGCCGGCACTCCGGAACTTTGGTTCCGCGAACATCGCACGGATAACATTGAAAGCATTCCAGTCGGAGATCCATCCGCCGAAGGCTACGCAGGCCACGGTGGAGGTGATTACGGTCTCGTCAACGCGCTAGATCAATTGCTGAGCGGCGCGAATCCGATCCCTATCGGTCTGGACGGCTTGGCCGGACACCAGTTGGCATATCTCGCTGAAACTTCGCGTGTGAATGGCGCTCAGCCAGTGAATCTTTGAGGTTTCGCTATTTATTAGCGGGTATCAGGATAATCTGTGAGCGCCTCCAGCTTGTCTTCGGGATCGCTTTTTCTGGGTATGATGAATGGCAATATGGCAAGTGACAGTATCCCTAGAAGCGAATCGGCCAAAAAGATCTGCCACACGGGCCAATGAAGAAATTTTTCAGATAGCGCGTAACCAATCCACAATACGCTGTATGTGGTGACTGCATTATTCATAGCCATGAAGGCGGTGAAGTGGGTTCCAGCAATTTTTGGATTTACGATATCCATGAAAAATGCGGCGCGAGCACCGAACATCATGCCGTTGAAAATTTGAAAGCTAATCATTCCGATCCACCAGATGGGAATCAGGCTTTCCTGGCGTGCCCATTTCCCTTCACCAATTTTGATGGCATGTTCGAAACCTGCTTGATTCATTTTCCAGGCTATCAACAGCCCGGGAAGTATGGAACACACGACAAAAAATCCGACCGCTTTTTTGCGTCCGACTTTATCCGACAGGGGACCACCAATCAGGCAGGAGAAAAACCAGATGACGGATGAGATAAGTCCAAGCTTTGAAATTTCCCCGTTGGTCATTCCGATGATGGGTGCCATGGTGGTATTGACAACAGATCCAAGCAGCACGCCGCCAGCCGGTAGGATCGCAATCAAAAGACCAAGTCTTCCTTGGTTGCTTGCGAGCATCGTTTTGAAAGTAGTGAAGAGATAGTCTCCAAGCTGTGCTTGGATAGCGGTAAGCCCAGATGTTCCCTCCGGTGGTGAAGGTAAATCCCCATCCTTCATGGCTTGTGCCGCGCTTTTTTCACGAATCAGGGTGATTACTCCAAAAAGAATGATGGCCAGTCCTATTGGCACGATGCCGCTTGCTGTGCTGAAGTTGTCTATTTTATCACTTATTGCGATGACCCCATAACCTCCGACAATGCGTCCGAGTTCTGCGAAGCCAAACATCAGACCGTTGGCGGTGCCCCTCTCGGACTCAGGTAGTGTGTTACAAGCAAGTGAATCAATCGCGACATCCTGAGATGCCGAGCAAGCGTTATGTATGAAGATCAACGCGGTGAATAAGTTGAGCCCGACCATGCTTTCGCCATCAAAATACGGCATGTTGAAGAGAGAGGCCAACAGGCTGATCACCATTCCGGTTTGGGTCAGCACGATCCATTGTTTGCGTGCTCCAAAACGTGGAATGTGAAGATTGTCTACCAGTGGGCCGATTAAAAATTTCCAAACCCAAGGCAGACTGACGATACCAGCGAAAACCCCGATCGCCGCATCGTCCATGCCGCGGCGCTTGAATTCGAGAACAAGTGCGATGTTTGCAAAGCCTTGGGGAAGACCCTCGCTGAAATAAAGGCCGCCGAAGGCAGCGAGGCGTCCCATCTTAGTTTTTAGAAGGTTCATAGTTGTCTTTGGGCTGATGAATTACAGCAGAGTTCAAGCGGTTTAGATCCAAGATGTCACTTAATAAAATCGCTGGGATGTGCTTATCGTTCAGTGGAAGATACTGCGAAGTTTAGGCGCGAACTCGATTTTTTCAGAGGGCAACAGGAGTCACGCGGTCCTAGGGGGATTGATTGGCGATTGATGAATGACGATTTTTGATTTTTGAATGAGGAAGGAGATAAAGCCGGAACGTCAAATCAGCATTCAACAATCAACAATCATCAATCGTCATTCATAGTGTCATGAAGAGGAAAATAAAGAGCGCGACTGGAATCACGCGATCCAGTCACTCCTTATCTCGGCTGTCGATCCAAATGGTGACGGGGCCGTCATTGGTAAGTGTCACCTGCATATCAGCACCAAAAATGCCACGGCCGATGGGAGAATTGATTTTTTGTGACAAAGCGTCGCAGAAAGCGCGATAGAGAGGCTCGGAAATTGCGGGTGGTGCGGCTTTAAGAAAGGAGGGTCGATTTCCTTTTTTGGTGGAGGCGTGGAGGGTGAACTGGCTGACCACGATGACCTCTCCGCCAATGTCTTGAATACTGCGATTCATCTTTCCTTCCTCGTCCTCAAAAATTCGCAAAAGTGAGATTTTACCACATAGCCAATCGATGTCCGATGAGTCATCAGCTTCCTCGATCCCGAGCAGAATCAATATACCGTGCTGGATGGATGAGACGGTTTTCCCATTAACGCTGACGCTGGCTGAGGAAACACGTTGGAGTAGGGCTCGCATGGAGAGCAGAAATAAGACTCGGAGACAGAAGACACAAGATTGGAACGCAGGCATCGCTGAAGCCGGAAAGAGCAGGTCGGGAAATAGTCATATTTTGCAATCTTTGTCACAGCTGCGACAAAGATTGCAAGTTGTTCACAATGGCTACCAAGGGTTTTATTGGGAAAAATACGTGAGATTGACGAAACGGGTGTGGGTCTGCGAAGTTTTCGCCCTCCCATGGCTGAATTACTGAAACAAAAATCTTCTGGACCGAGTCTTCAACAAGGAGCGAGCGAGGTGGATGATGTGACCCGTGCGTTGCCGCATGCGGTGGGGCCGGAGAAGTCGTTGCTTTCGACGATGTTGCAGGATTCGCAGAGTTACATCGGCACAGCGGTTGAAGAGAAGCTGACAGCAGGCCATTTTTATCTACCACAGCATTCGACCTTGTTTGGGTTTCTGATCGAGTTGTTTGAAGCTGGGGTTTCGATTGAATTGGTTTCTATGGTGCAGCGCCTGTTGGATAAAGGTCTGTTAGAAAAATGTGGTGGGCCAGGATATATCACGGAACTTTACACATACGCGCCAAGTCCCGGGCATTTCCATCATCATCTTCAGCATGTCAAAGATAAGTATGTGTTGAGGGCGATTATTCGCAGTGCGAATGAGGCTGTGGCGCGCGCCTATGAAACGCCGGATGAGGTTCCCGAGCTTCTGGATTCTGTCGAGCAATCGATTCTTTCGATCCGCGAGAGCGCGGAGACAAACCAAGCTCAGACCTTGAAACAGACGGTTGAAGAGGTGATGCAGAATTTTCAGGCGTTGATTATGAAAGAAAAGACCTCGACTGGCATCACCACAGGCTTTGAGGTGTTGGACAGGAAATCGGGTGGCTTGAAGCCGGGTGAAATGTTCGTCGTCGCGGCGCGTCCTTCGATGGGTAAAACCTCGTTCATGATGAACATCGTTGAGCATGTTTGTTTGGATCAAGGTAAGCCGTGCATGGTGTTTTCCTGCGAGATGAGCTCGGCGCAGTTGGTGCAGCGATTATTGTTTGCGCGCGCGAAGTTTGCGGTTTCCCAATTGTCGCGCGGATACACGCCGAAGAAACAGGAGCTGCAGAGAGTGATAAATGCCTCGATGCAGATTATGGATTCGAAACTTTTCATCGATGATACTGCGGGTATTTCGATCAACGAGTTGCGTGCTAAGGCGCGTCGAAAACAACGTGAGGAGAATATTCAGTTCATCGCGATCGATTATTTGCAGTTGATGAAATCTCGCACCAAGCAGGCGGAAAATTCACGTGAACGTGAGATTGCGGAAATTTCCGGAGGGATCAAAGCGCTGGCGAAAGAACTGAAAATTCCGATTTTGATTCTCGCCCAACTCAACCGTGGTCCAGAGGGACGGACCGGAAAAAGCCTGGGTGTTCCGCGAATGTCTGACCTTAGGGAATCCGGCGCGATCGAGCAAGATGCCGACCTTGTTGGCTTGCTATATCGGAGTAAATACTACGCTGAGAACGATGAAGAGCGCGCCGCTTTAGAAGGCAAAGCTGAGTTGGTTCTGGCGAAAAACCGTAACGGTGAAACCGGTGCAATTCCGCTGACTTTCATTGAGGATACGATGCGCTTTGTAACTGGACCTCCGGCGGAGGAGCCTAGTTGAAGACTAAAGACTTTGAGGCAGAAGACACCAGACTAGAAGTTGTCGCTCTACCGTTTCTATTCTTCTTTTGCATGATCTGGGATTTTTTTGAAGAGATCTGTTAGAATTTGCGGAGTGAGAATCTCAGGAGTGATGACGGGTTCTTGTCCTGGAATCATCAAGACGTTTACAGGAATGGCGGTCCGATTGAGTTCACGGAGTTTTGTTTCGATGGTTGGATTGGGTTTCGTTTTGTCAGCTTTGAGAAAAACGACCTGTTTTTTATTTGCAAGTGCGATGACTTCTTCCGTGTAGGCAAATTTTTTGTTTGCTTGGCAAGTGACACACCACTTTGCAGTGAAATCAATATAGACAGGTTTGCCTTCTTTGATGATCTCCTCGGCTTTTTCAGGAGACCATACTTGCCATTCCAGGGAGGATGGTTTTGGGGGTTTGACGAGGAATAGCCCAGCAATGGCTAAGGTGAGTGCTAGAGTGACTCCGATGACACGACTGCGCTTTGCAAGGTGAGGTAAATTCCATCGGCCATAGATCCAAGCGGCAGCGGCGATAGCGCTGAGTCCGAAGATGGGATTGAGTAAATTATCCAGATCGATTTGGCCCGCATACACCCAGAGTAGGTAACCGGCTGTCGCAAACAACAGAAAGGACATGCCTTGTTTGAAGCTTTCCATCCAAGCGCCGGGGCGGGGGAGGAGGTCGATGAGTTTAGGAAAAATGGATAAGACTAGATAAGGGGTCGAGAGGCCAATTGCCATTGCTGCAAAAGCCGTGAAAAAAGGAATAGCTGGCAGGGCGATGGCTGCGCCAATGGCTGCGCCGAGAAACGGAGCGGAGCAGGGAGTAGCGACCACTGTGGCTAGAATGCCAGAGAAGAAAGAACCTGAGAGTCCTTGTTTGGTTTGAAGCGAGCCGCCGACTGAAGTTGCGGAAGCGCCGATTTCAAATAGTCCGAACATGTTTAGTGCTAACAGAAACATCAGCAGCATCAGCGAGACAACCACCCAAGGATTTTGCAACTGATAACCCCATCCAATCGAATCACCACCCGCAGCGCCGCGAGCGGCAAACAAAATACCACTGAGCACCGCAAACGATGCAAGCACTCCTAAGGTGAAAACGACGCCGTGCATGACGATCTTTTTGCGATCCGATCCTGCTTGTTGGACAAAGCCCATGATTTTTAAACCGATGACAGGAAACACGCATGGCATTAAATTAAGAATCAAACCCCCAAGAAACATGCCTCCAAGAATCGGCAACAGAGCGATGAAATCCGCAAATGTATAGACGGCTGCCTTTTTATCCGAGTCTGCAGAACCTCCGATTTCTAATTCAGGAACAATCAAGTCGGGTGCGCCTACGAGGATGCCCGAAAGTGAATTGCCTTGGGGAATGGGCTCATCCAAGAAGTCGACTTTCTTACGAGCGATTTTTAATAAGTAACCTCCATCGCTTTCAGTGACTTCTCCGCCATCAGAGAGAGCTTTCAGATATGCTTGGTTGGGGATGAAATCGGTTGGACGTGCATCCAATCCCTTGAGTTCGAGTTCGACAAAATCAGGATTTGTTTTCGCTGGGTATGCGGCTGCTTTTACGTCATCGGGAAGCTTCTTTGGAATGCGTTGCCTTGCGGTTTCGAACAGGCTGGTTTGAGTGGGATCGATGATTGGGCTCTCTGCAATGGGGAGGTTTAGTGTGAAGCTGGCTTCTTCATCGATGCAGGATTTTTCGCAGATCTGCCAATTCGCTCTGGCGGAGAAAGTAAAAGTGCTGCCTGGGGTAAGTGTGGAAGGCGGAGTGATTTCGATCAAAAATACGGGACTGCCATTGTAAACAAAACTTTTGCCTCCAAAGCCTTCTTTAACTTCGGGTGTGGGCCATTGAATCGGACCTGCGCTAGCTCCTTCAGGAAGATTCCATTTAATTTCTGGCGGTAACTCCACGCCTCCGGAATTGATGTAATAGCTGTGCCATTTCTCCGGATGCTCCAATTTAAGCGCCATCGTGAACGGCTTTCCTGGGGCTACAGAGCTAACTTCCGGTAAGAAGGTTACGGTCGACTCCTTTTTTTCCGCAAGAGCAGCAGAACCAAGAGCAAGTAAGAAAAACAGGATACGCATGTGCTTATGAGACGTTACTATGGGTTTTCATCCAAATAAATTCTGCGGAGGAGGGAATTGTTTTGGGGGATCTAAAATTCATTCTTCCAAATGATAACGCCGCTAGATTAAAATTTATCCATGAGCAAAGAGATCCCCCCCTTTGAAAAAATCCGTAGAATTAATCCTTCTGGCAACGAGTTCTGGTCAAGTCGTGACTTCGCAAAAGTGTTGGGCTACGCCAACTATCGACATTTTCTGGCTGTCATCGATAAGGCCAGAACGGCGTGCTTGAACAGTGGACAGTCGCTCGATGACCATTTCGTCGGTACCGACCAAATGGTCGAGATTGGCAGTGGCGCTCAAAGGACAGTTACAACCACCATGATGTCCCGCTACGCCTGCTATCTGGTGATCCAGAACGCAGACCCAGCCAAGGAAATCGTGGCACAGGGTCAAACCTATTTTGCGATCCAGACTCGTCGACAAGAATTGAGCGACGAGGAAATGGAAGACCAGCGCCGCCTCACCATTCGTTCAGAGCTGCGTCAGCATAATACTCAACTCGCCGACGCTGCCAAAGATGCGGGTGTGATCGAACCTCGTGACTACGCCATTTTTCAAAATCATGGTTATATGGGGCTTTACGACGGACTGGGTGCTAAGGAGATCCATGCACGCAAGGGACTGAAGAAAAGTCAGCAAATTCTGGATCACATGGGTAGCACAGAGCTGGCGGCAAATCTCTTTCGAGCGACCCAAGCAGAAGACAAGCTCCGGCGGGAAAAGATCACTGGAAAGGACAATGCAAACCAAGCTCATCGCGAAGTCGGTGCCAAAGTGCGCCAGACGATTAAGGAACTGGGCGGTAGCATGCCGGAGAATTTGCCTGCAGCAGAGAGCATTAGGAAGCTGGAATCCAAATCGAAAAAGGCACTGAAGAATCCTAAATCATAGGAGATCGGTGACCATATGATGGAGATGAGCCCCATGAATTCACAGTTGAGCTTTGGGGGATAAAACCTAAAGTTCCGCCCAGATTATGTTTTCAGCCCTTAGTGACAGCCTAGATAAGACCTTCCGCAACCTGCGTGGGGTCGGTAAAATTTCTGAGAAGAATATCACGGATGCGTTGCGTGAGATCCGTATCGCCCTGTTGGAGGCGGATGTGGAATTCGGCGTGGCGAAAGATCTGATCGCTCGGGTCAAAGAGGCGTCGATGGGGGAAGAGGTTTTAAAATCGATCAAGCCCGGTGAGCAGATCGTCAAATTTTTCCAAGACGAGTTGACCCGAGTTTTGGGTGGCGACAACGTTCCGCTCGATCTCAATCCTCCGGCGCGGATTCTCATGGTCGGCCTTAACGGTGCGGGTAAGACGACCACTTCGGCGAAGCTAGCGCGTCGTCTGAAAAAAGAAGGTCGCAGACCGTTGTTGGTGGCGTGTGATTTATATCGCCCGGCGGCGATCGATCAGTTGGTGACCTTGGCTGGCCAGATCGATGTACCGGTGTTTGCTCCGGATCGAGGTGAAACGGATTTACTAAAAGTCGCGCGTGAGGCGATTGCCTACGGTGAAGAAAAAGGTGCGACGGTTTTGATTTTCGATACCGCGGGTCGGCAAGAAATCGATGACAAGCTCATCGAGGAATTGAAGCGCTTGCATGCGTTTATTAAACCGAAGGAAACGATGTTGGTCGCGGATGCTGCAACTGGACAACAAGCGGTTTCCGTGGCGAAGCATTTCGATGATGCAGTGGGAATCACGGGTATTATTCTAACAAAACTCGATGGCGATGCGCGCGGTGGCGCGGCGCTTTCGATGCGTGAAGTGACGGGTAAACCGATCAAATACGCGGGTGAGGGTGAAAAGCTGGATCAGTTGATGGAGTTTCATCCATCGCGTATGGCGGATCGGATTCTCGGCATGGGCGATATTGTCAGCATGGTCGAGAGCGTTGCGGACAAAGTCAACGAAGCGGATGCGATGCGCTCGATGAAGCGGATGCAAGAAGGGAAATTCGATTTCAATGATTTCCTCGATCAGATGAAAATGATCCAGAATCTCGGTCCGCTTGAGGGTCTGTTAGGTTTGATGCCGGGTTTTAATAAGATAAAAAAGCAACTTCCGGCCGGTGCGTTGGATAACAGCAAATTAAAACGCACCGAAGCGATCGTGCTTTCGATGACGCCGATGGAGCGTTCGCGTCCGGAGATTATCAAAGGTTCAAGACGTCAGCGCATCGCAGCGGGTTCGGGCGCATCGATTGTGCAGGTGAATCAGCTCATCAAGCAGTTTGGTGAAATGCGCAAGATGATGAGAAATCCCGGCAAGATGAAGAACATGATGAAGCAAATGGGCGGCGCCGGCGGGATGGGTGATATGATGAAAGGGCTTGGCGGGAAGTTTCCGTTTTAGGAGTATTTTCTTCATTCAAAAATCAAACCTCAACAAAGCAGCGAGAGCGTTCGCGAACCTAGTCTAATCAGACGAAGTCCAAATCGCTTGGACGGAGCAAAGCGGAGTCAATCATCAATCGTAAATCAACGCGTGAGGGGATCGAATGACGATTGATGATTGAGGATTTTTGATATGTGATTTTGTAAGAGCGCGACTGGAGTCGCGCGGTCCTATATGCCTTTGACCTAGTCCAAGCGAGTCGGAAAGATTCGCTCTTGATTCTCTTTTCTAAATCCACAGAATCTCTTCGCCATGGCTGCTTCAACCTCAATTCTCCCAGATAAACTTCACGAATACCCTCAGCAAGATGTGATCGACGGATCCCGCGGCGGATCGGATTCGATTCTAGATGATTGCCTCAATCAGAACGACGGGGTGCTGCAGCTGGTGCACCGTTATGCTGGCCGAACCTTTTGCTCCCCAGGAAAACGTCTTCGCTTGGATGCGAAATCGTACTATCCGGACTACATGGGTGGGACGGGTCTCGATGAAGTTTGGATGTGCTGCACCGTGCCGATTGTGACTGGCGTCATTGATACCCGCACGGGAAAGGCGCCTTTCCGTGAAGGAGAAGCACATGTTCTCACGCCAAGCGGGCAGTTCATCTCACTTCAGGATTTGATTGCGGCCAATCCGGTGGCCGTCATGGGAGAGAAAATCACAGCGTTTTCGAAAGCTTTGTTCGGCAATATCACTTGGCCGATTGTGTCCAAGAAGTTCGACAACCTTAACCCCATTCCTCACCATCTTCACTGGGCAAAGTGGGAAGTTTACGACATCAATTCGTTCGACAACCCTGGAGTCAGTCCGTCGCATTATCACACCACGGCAATGGGACTGTATCCTTTCGTGACAAAGGATCAGTTCCTCGCCTGCATGAAGCGTTGGGGACAGGGCGATTACAACGGAGTGCGCCACTTGTCGCCGCACACGATGATGCACATCGATAACGGCTTTGTGATGCCGAATGGTGTGCTGCATTCACCGACCGACCTTTGCACGCACGAGTTGCACGTGACGATGGACGAGCATTTCCTCGCCGAGGACCTGACACTTGATGGACGGATCGGAGCAGCCGATGCGTTTTACGCGTGTCGTGAAGAGGACTATCCGAAGGCCAAGCATGAAGACTGGGAATTCCTCGTCGACACATTCGACTTCAAAGCGAATCAGGATCCGGACTTCGTGAAGAAGAATTCTCGCCCGGCTATCGCCTCCAAAGAATTTTCAGGCGACGGAGTGGACGCGCAGTGGATTGTTTACGGTGATTTCCTAGGCGACCAGAAGTGCTCCATTCTTCGTCTCACCGTTGCGCCCGGCGCCAAGACGAATTTCTGCCCGGAGAGCCCCACTCTGTTCCACACGAACCGTGGATGCGGTCGGGTTGGAAAACTCGCAGTGAAATATCACCAAGACATGAAGCTTGGCGAACTCTATCCCGAGATCGGTTTCATCACGCAGGCCGCGCTGAACCGCGGTGGTGTCGAAATCGAGAACACGGGAACGGAACCGCTCGTGTTGACTTTCGACTTCCCGCAACACGCCCATTCCAAAACTCCCGGTGTTGCCTGAGCTAGTCGCTTGATGACAATTTATCTAGCTTCCTGCAACTTCGCTGGGGGGATTCTTCCTGATTTCAATCCAGCGGTAAGCGGAGATTGAGGGTAGGGGTAATACGGTAAGATGAAAAATTTGAACCACAGATGGACGCAGATGAACGCGGATGGATAAATGAAATTAGGATTTCAATGGAATATCAGACAGTTGAAGTGTTTTGGAATCTGTGAGTAAGGTGTCCAATTTGTTATTTATCTGTGTTCATCCGTGTCCATTTGACGAAATGACTGAAATTTTATGTTCGTCTATGTCCGCAGCGCTCCCATTGCGGTTCTCTTACTCTTTTTAACTGCGATTACAGGCAATTATGGGGCTTGGATTATGAATTCCTGCAGTCTTTACAGCCGCATTTCAAATTGGGCAATATCTCTGGGTGATCCAATTTTCCGATGCTCCTTACCAGTTCTTTGAAGCGAAGCCATCGCCGTTCTTGATTCGTTTTGGTCGGGTGATGAATCAGCGATTCTTTCTCCCAGGACCGAACCACAGGATTCGTGAAATGCTGGTGGATGGCGCGACCGATGAAATCCGCGAGGCGATAGCAAAAGGCGAGCGCCTGATGTTTGTGATCAATCACCCGACTCACAGTGATCCTCAGGTGGTGACGGAGTTGCACCGACGGCTTGGGGTTGATTCCTGTTTCATGGCGGCTTACGACGTTTTCTTGAGGCATCCAGTCAACGCATGGGTTATGCAGCGGATGGGGAATTTTTCGATTGATCGTGAGGGTAGTGATCGGAAAGCGATGGCTGCAGCGATCGACGTGCTGAAAAAGGGCGAGCGGGCGCTAAATATTTTTCCCGAGGGCAATGTATTTCTGATGAATGATCGTCTCGCCCCGTTTCTAGATGGCGCGGCATTCATTGCTATCAAAGCACAAGCAGCACTTGATGGTGTGCCGGTGAAGATTGTTCCGATTAGCATGAAATACACGCATCTAACAACTCCGCGTGAAGCAGTGACGCGGCGGATGCTGGATTTAGGCGCGCGGAGTGAATACGTTTTCCCCGCGGGTTCAAGTAGCGATCCAATTTCAGCGGTGATGGGAATGGGTAGGCATATGTTGGCGCGCTACTTGAGAGCGCATGGACATGCCGATGCGTTGAAAATGGAAGATGCGTCGTTGTATGCTGTGCTCGGAGGATTTGCAGATAAGTTGATGGATGATTTGGAGGGCGCGTTAGAGCTCTCTGCGGCCAAGGCGGCAGGATTGTCCGATCGGATTTTGAAAATTCGCTCGCGCTTGCACCAACTTAGAACGGATCGCAGTGCCGCACCTGATCCTGCGTTCGATGGAATGGCAGAGCGCGCTATCTTGGCATTGAGAATCCATGGTTATCTTTCGCCTTACCTTATTGAGCGACCTACGATAGATCGTTACGATGAAACGGTTGAGCGGATCGCTGAGGATTTCCATTCAAAAGCCATGCCGCGCACGGGGCCACGTCGTGTGATGATACGAGTGCATCCACCAGTTGGTGTTTCGGATTTCATTTCCGCTGCCGGCGGTAATACAAGAGAAGCGATTTCTAAAATCACTCAGGAAATGCAGCAAACCATTCAGAAAGGGATCGATGCCTTGAATGAAAGCAATGATGCGCTAGGGGCTGAGATCGTGAGAAGATCTTAGATTGTGGATCGAACATGAGGCATCGAAGATGATCTTCGATCTTTTATCTAGAATCCACGATCTCTTCTACAGAAGAATTCTCATCAGGGCGTTTGCTTGGCTGGGCTATTCTTGGACAGGGCGTGCAGTCGTGATGAGTTTCACGGATTTTTCGCGATTATCCCGGTAATAATCGA
>JAJTHK010000163.1 GCA_021298895.1 Luteolibacter sp.
CATCAAAAAAGAGAACTTTCACTGGTTTTTGAAGGAGTGTGAATGGCGCTTCAATGGAGGTAACCATCAAATGCTCTTGAAGCAGCTAAAATACTGGGTAAAACAGTCTCAGCAGTAAGCCTTAGCTAGTACAGCCCCTAATTTAATAAGCAATGTTTTGGAACACACTTTTACCTCGAACTTTCAAGCCCTGGGAACTCCAGTGGCCGATCAAGAATCTCACCGATTTGACCGACGTCTGGCTGCTGGTGACAATAGGCATCTCGATCATCGCTCTTTTATGGGCTTGCTACCGGACTTTTGAAGCTGTGACCAGAACAGATCGTTATCTCAATTTTCTAAAGCACATTAAGAGTGGCGAAGAGTTTGCTAGCGTCCGTATGGAGTGGCTGCAGAACAAGAGCTTACCGCTCGCTCCGGCCTTCAACGAATTACTGGTTGAGGTTCCAGCTCCCGGCAAACCACTGGAAAGAGTCCTAAAACGATGCGCGAATGCCTCTGAAGTTTTCAATCCATCGACCCTAGCACACGGCTTGGTAGGAAACAGATTTCTTTTGGCAATGCCTGGAATACTTACTGGGCTCGGAGTGCTAGGAACCTTCGTTGGGCTGCAGATCGGCATTGGGGGACTTGAGCTTGATTCGTCGCAGATCGAGAACCTCGACAAAAGTATTGCGCCAATCATTAAGGGCTGTTCTACCGCATTTGCCACTTCGGTTTGGGGGGTAGTTTGCTGTTTGCTGTTCACGGTTGCGGACAAGTTTCTCGAATCGCTGGCACTGACCCGCATACGAGAGCTTCAGAGCCGCGTTGATGGGCTAATTCCACGCTACACTCCGGAAGAGAGTATGATTGAGCTACAACGTGCCTCCGCTGAAACCGAAGGGATACTCAAAGGCCTAGCAGTCGCAATCGGCGATGAGATGCAAAAAGCCATGAACCGCCTTGGCAGCAGCATCACCGAAGCCGTCAAAGATTCGCTGGGCAGCAACGCGCAGGACCTTGGCAAGATGGGTGCGGATTTGATGTCTGCCGCACTTACCGATGAACTCGGCAAACTTCAAAACGCAGTGACTGGAATGGCCGACGGATTCAAATCCGAGTTTCTGGGGGCAAGCGCCGAGCTCAACACCACGATTTCTGGCTTCGACAAGTTGCTAGGCGGCGTGGATGAAACGGTCAGGGCATCCAGTGAAGCTATGAAACAAGCAGTGGAGCGCTTAACTGCGCATGAGGAAGTCGTCAAACATCTGGATGATGGCGCAACCCGCCTCAAGGAAGCCGCCGTCGAACTTACCTCAATGAGAGAGACGTTTACACTTTCCGCCCAGAAAAATTCGGATGCAGCTGCAGCGCAGGAAAAAGCGGCGAACGTGAATGAGGGCGTGGCGAACAAGTTTCAACTGGTGGGGGATAAGCTGCCTCAAGTCCAAGAGGCGATCTCTGACGGAGCGAGGATCATTGCTTCGCTCGGGCAACCGTTACTCGCGCTTAAAGAAGTATTGGATACTACTCCTCAGATTTTCGGCCAGCAGGCGGAAATTCAGGCAGATCGTGACGAGCGGCGATCAAGCCTTCTTTTGGACCAAACTGAGAAGTTAGCAGCCACAGTCGCCGCTGCTGCTGAAAAGTTTGCACAAGTGGAGGCACTCTCGAACAACCTCGGGACATCATCAGGGAACCTCGAACGAGCGGGCTTGTCTCTTGCCGAATTAGCGGCCGCTATCAAGGATGCCTCCCTCCAACACGCTAGTGCTGCGAAGTCATCTGAAAAGGCAGCTCTTGCCGGTGAAAGAGCTGCAGACAAACTGACTCCGCTTCCTGAAACGCTCACTGTTGTCTCGTCAACACTTAACCAAGCTGGAGGTGAAATTAAACTAGGCGCGGAAACAGCCAGAGACGTTTATGGTCAGATGCTGGTGCACCAAAAAGAATGGTTTGTAGGCATTGAAGTTGGCCTTCGCGGGATGAAGGATCAGGTACAAATGATTTTGGATGCGTATGGTGACAAAGTTGAGGGAGCGACTCGTGACCACATGCTGCAATGGACGAATGCTGTGGAGAATAGCTTGAGTAAATTTGCAGTCCAAGTGCAGACCCTTGAGGGAGCCATCAATGATTTAACTTCTGATAAAAAACTCTGATGTTTCGCCGAAAAACAGACCGCTCCCCAAGAAACGGCGAGGAAGAAAACCCATTCCTGTTATCTTTTTCGGATTTGATGGCCAGCCTGCTGGCAATTTTCATCCTTGCCTTAGTGGTAATGATGATCCAATTGCACTTACAAAAGCGCAAGTTAGAAGAGGACCGAAAAAACATCGTCGTCATGCGGGAAGAATATGAGAAAATGCTCAAAGAGAAAGAGACTCTTGAAAATGAGCGAAATCGTATCCGTTTGGTTCTCGCTGAATTGCGGAAAAGTCTGCAGGAGATTGAATCTACTCAGAGCGAAGTTGCTGCAGCCCTTGAGGGAGTCGGCATTAGAGAAAAGAGCTTGGCTAGCATGTTGGAAAACATCCAAAAGGATCTCAAGCAGCAAGGGATACAAGTAATTGTGGCGGAAAACGGAACCGTCTTGCGTATCCCAGAAAATGCGCTTTCCTTTAAACTTAGCGAATTCAATATTCAAGATCTTTACAAGGATTCAGCCGATATCATCGGTGTAACGCTACTGAAATACTTGGAGAATGACGAGAATCGAAAACTTCTTGATACCGTCTTCATCGAGGGACACACAGATTCAGTGCCGAACCGACAAGTAATGGGAAATTGGGGGCTAAGTACCTATCGCGCAATCTCACTGTGGCTTCACTGGACGGATAATCCCGGGCGTTTAGCAAAGCTCAAAAATCTCAAGTCGGCAGTAAGAGAAGATGGAGCTATTGAGCGTCCTCTGATTTCGACTAGTGGATATGCCGACACTAGACCCGCAGATTTGAATAAGGCAGGCGTGACACCCCCTTCAGGCGTAGGTAATCCAGCGGACCGTCGTATTGATATACGATTCACATTAGTTTCTTCAGAGAAAAAAGATCTAAGTGAATTAAAGGGACAACTTGATTTAATGGGAGATATCATCAATAGGTTAAATGAAACCGAATGAACTTTGACATCTTCAATCTTCGTCCAATTAGTTCACCTAGATTGGATAGCGTGACTTTGGGGCGAGCAGTCGCCCGCATTATCAAGCTAACAGATGGTGTGGATGGTGAATCAACCGCTTCCTTTAGTAGCTTGCTAGATGATTTTAGGAGTCGATTGAGAGATGGATTACTAAAAGGCAAATCATTCGATGAATGCACAAATACTCCTCGAAGAGAATGGCTACTACTGTGCCTTTACCTTAACGACCTAGGAGCTGATGAATCAAGAGCATGGCTGCCACCACTGGATAAGAATAAAGCCGTTTCAATTATGGGAGAAGATCCTTTCACCCTTAAAAGACACTTACGGAGATTGGCAACTCAACTATATTTTACGCACTACTGCCCGAAAAGACTACCCTGTTTGGCTTGGCTGTGCGGGATGCTCGAATTGGCTTGGCAATCAGCGTCTGAGGAGAAACTTGATCCAATTTCTAAAGTTTGGTCGGATCATGCGCAAATTCTATTTGCAATAGATGCTCCGGATAGGGTGGCGGAAAAATGGATGCCAGACTTATCTGTTCGTAAACTTGCTGATAATTTTCATATCCATGAAGGTGGGTTATTTCGCGAGAGACTGTTCGAATCATTGATATTGAATCGTTTAAGAAAACTTTCTCTTGGGCAGAACGATCCTGAACTTAATGACCTAGTAATTTCCGAAAAAGAACGCAAATTAAATTCTGGTCTCTGTCTTGGCGCTGCAGCTGTTCAGATTCTTGTAAACCGTAGCCAGAGAGAAAATGCTTCTAGTATGCCAGGCAATTGGAAAGAGCACGTCGTCACCTATGCATGCGATCCAAGAATTCCAAATAGCTCGATGCAGTCTCGATGGTGGGGGTGGGCAACTAGTAATGAGAAGGAGGTGGCGATTAGAGCTATAGGTGAACTTAATATGCTGCAATTTATCCAGCTGCTGGAGGAGAGTCTTGTGGGCAGTAGAATCCAACATCAGTTTCCATCACGTAAGCGGATGCTTCTAAAACTTTTTGAGCTTGGCAAGATTCGAGATGTTCGGCTTGTAGTGACGCGGCGCTTCTATGAGAAAATGGACAAAAAAACCAGAGGTCTTTTGCTGCTAAATTGGGTAAATAGTGGCTCTAGAGGAAAAGATAACGCAGACACAAGTTTCATATGTATGAAGTGCACTGACGATGTCTATCTTATTGAGGCCACAGGCAGCTTTGGACTCAGGGGCTTCATCGGTGTCGATTCATTTCCGATCAATAATTTTTGGAATAGTGAACCAAAAAGTTATTATGACCATGAGATGCGAGTTAATCAGTTTTCTTGTCCGATATACCAAGTTCACCACGCCGGCAATTGGGTTTGGGATTTTGTCAATAAATTGAGAACGCGTAACATCGAGTGGAAAGGACTAAGTTAAATTGTAATGAATTTATTCTTAGCAAAAGATCTTTTAGGATGGTCGTGCGATGGCGCTGGGGTTGCTGTGTTCTTCAAAAGGCGCGGCGACTATGAACGTGCTTCTAAAGGAACAGGTAATGCGTCTATTCGAAGAATTTATAATCGATTCCAGCGATTATTGGAATGCGGAGATGCCGACGTTGAGAATACGTTGGGAGGTATTTACATTTCCGCAAGCGATGCTGTAAGGCTCGATTCGGAGACTAGAGAGCTATTTCAATTGCCCGAAGGGTGGATTGGATATTTCCGCTTGGACACGCAAAGCGTCCCAAATTTGGACGACTTTGACTCGGTTCTGCGTGTGGTCAACTTTCAAGGTCATACGATTTCCAACTGGAACCTGCGAGGTCCAATTCTCGAGATTGGTGCGGAGCGCTACCTGCCTGACGCATCACAGTTCGCATGCCTTCGGGCGTTCGAAGAGTGGCGAGTATTGGTAGAAAAGAGGGAGACTGATCACCTCCGTCTCATACACGTGCTAACTGATGCTGCTGGCTGCGGCTGTCGGGTCGATATGTCACAGTTAGGGAACATTCGCCCGATGACTTCGGCGGAGTGTTGTGTCGACGCTGAGGAGCAACCGGATGGCTCGTTACTACTCACACCTGTTCCGCTGGTTACCGGTCTTGAGAGCCTCTTGAGGACCCGGTGTGGTGAAGACGCCGAGCCAGACGAGGTCTATCGTTATTTCCGCATGGCTATTATGGATCGCCTCGGTCAACTTGAGGGACCAGGAAAAGAGGCAGTCCTCCGAATTGGCTCCGCCATCATCGTTTTGGATGCAGAGCAAACGGCTCAGGTTAGGGGCATCGCGCGTTCTTCCCGGGTGCCAAGGTCACAGAAGGAAGCATTCCGGAGAGATCCGGAACAATGGCTGGCAGAGAATGTGTTCGTTCACGGAGATGTTGAGTTTCTGCCACGGGTAATTGGTATCGGCGAATGGAGCGGAGGTTACCTTGGAGCGGCAGGTGAACTCGGGGAAAAAATCGATTGGTTTGACAAAAAGCCTGAACCGGAGCCCGCACCGAAGAATGAGACGGAAAAATCCAAGGACAATAGCGGCGAAGCGGATTGTGATTTCGAGACCGATGACGACAAAGACCAGGGGCCTTTGGTGCCGATCATTGAAAAGAATGATGAGGAACTCGGATGGGGCCTGCGGGGAGATCGGGCGACTCATCCGGACACCGTATGTGTGGAACCCCGACTAGATCGCTATCCGAGGCGGCCATTTCCCCACCAAGAGGAAGCTGTTCTCTGGCTGGCACGCCATGCGGAGCGGTGTGGCAAGCCAGCCAGGTGGGAAGAGGGGCAAAAGTTCTGGGGTGCCGGCGCACTCCTTGCGGATGACATGGGACTCGGGAAAACTCTCTCGACGCTTCTTTTCCTGAGTGAGTGGCACCAGGCATGGTTGAATAAAGTGGGTGATACTCCGCCCGCTTGTCTGGTCGTTTGTCCTCTCTCGTTAGTGGACAACTGGCGGCAGGAAATCGAAATCGCCTATTCCAATGAGCTGAACCCATTCTCCCGAGTGATCCGTGCGATTCCTGACGGGAGCCTTCGTGATTTTTTTGCGACGCCTGACGGCAAAGACCGGATTAAGTTGGAGCGCAACCTGCCTGAGCAAGCCGTAGAACATTACGGATTGAGGTTTGGCGATGGGAGTGAGGAGAGCTTGGATCAGCCTGGGACGATCGTTATCACCACTTACACTACGCTTCGTGATTATAGATTTTCGTTTGCCGGCTGTAACTGGAGCTCCGTCATTTTCGACGAAGCGCAGAACATTAAGAATCCGAACGCACTACAAACTGTTGCAGCGAAATCCTTGAAGGGTTTTTTCCGCATCGCACTAAGCGGCACCCCGGTAGAAAACCATTTAGGTGATCTATGGAGCCTCATGGACGCAGTCGAACCAGGAGCGCTTGGATCATTCAACGAATTCCGCACCGAGTGGATACGCCCAATCCGGGATGATCCTTCACAGCTTGAAGTAATCGGCGAGGCGTTGCGCATTCGTCTGGATCCTCTCATCCTCCGCCGGACCAAAGAGGGTTCGTTGAAAGGTCTACCAAAAAAGAATCTCATTCCTATACGACTCAAAATGACTTCCGAGCAGGCGGTGCTTTACGATGAGATTCTTCACTGTGCGAATGCTCCTGTTGATGAAGAGCCGCCCGAGCAGCGGGCCAATCGATGGTTGGCTTCCATGTGGGAGCTGCGAAGAGTTTCGCTCCATCCGGCTCTTTTGGGTGATGCTACGGTCGAGGGCGCCTCCAACGCACACCGTAGCCGCGATTTCTTGTGTCGTTCGGCAAAGCTCGGTTGGCTTCTCGATCAACTCGATGGAATCCGTGCCAACGGTGAGAAAGTTCTCATATTTTCCATTCAGAAGAAGCTGCAAGACCTGCTTTCCTCCCACCTCTCTGAAATTTACGGATTGAGGGTTCCGGTGATCAACGGCGATACCAAAGCAATCTCATCACGGAAGCCCAACGAAACTCGTCTTGGATTGATTTCCAGCTTCTCTAACACGGACGGATTTGGAATTTGTGTTCTCTCGCCCATCGCGGCTGGTGCCGGGCTCAACATCACGGCGGCAAACCATGTCATCCACCTGGAACGTCATTGGAACCCAGCCAAGGAAGACCAGGCGACAGATCGCGCTTACCGCATCGGTCAAACCAAGGATGTTCACGTTTACTTACCAATGCTGGAGCATCCAACTCGGGAAATAACCACCTTTGATACCGGCTTGGATCGCCTGATCAGTCAGAAGAAGCGCCTTGCCGGATCACTTGGTTTGATCCCTGTGCAGCCTGTGAACTTGGACGAACTTGTCGATTCCGTCATCAAAGGAGCGGCAAATCAAACTCCGACTCCCCCAGTATATTTGAGCGCCGAATCAGCTGGCGAGCTCTCGTGGGATCTTTTCGAGGCGCTCATAGCCGAGATCTTCGACCGGGAATCCGACCGTGTAATTCTTACCTCACGTGGCAGGGATCACGGGGCTGATGTGGTTGCGATTGGTCATGGTAAAGACGAAAACGTGCTCATACAAGTCAAGACCACCAGATCTGATAAACTCGACAGCGAAGAAGCTATCCGCGAGGTTGAGGGATCTTTGCGGTATTTCGAATCTGCCCTTGGCCTGAGGTTTACCACAAAATGCTTACATACAAATGTTCGCGCATTTTCGAAGAGGACACGCAAAGCAGCTGCAATTTACGATGTGCGACTTGAAGGGGAAGACTGGCTCCGCAAGGCTTTGGCTCGACACCCAATCCGCGTTGCGGATGTGGTAGCTAGGAACGCCCAAAGACAGTCAATTTAATTTTCGGGTGACCCGACAAATGCCCCACCCCTCACATTTGAATTGAATGATTCTCGGAGCAAATGTGCTGCCATTCGCGTTTCAATATTTACAATTTTCACAATAATGATTTGACTATGCCATGGGATTCAACCCCTGAATGTAATTCCCTTTAAACCTTCTATGAAGATTTTACTGACCGCAGACTTGCACCTTGGCCGAAGTGTCGACTTCCCCAGTTGTGCGACAGGGTATAAATAGAGTAAAGAGGGTTTGGGCAACCACACCCTAAAATGAAAAGAAGCCTATTCACTGAAACTCAAATCGTCGCGATTCTCAATGAAGCCGACACTGGTCTTAAAGTTGCGGATCTATGCCGTAAGCACGGCATTTCGA
>JAJTHK010000180.1 GCA_021298895.1 Luteolibacter sp.
ATCTTAAAAGCCTTGAAAGCTACGCTTTCAAGGCTCTGCGATGCAATCGCCCTGCTTACTAAGCTCTTTCCCATCGAATCTGATCGACCTTCTGGGCAGCGTTGCTCAGAAGGTTTTTTTCTATGAATACCTCGCGTCGCATACTGATCCTCAAGCCCAACCGCCATCAGGCCTAGCGGTCTGCCCAGGTGAGTCGCTCCAGCAGGGGGCGGCCGAAACGGTCGTGATAGTGCTGCGCAAAGCCTCCCTGAGTCCAGCGGCGATTTGCCAACCCCCTTTTCCCCTTCCCAGACCGGCTCTTCAGTGTATTCTCTTTGCTAGCTGAAAAAGCAAATTCCTAGCATTCAGGCTGCGATCTAAGACTACAAGTTCCAGCTACTGTCACAAACCGAGCGACAGCTCAGCGATCTTCTTACAAAGTTCTGGGAACGGCAATCCATCCGCGGCGGCGGATTTGGGGAGAAGCGAGGTTTCGGTCATACCGGGGATGGTGTTGGCTTCTAAAACGTAAGGGTTGTTGTTAGAATCCAACATCACATCGACGCGGGAATAAACTTCGAGGCCGAGGGCTTTGTGTGCGGCGACGGCGGCGGCTTGGACTTTGATCGTGGTTTCGAGATCGAGATCGGCCGGGCAGATGTATTGTGAGCCTCTGGTTGTGCCGGTGAGCCATGGGTATTTTGCCGCCATGTCATAAACGCCTTCCGGGGGGATGATGTGGATGACGGGGTAGGGAATGCCGTCGATCACGGGAACCGTGAGCTCGTATCCGGAGATGTATTCCTCAATCAGAAGATCCTTGGAATGTTGCGAGGCTTTGGCGATGGCATCTACGGCGTCCTCTTGGTTTTTGACGATTTCAATTCCAACCGATGAGCCTTCGCGTGGGGGTTTGACGACAAAGGGTGCGGGAAATGAGGGAAGAATCGGGCCATTCGAGCAATCGATGACTTCTGATTTCGGGGTTGGAACGCCGGCAGCAAGGAAAGCTTGTTTCGCGAGGCTTTTATCGAAGGCGATACGAGAGGATTTCGCGCGGGCTCCGGTGTAGGGAATACCTTTTTTGTCGAGGATGTCTTGAAGTTGTCCGTCTTCGCCAAAAGTGCCGTGGATCAGGTTGAAGCACAGACCGGTGCCTTCGGGTAAATCGATTTCGGCGGAAGTGACATCGACTGGAACCGCATCGAGCCCGAGCGAGAGCAGGGCTTTGAGAACAGCGTTTCCGGAAGCCAGCGAGACCTGGTGTTCAGAACCAGGTCCGCCCATAAGGACAGCGATTTTGATGTTAGAGAGAGACATGGGATTATAGGGAAGAATTTCACCGCCGAGGCGCAGAGGTCGCGGAGGGTCGCAGAGAGAATCATATGAGGAGAATTATGTCTTATTTGAAGTTTAGAGTTTAAAATTTAAAGTTTTATCAAAACAGCGTCTCATCGTCTCCGATGATTTTGACTTCGGTTTCTAGGTCGATGTTGTGTTTTTCTTTGGCGGTTTTGCGGATGGAGTCGATGAGGGTGAGGATGTCTTTGGCGGTGGCTTTGCCGTTGTTGACGATGAAGTTTCCGTGGACTTCGGAGACGGCAGCGTTGCCGATGGATTGTCCTTTCAACCCGAGGGTGTCGATCAGTTTGCCTGCGGGAATTTCCTCGGGGTTTTTGAACGTGCAGCCAGCGGATGCGGCGATGGGTTGGGAGTCTTTGCGTTTGTCGCGGGATTCCTGCCAACGTTGTTTGATGTTTTCGTGGGTATCGTTTTTGCCTTTGAAAACGGCTTGGAGAGCGAAGTTGCGGCGGAGCTCTTGGACGTTGCGATAGTTGGCAACGATCTCATCGCGTTCGCGAGTGCGGATGACTCCGTCTTCATCGAGGAAGGTGACACGGACGACTTGATCAAAGGTTTCGATGCCCATCGCTCCGGCGTTCATACGCAGGGAACCTCCGACGTTTCCTGGGATGCCTTCCATCCACTCGAAGCCACCGATGCCGTGAGCGCCGGCGAAGGAGGCGAGTTTTTTTAAACGCACGCCAACGCCAGCGGTGACGTGGCCTTTCGCGTCGATGCTGAGTTCGGAAAACGCACCGCCGTTGGGATGGATCACTGCACCGCGAATGCCGCCGTCTCTAACAAGTAAGTTTGAGCCGCGACCGATGACTCGGATCGGTAGTCCGCGCTCGCGGCAGGAATCGACAAGGAAGGCGAAGGCGTAAAAGGATTGTGGCTCAAACCAGAATTGCGCGGGTCCACCTACTAGAAGTGTAGTATGTTTTCGCATCGGCTCGTAGAGTTTACCGAGAATTTCACCAGGCGGTGCGACTGCGCGAAGTTCTTCGAAAATTTTCAGATCAAGGCAGATACGGGTTCCAACCTCATGAACGTTTCCTGCGCCAAGAGTGATGAGGAGATCGCCGGGTTCAAGGGCGTTGCCTACGATGTGGTGGGCGGTGTTGATGTCGGTTAGAAATTTTGCGGGGACATCGCCGTGGACTTTCATTGCATCGACGATGGTCTGTCCGCTGATGCTAGGGATGGGAGCTTCGGAGGCAGGATAGACATCGGTGATGAAAACTTTATCGGCGGCTTGCAGGACTTTACCGAAATCATCTGCGAGCAACTGGGTGCGAGTGAAGCGATGTGGTTGGAAAAGGACGACGAGGCGAGATGGCTTGAGCGAGCGCGCGGTTTGCATGGTTGCAGCGAGCTCGGTGGGGTGGTGGCCGTAGTCGTCGATGATTCGGTAATCTTTCGAGAGGTATTTGGTTTCGAAACGGCGTTTCGCGCCAGCGAAGGAGGAAAGCGCTCGTGCGATGAGTGAAAAATCCGCACCACAGGTATCGGCGATGGCAATGGCGGCGAGAGCGTTGAGAATGTTGTGTTCACCAGGGATAGCGAGTTCGATATCGCCGAGCGGTTTGCCGTTTTTCTTCACGGTGAACGCAGAAGAATCTTTGAGATCGCGGATGTCGGAGGCGGTGTAGTTGGTTTGGTCATCGGTAGTTTCCCAACCGTAGGAAATCGTGTTGGCACGTCCCGCACAGATCTCATGAGCGACCGGGCTTTCCGCGCAATATACTATACTTCCCGTAGTTTGATCGGCGAGTTGGGAGAAAACCTGTTTGATCTGATCAAGGTCTTTGTAGAAATCAAGATGCTCAGCCTCGATGTTGAGGATGACCGAGTGGCGGGGTTTGTAGAGCGCGAGTGTGCCATCGGATTCATCGCCTTCTGCAACCATGAGTTCGCCTTCGGGTTCCCATTTCGCGTTTGAACCAAGGATGGGAATTTCCGCACCGACGTAATAGGAGGGCTGTTGACCACACTCGCGCAGCAAATGGGCGGTCATCGATGAGGTCGTGGTTTTTCCGTGCGTTCCAGAAATGACGATACCGGCTTTGGTGTGAAGAATGGCTGCGAGACATTCCGCGCGACGCATCAGGGGAATGTTTGCTTGTTTCGCAGCGGCTAGAGCGGGGTTAGAATCGTTGATCGCGGATGAATAGACGACGAGCTCCGCGCCTTTCACGGAGTCGGCGGTTTGCGGGCAGGAAAATTTGAGGCCGAGTGTTTGCATTCGATCCGTCTCTGAGGTTGTCACGCGATCGCATCCAGAAACGTGGTGACCCATGCCGAGCAACAACAGGGCGAGTCCGCTCATGCCGGAACCAGCAACGCCAATGAGGTGGATGTTCAGAGGTTGTGAGAGATCGGTGAGGTCCCGTGAGGTATCGTTTGCAGCCATTTCAGAAGCGCGAAGTTGGCGGGTTTTGGCGGCTTGGGCAATGGGAAAGCGGAAATTTCAAATTTCAAAACTCAAATTTCAAGGGGGAAGAAAGATGAGGAGATTTGATGGAGAGTTATAAGATCAGAAGATTTTCAGGTTTCGCTGATGTGACTGGAGTTAAAGGGATGTTTTGATCGAAGGTGACAAGCGTCGCGTTGTTTTTGGCGGCTAGAGCGAGGAGGTAGATATCTGTGAGATGTTTCGAGCTAAGTATGGAGGTATGTTGGAATTCATTTTCGTCCCGAAAGCTTATATGATCAGACCAAAACTCATGGTTGGTATTCGCAGTGAATACAGAAAGTAGAGTCGTAACATCGGCAACAGATAGCTGTGAGTTTTTGCTGTATGATGTGGAGGCCATTATACGAATCAAACCATTTTCCGTGATCGGGCACGATGCCCAAGGTCGATCATCATGACTCCACCATTGATGCGCGAGTCGATGAAACGTGTGATTTGGATCTAAAAGTGCAATCAGGACATTAATATCTAATAAGTAGCGCATGGTGATCAGATTCCTTCTTCCTCCATGATGCGGCGTATGTGTTCGTTAGTGATAACTTCGCCCCGTGATGGCAGGACGGGGATACCGTTTTTCATCGTATAAGGCTGACCCGACTTCGGACGATTAGGAGCTGTGTTTGCCGATTGGACACCACGGCGAAAGAACTCAGATAGGACTTTTCCAGCAGTTTTTCGTTCCTTAGCCGCAAGTTCCTTCGCAGCGAAAAGAACGTCGTCATCAATATCAAGGGTGGTTCTCATACATCTGATGATAATGCATCAGATGTATAATGCAAGTCTTTCTAATAAGGCTTAAATTAGTAAGCCAGAGCAAAAATCAGACAATTCTCGCCATAAAGTAGGATTTATATAGCTTAAAAGTATGAAAATAACGGTAGATCTTACGGAAAAAGAGATCCGAGAAATCACGTGTATGACAGGTATTGCGAAAAAAGGTCCTGCGATTCGAAAGCTTCTTGCGGATACACTTATACTTCGGCGTCGGGCTGAGATATCGGCGAAGTTTCTCTCAGGGGAATGGTCGGCTGAGTTGAAAGGCTACGAAAAATCGAGGACATCTGACCGTCAGGAAAGCCAAACCCTCGCAGAATCATGGCGCGACTGATCGATTCTTCTCTGTTGAATCTTTTGAGTTGAAGAAAGAATATGCGCAATTCAGCCTCGGAAGTATCGAATCTAAAAATTATTTAGGGGCTGTACTAGCTAAGGCTTACTGCTGAGACTGTTTTACCCAGTATTTTAGCTGCTTCAAGAGCATTTGATGGTTACCTCCATTGAAGCGCCATTCACACTCCTTCAAAAACCAGTGAAAGTTCTCTTTTTTGATG
>JAJTHK010000143.1 GCA_021298895.1 Luteolibacter sp.
GACTTTTTCCTCGGCGGAAAAATGGCGGCGTGAACGGGCGGATTCGGATTGATTGTCTTTTGGTTTCATGGTCGGTGCGGGTTGACCGGCCATAGTTTAACTCAGTGTGTCAAATCAGACATTCCGTTTGAGGCGGGACAAGACCCGTAAGCAATTGTCAGGCAGTGGCAGAATTTCCGAGTTAGCTTGGATTTTGGCTAAGGATAAAATTGAGTATTCTCAGAATGATTGGCGTATAAAGTTACAAGCGATTTTCCAAGGAAACGAGGAGCCTACCTTGGAGATTCTTACCCAGATCGATTCATTGCTAGCCAAGCCTTCTAGACGCGCGGTTTCAGTGAGATCGGAGGATTTTCTGATATAGCAATTTATTCAACTGGCTTAGCGCGAGGCGGTGCTTCTTCGTCTACAGGGGTGGCGCGTGGGGGGGGCTGCTCAATGGGTTGGGCACGCAAGGGCTGATTCGATGGAGTTGATGGATCGTATGGAATAGCACGTGGGGGAGTATCAGGGTTTGGAGGGAGATTGTTTTCGTCAACGGCTTGTGCCTTAGCGGGATGGATGGGGCAGAGATCGCCAAGGCCTGGTGCGGTGTCTGCAGGGACTTGATCGAGATAATTTGTGCCTGCGGCATGACATCCGGCAGTGGCGCGCTTGCCGGAGAGTCGGCATGAATCAACAGATACAAGTTGGATTTTGCTGTGTAGATCGCCAGCCTTATAACCGAGCCTATCGGCGGTTTTCATGATATCGACCCAAACGGGGAGGGATAGCGTGGAGCCATAGCCACCGCTGATGGTTTTTTTCGGAGTGTCAAAGCCGACCCAGACCGCGCACGTGAGGGAGGAGGTATAGCCGGCAAACCATGCATCTTTGAATTCGTTGGTGGTTCCGGTTTTGCCTGCGGCTGGTTTATCGAAACCAAGGGTTTTCATGGAGGCGGCAGTTCCAGTGGTAGCAACTTCTTTGAGAATTTTGGAAACGGACCATGCGGAGCCTGTGCTGGCGGCTTGGTATGGAAGGTCGGGCGTAGCGTAAAGGATATTGTTAGATTTATCTCTGATTTCGGATATGAGAAAGGGTCGATGGCGGACACCGTCGTTAGGAAAAATGGTGTAAGCTGTGGCAACTTCCCAAGGGCTAGCCTCCCACGAGCCGAGGAATGACGCAGGATTTTCTGGCATGGCTTTTCCGAAGCCTGCAGTTTTTGAGACATCTTTGACTTTTGCAACACCTGCGTAATTACCTACTCTAACAGACATGGTATTGCGGGATCGGATAAGACCGTAAGAGACGGGATGCATTTCGCCGAATTTTCCGTCAGAATTCTTAGGCTTCCAGTTGGGGGCGCCTTTGATTTCTCCATGACGGATAGGACCATCGGAGATCTCCGTGTTAGGTCGCATGCCCTTATCAAACGCAGCAAGGTAGACGAAAGGTTTGAATATCGAGCCGATCTGTCTGCGTGCTTGGATGGCGCGGTTGAATTTTGATTCACTGGCATCACGTCCTCCGACAAGTGCGAGCACGCAACCTGTTTGGTTTTCAATGAGTACGGCAGCCCCTTGGATGTATTCGGGTTCATTGGCTTTACGATAGGATTCGGGAAAGTTCTGCCATGTGGCTCGCGTTTGGTGGCGATATCCAGAGAGCCGCTCGGTTTCACGAAGTTTTTTATCCAGGGCGGCTTCCGCAACATTCTGGAGGCGTTGGTCGATTGTGGTGACAATCGTTAAACCGCCGAGCTCGATGTTTTCTTTTTCAAGGATGATTTCGAGATCCCGATTGATGGCATCCATGGCATAGGATTCATCGGGATTACGACGCCATGCAGGGCGGACTTTGATAGGTTCTTTTTTTGCAGTATCGGCTTGTTTTTGCGTGATTTTATCGGCGGCCACCATCCGAGCCAAGGTGGTGTTGCGTTCACGTTCCGCGGCCTCCATGGAGCGGAAAGGGTTAAATGCATCTGGACCGCGTACGATGCCAGCGAGCAGGGCGGATTCTGAGAGTGTGAGTCCGGATGGATGCTTTTCAAAATAGATACGTGATGCCTCGCCTATGCCTTTAATCTGTCTACCCCAATTGATTTGGTTGATGTAAGCTTCCAGAATACGGTCTTTCGACATCGTGGAATCGATTCGAAATGCGATGGCGATTTCAAGGCACTTGCGATCGAGTTGCATCAGCAGGAGATTGAAAGCGTCCTTCCGGTTTTCTTCGATCATTTCGCGCGCCTTGAGATTGAATACATCGGCAGCAAGTTGTTGGGTGATTGTGGAGGCACCTTCTTTTTTACCTTCGAGATTTTTAAGGGAAGCTCGGCCGATGCCGATGAGATCGATCGCACCGTGCGAGTAGAAGCGTTCGTCCTCGCGTGCGAGGATGGCTTTGCGGAAATCTTCCGAGACATCGCTTAGCGGAACAATCGAGCGTTTCTCACCATGGATACGCCCGATTTCATCTCCATTTCGATCAAGAATAATGGTTCGTTCAGGCATCTTGTTGATGCGGTTGAGATCGTATTTTGCAGACCGCCAGCCGTAGAAGAATGCGAGAATGATCAGTGCGCACAGGCCTGCGATGGCAGGGGTCCCGATTGTTAGAATGACAACCCGTTTGAAGCCGGTAAAGCTGCGTGTGAAATAGAAAAATAAGTGAAAAGGCCAAAACAGCAGGATGGAGATCAGGCTCGGCCTGCCTCGTGATGACGAGGATTTCGCACGCGGTCGGTTGGTAGATTGCTTGCGGCTTGCCATTGGTATGCCCAAAGATACGCATTTTTTGATATAGAGGAAACCTTAACTTTTGCATGTTTCCGAAGTTTTTTAGGGGCAGAAGTATTTCTTGGCTAGGGGTCAGAAAAATTAAATTCACCTAGACGAATCGCCTATATGGTGTCGATTGTTTGGTAATGAGAACTTTTTGTGCCATTCTGATCAGTGGTTGGGCTTGTATTGGATTGCAGGCAGCGGAGCCGGTGAAAAGCGTTGAGGATTTATTGAAGCTCGAAAAACAGGTGAAGGCAGTTGCTGAAAAGGCGATGCCTGCAACAGTTGCGCTAGTCTCAGATGGCACGGGTTCTTCGGGATCCGGAGTGATCGTAAGCAAAAAAGGTCTAATTTTAACGGCGGCTCACGTGATTCAGGGATTGAAGAAAGTGGATGTTTTTTTTACGGATGGCAAAAAATGGCAGGGCAAAGTGCTAGGTGCGAATTTCTCCAAAGATATCGGAATGGTGCAAATGGTCGATGCAGGACCTTGGCCGTTTGTGGAATTGGGTGAATCAAAACCGTTGGAGGCCGGAGATTGGCTAGTGGCGTTGGGGCACTCCACAGGATTCGATCCCGCGCGGACTCCGCCTGTGCGGTTTGGTCGTCTGATGTCGGATGGTCCCGGAAATTATTTTACCTCGGACTGCACGCTGATCGGGGGAGATTCGGGCGGTCCCTTGTTTGATCTCAAAGGCAAATTAGTGGGAATCAATTCTTCAATCGGGTGGTCATGGAAAAACAACAATCATGCAGGAGTAGATGGTTTTCGCGAGGATTGGGAGCGTTTGCTTGCGGGAGAAACATGGGGGGCTTTGCAGATGAATCCCTTGGCAAATCCCGAGACCCCTGTGCTTGGGATTGTGATGGGAATGCGTGACGAAGGGCGAGGTGTTAGAGTTCAAAAAGTAGAACCAAACTCTCCCGCAGCTGCAGCAGGAGTGCGGGTGGGTGATACCATTGTTGCCGTAGATAATGAACCAGTCATAGGTGGCGCTGAGTTACAGCAAGTATTGATTAAAAAGGAAGTGGGAGATCTTGTTTCGCTCGGACTGATGCGTGGACAGGAAAAACTCAAGATCGATGTAGAGTTGGTGAAACGGGAGGAACTTTTCAAAGTAAAATGAAATCGATGCAAGGATTAGGAAGAATCATACTCGTCTCAGGATTGCTTGGCAGTGCGTTTGCAGAGCAAGAGGATGTGCCATTGATGCGACCAGATGAAGAGAAGATCATTGAAACTCAGAATGCTGCATTTAATGAAGTGATTGGTGAGACGATTGCTGCTGCGGCAAAGTCAACAGTTCGTATCTGGGGTAAGCCGGTCCGATCCAGAAAAGCGGAGATGCTTGCTTACGGTACGGTGGTTGGTGATGGAAAGATTTTAACCAAGTGGAGTGAAGTCGAGCGCGCTGAAGATTCGTTGTATGTGCAATCTGGAAGCGAGGAGTCTTTTAAAGCTGTTGTAGCTGGGGTTTTCAGTGAAGAAGATCTCGTTTTGTTAGATATTTCGATGCCGCTGGGGGATAAGCGTGAACTGAGTAACATTCTATTACCTGCAAAATTTTCTGAAACTGAATGGAGCTACGGTCGATTTGTTTCTGCACCTCATGCTAATGGCAAGCTGGCGGGTTTTGGTGTGGTGAGTGTGTTAGAAAGAAATTTGCGTGAAACAGATCGTGCGCATTTGGGAATTTTAGCAGATCAAGATTTCAAAGGTAAAGGCTTGAAAATTGCCTCAGTGCAGCCAGAGCATGGTGCTGCGGCAGCGGGTATTCAGTCAGGTGATGTCATTCTCGATATCGATGGTAGGGAAATTTCAGGTCTCCAGGAATTGAGAAATGCACTCACCAACAAGCAGCCAGGTGACATTGTGAAATTAAAAGTCGAGACAGCCGGAAAAGAGCGCACAGTGGAGGTTTTGTTAAGTAATCGTCCAGTTTTTGGTGAGTTTTCCCTTGATCGCCTGACTCAAATGGAGCGCATGGGAGGTGAGGTAAGTATGGTTCGCGGTGAATTCTCAAAAGTGGTTCAAAGCGACATGAAAATTCAGAACAACCAAGTTGGCGGGCCAGTGGTGGATCTGGAGGGAAAAATCGTGGGGATCACTCTTGCGCGTGCGGATCGGACGCGGACGTATTTGATGAGTGGGGCTGCAGTGAATGAAATTTTGAAGGGTAAATCTGAAACCGTTGCCGAGGCGCGAGCAAAGATGGAACTCAAGCGCCAGAAGTTGGCGGATCAGCGCCGACAGTTGATGCCGAGAATGCGCGTGCCACAAAAGCCTATGGACCCTGAGCGTGCGGAGAGGCACATGAGCGATCTGGAGCGTCTGCTAGGACGGATCAACCGTGAATTGGAGACGCTGGACGGGCGCAGATCCCGATAGTTTTTCAATTTCGTCCATGACTTGGTTGCGTTCCGAGCGGGAACACGTGTATCTTTGACTGCGATGAGCGAGAAGGAATTTTTCTACCAAGATCCGTTTCCATTGGGTGCGGATGACACAGAATATGAATGCATTCACGAGGGCATGGTTGAGACGGCCCATTTTGAGGGAAATGAAATTCTCAAAGTAAAGCCGGAGGCATTGAGTTTTTTGGCGGCAGAAGCGTTGAAAGCAATCAATTTCAAACTCCGCAGCAGTCACCTCGCACAGGTAGCGGCGATCTTGGATGATCCCGAGGCATCCGATAACGATCGTATGGTCGCACTGATGCTTTTGAAAAATGCGGAGATCGCGGCGCGCGGAATTTTACCCGGATGCCAAGATACCGGCACGGCGACAGTGATTGGCAAAAAAGGGCAAGGTGTTTGGACGGGTGTCGAGGATGCAGAGTTTTTATCCAAAGGCATTCACAAAACCTACACCGAGGAAAACCTGCGTTATTCTCAGACGGCTCCGCTCAATATGTATGACGAGGTCAACACCAAGACCAATCTTCCCGCTCAAATCGATCTCTATTCCACGACGGGTTCTGAATATAATTTCCTTTTCGTCAGCAAGGGTGGGGGATCTGCTAACAAAACCTTTCTCTATCAGGAAACCAAAGCCCTGCTCAATCCCAAGCGCTTGAAAGAATTCTGCATCGAGAAAATGCGCTCGCTCGGCACCGCAGCTTGTCCGCCTTATCATTTGGCTTTTGTCTTTGGTGGCACATCGGCGGAGAACAATCTCAAGACGGTCAAAATGACTTCCACCCGGTATTACGACAGTTTACCAACCTCTGGAAACGAACACGGACGCGCGTTCCGCGATCTTGAGTTGGAAAAAGAACTTCTGCAATGCGCCCGCGAGATCGGTATCGGTGCGCAGTTCGGCGGTAAATATTTTGCGTTGGATGTCAGAGTTGTTAGACTACCGCGTCACGGCGCATCGTGCCCTGTTGGAATCGGGGTCTCCTGCTCGGCGGATCGCCAGGCAAAGGCGAAGATCACCAGCAAAGGCATTTTCTTAGAGAAACTCGAAACCGATCCGGGTCGGTTTATTCCCGAGAAATATCGCGATTGGAAATTCAAAGGGGTCGAGATCGATCTCGATCAAGGTATGGAAAAAACCTTGGCGACTCTCTCCAAGTATCCTGTCACCACCGCAATCTCTCTAACAGGAACCATCATCGTTGCGCGTGATTCTGCCCATGCGAGGCTTAAGGAAATTTTGGACGAAACTGGTGATCTGCCAGAATACTTCAAAAAATATCCGGTTTACTACGCTGGTCCGGCAAAGACTCCACCGGGTATGCCATCGGGAAGTTTCGGACCAACCACGGCCGGGCGGATGGACGGATATGTCGATCTCTTCCAATCCAAAGGCGGATCCATGGTGATGCTGGCGAAGGGAAATCGCTCCCAACAAGTGACCGATGCTTGTAAGAAATACGGCGGATTTTATCTCGGCTCCGCTGGCGGTCCCGCTGCTTTGTTAGCGAGCGATCACATCCGTTCTCAGGAAGTCGTCGATTTCCCAGAACTGGGCATGGAAGCCGTATGGAAAATCACTGTGGAAAATTTCCCTGCATTCATCTTAGTGGATAACAAGGGGAACGATTTCTTCACAGCGATCAATCATTGCCCGATTTGTTAGAGGGAGCAAAGGGGCAGCTTGCCCGCATTGAGGAAAAGATGCGGGCGGGACGCCCGCGCTCCCTCACCATTCGACCGGTAGTTCGATCATTTTTCCTGCGTCTTCGTATTTGATGTGGCCGTGTTTCATGCCGTATTCGTGGACGAAGCGGGTGACTTTGACGTCGTAGGCGCAGTATTCGGCGATTTTCCTTAGCGGTTCGAACTCGCCAGTTTTTTTGTGTTCCTGCCACCAACGGATCGCGTCGAGTCCGTCTGCGGATTTTCCAGTACCGAGGCAAGAGGAAGCGACGTTGTCGAGTTTGAGGAAACGACCCATGCGCTCCTTGACGTCGAGCATCATGTCGAGGTTGAGGGTTTGTTCTTCGAGGTTGGGAAGGACGTAGGCTTGGAGCACGGGATAATCGAAACCGATGTGGTTCCAACCGACGACGAGATCGGCTTTGAGCAAAAGATCGGTCAGGGCGTCGAGTTCGTTTTCCCCATAGATCACATATTCATCGGTGGCGGTCGAGTAGGTGACGGCGACAGATATGCAGAGCTTGGCTTTGTTCGAGAACCCCCCGACATCGCTGATGCTGCGCTGGGTTTCTAGGTCGAAGTAGACGATGTTTTTGGCTGCCACGTTTTAAATTTAGTTAGAATTTTAACCACGGATGAACACGGATGGACACAGATAAAAATAAGGGGCTGTACTAGCTAAGGCTTACTGCTGAGACTGTTTTACCCAGTATTTTAGCTGCTTCAAGAGCATTTGATGGTTACCTCCATTGAAGCGCCATTCACACTCCTTCAAAAACCAGTGAAAGTTCTCTTTTTTGATGCC
>JAJTHK010000017.1 GCA_021298895.1 Luteolibacter sp.
AGTGGCGACGCGGGCTTTGAACTCGGCAGTGAGATGTCTTCTCTTTCGTTTCATATGTCTGATTTCGGGGTAATTTGCCCCTCTCAGACCAGTCAAAGTTTTAATAAAACACTGGCTCCGTTTTGCGGGACCACTTCATTACTCAGTAGATTGCAGGTCATTTGTGGGAATTCCATATGGATTTTACAGCAATCTATTTCTATGCTCCAACCATGAAAAAGCTCCTATCCCATATTCGAGTTGCTCTCGGTCTAAAGAAGCGCGTCCGCGTCGCTACGAAATATGAAGGAGATTCCGGTAAAACTTATTTTTACAAAACCTCTGCTGGCGTAGAGCGAAAGCTCGAGGTGTTTTTTCCGCCGAACCATGATCCAGCTAAATCAAAAGTTCCAGGTATCATATTATTCCATGGTGGTGGTTGGCAAAACGGCGATCTCAGTCAGTTCCGCTACGCATGCGCTTACTTCGCAAGTCGCGGGTTGGTATCTGCAACAGCAGAATATCAAAAGCTTGGTAAATCTGAGATAGCCAAACTAAAAAAAGGAGAATCGATGAAACGTGTCTGCGTCATCGATACAAAGAGTGCGATTCGATGGTTCAAGCAACACGCTGAAGAACTTGGAATCGATACCAATCGCATCATCACGGGTGGCGGTAGTGCAGGCGCGCATACCAGTGCGTTAGCTACGATGAATCCCAGCTTAAGCGATCCTGCGGAGCATGAAGATATCGATACCAATGTTGCAGCTTACATTTGGTTCAATCCTGCATTCGAAACCAAAGATAGCGCTGACCCTGAAATCGATGTCTTGGCGCACATGAATGCAGACTTGTCACCAGCCATCGTGTTTTTTGGTGATAAAGACAAATGTAAAAAGGGATGGGATATTGCTCATAAAAAATGGAAATCTCTGGGAGTAAAAACCATTGATTTGCAGCTTGCGCCAGGGCAATACCACGCATTCTTTAACAGAGAGCCATGGCGAGCTTTGACAATTATTGCCGCGGATGAATTTCTCGTAAACCATGGACTGCTTACCGGTAAGCCAACACTTTCGATGCCGTCTTCAGGGGAAAAATTAATGCATGCACCATAAATTCCGCTTGTATGGATAAATGACAAGTTCCTCGATCTGGTGTCGTATGGCTTTTGATTCAGCTCCAGTTATGAAAAATGTCCTCTCCATTTTATTTGTCTTCCTAGGATTAAATACAGCCCATGCAGTAGGAAAATACGAAGGTGAAGCAGGCAAACCCTTTTTTTATAAAATATCTGCGGGTATAGAGCGGAAGATAGAAATTTTCTTTCCGCCCAATCACGATCCGGCAAAAACAAAAGTTCCCGGAGTGATCCTCTTTCATGGCGGTGGCTGGAGTGGTGGCGATCTCAGTCAATTTCGCTATGCCTGTGCTTACCTATCAAGTCGTGGTCTGGTTTGCGCCACGGCGGAATACCAAATGTTGGGCAAAGCTGGAATGGCGAAGCTGGGTAAAGGCGAATCGAAAAAACGTGCTTGTGTCACCGATGCGAAAAGCGCGATCCGTTGGTTCAAGAAAAACGCCGATGAACTCGGAATTGATCCCGCTCGTGTCATCACCGGCGGCGGCAGCGCTGGCGGACATATCAGTGCGCTCGCCACGATGAATCCTGGTCTCAACGATCCCGCAGATCCCAGAGACATCGATACCAAAGTGGTGGCTTACCTTTGGTTTAATCCGGCCTTTGATGTGAAAGATAATTCCGATCCGGAGATCGATATTCTCACTCATCTCAAGGCCGACTTGCCACCTGCAATCGTTTTCTTCGGCGATAAGGATACTTGGAAAGTTGGTTGGGATGCTGCTCATGCCAAATGGAAAACGCTAGGCACGAAAACCATCGATCTCAGGATCGCACCCGGGCAAGGTCATTCTTTTTTTAACAAAGATCCATGGCGCACAGTCACCCTCATCGCTGCAGATGATTTTTTGGTGAAACACGGTTTTCTAACAGGTAAAACAACCCTTACCGCGCCAGCGAGCGGGGAGAAGCTTGTGCTTGAGTGAATGTGCTATGGACGTTTATCCCTATACGTCCATACCTTATAGCCATTGTGACGGAAAGGTTTCGATGGGATAATAATCGCCGTCGGATATCGACTCTTAAAGATAAAATTCCCTGCCTGTTTGTGATGATCTGGTGATTATCCTTGCGTTCAAAATTTAAAACGATTTTGTAGGCACAAGCTAATCACTCCTATGAAAGTATTGTTTTTCCTGATCATTGCCTCGTTGACGATTTTTGTAACTTCGGCTTTTTCACAGACTTCACCTGCCGTGCGTGAGATCACTGCTCCTCCAGCAGAATTAAAAGCTCCCCCGTTTTACAAAAAATACATCGACGCCAAAGGTTACCCCATCGTCGCATCTGCTACGGTGAATGATTACGCGTTGCGTGAGGCTGCCTACTTGGTTGATATGATGTTGGTGAAGCGCGATGATATTCGCACCGCCATGACGAAAAGCGGATCGCGTTTGTCGGTTATCGCTTGGAATGAATTCACCACGGATGTTGCCGACTTCGCGTGGTTAAAACCGAAAGATTTTTGGGATGCGCGCGCGCGTGGCACAGGTGGCAGCGAGACCGATCCTTATTGTTCCTGCGGAGAAGAAAATTTACTCGGTTATCCGGGTGATCCTTATTCTACCGAAAACATTCTCATTCATGAAATCGCCCATAACATCCATTTGAGAGGCGTGGTGAATCTGGATCCAACTTTCAATGCGCGCTTGAAAAAAACCTACGATGAAGCGATGGCGAAAGGTTTGTGGAAAGGCAAATACGCATCGGTCAATGACAGGGAGTATTTTGCAGAAGGCGTGCAGTCGTGGTTCGATAACAACCGCGAGCCAGATCATGATCATAATCACGTCAACACGCGTGTTGAGTTGTTAGAATACGATCCAGGTCTTGCGGCCTTGTGTCGTGAAATTTTCGGCGATACGGAATTGAAATACACCAAGCCAGTCACTCGCCTGACGGGGCATTTGGAAGGTTACGACCCATCGAAAGCACCGACCTTTGTATGGCCGGAAAGGTTGCAAAAAGTAAAAGCAGAGATTCGTGCTGAAGCTCTGGCTCGCAATATAAAAGCAGAGAATAGCATCGAGCGCGAGATCCGACAGATCTCTGGTTGGAACGTCCTCATCAACAAAGATCTTCTTACCGATAAAACCAAGCCAGCTACGGAAAAGGCGCTGGGAATGCTGAAGGTTCAGCTCGATGAAATCATCAAATTGGTACCAGCACCGGCTGTCGCGGAAATGCAAAAAGTGGGGCTTTATTTTTCACTTCCCTATCCAAAATTCGGGGAGAGAGCGGAATTTCATCCAGATGCTAAATGGTTAAAGGACAACGGTCGTGACCCTGCTATGGGTAAATGTGTGGAGTTCACCAATGTGGATTCTTTCGAGGTAGATACTAAACGCATGCCGAATTTTGCGCTACACGAACTCGCGCACGCTTATCACAATCGCTTTCTTGAAAAAGGCTTTCAAAATCTGGAGCTAGTGGCTGCTTACAATAAAGCGAAAGCCAGTGGTAAATATGACAAAGTTGAGCGCGTCGATTCCGAAGGAAATAAGAAGATGGATAAAGCTTATGCGATGACAGATCCGATGGAATATTTCGCCGAAGCGACAGAAGCATTTTTTGTTAGAAATGATTTCTACCCATACACCCGCGCTGAACTCGAAAAGCACGATCCCGAAATGGCTGCGCTGGTTCGGAAACTTTGGGGTGTGAAGTGAGAGTTGATTCTAAAAAGAAAAGAGAACCGCGGATGGACGCGGATGAACGCAGATAAAGAATGTAGTTCCAGCCCTTCGTTACCTTTGACTTGGTGCCGCCTCAGGTCCCCTCGCCCTGCGGGCACGTCGCTTCGCTCCTGTCCAAACTGCCTACAAACCTTCAGCGGTTTTGTAAAAATATATTCTGCACAGAAGGCAACAAAGGAAACGAAGGAGCTTCGCGCTTTGCTTCTGATTTCAGAATCATGGCAAAATGGGGATGGATGAATATTTATGAGTAAGCTGTATTGTCAAAACATCACCCCAAAGATCAGGGCCTAGAAGTTTGATTTAATTGCTGATAATTATTTAGCCCTTTGCTGGTTCACCCATTTGTCGACATCGCGAAAGACCTTTTCTTTTTTCTCATCATACATGAGCAAGTGATAAGCGCCTTTGTAGTAATGATACGTTTTATCTGTAGATTCAGGGAGGCGGGCGATGAAACCGCGGACATCGGGGTCGGTGATCAGATAGTCGTGTTCTCCAAGTAGGAAGAGTGTTGGAACTTGAATTCTTGAAGCGCAGGAATTCATGCCATCGATCAGTCTCGCAAGCGTGCCGAGAAGGCGTAGAGTGTGCTTCTCGACGTTGTAGGAGTTGGTTTTGGCTTGCTCGCCATGCACCGTGCTTTGGGTAACTTGGATATCTTGCTGGCCAGTCAAGGCATCGGTTGGAACACGGGCAAGCGGCACAGTAGTGGCGGCGACCTGAACCAAGGCGATTTTCCAAAGTTCGATATCGTCTTTGAATCGAACGATAGGAGAGGAAAGCACGAGCGCATCACAGGGCGGTTTTCCGGCGGGTGCGGAGTCGAGCGCGTGGGTGGCGATGAGTGCCCCCATGCTTTCGCCATACCAGATGATTTTGGCTTTTGGATGGCGTTTTTTGACCAGTTGGGTGAAGGTATTCAGGTCGTTATACCATTGCGCAGGATCACCGATATCGCCGCGGCGTTCGTGAATAGGATCGCTGCCTTGGCCACGGAGTTCGTAGGCGTATAAAGCGGTGTTGGCTTGGCGCTGAACGAGGTAGTTTCCGAGATTGGCGTAATCGATGGATGCACCACAAAAACCGTGAATCCCGATGATGACGATGTCTTGATTGAAATGATCACGTTTCCAGGTGCGGTATCCAAAGGTTTCGCCATCTTGTTCCGCTGGCACACAGTAGTCTCTCGGTGCACAGCCGTTGAAGGCGGTGAACATCAGACATAAAAAGACATATCGGATGAAATGCTTTGGCACGTAAGCAAGTTGGCGCGGGATAGGGGAGGATGCAAGGTGTTAAGTCGAAGGTCGAATTTGAGTCGCTGTCGCGATTGATGCGTAGGAACAGCGACTTTTAGACTTTTGAACTTCGACTTCTATAAAATTTCAGTTTCGTTTTGGAATGATGGTGGTTTAATGGGCGAGTGGTAACTACCTTACTAGATAATGCGGTGGATTTACGGGCTAGTTTATTGGATGAAGATACCAATGCATTGCGTTTGGTGGATGGGATGGGGGATGGAGTTCAGGGATTTGCGTTAGAAAATTATGCAGGGAAATGGATGGCGATGACTCCAGGAGGTGAAATTCGGGCAGATATTAAAGAATGGTTAAAAGCGAGTGGTCGGAGTATTTATTGGAAACGTTTGGATCAACATCATAAGGAATCGCCGATGCATCTATATGGTGAACCTGTGGATGGTGCGTTTTCGATCAGAGAAAACCGATTGAATTTTGAAGTCTCATTCTCGAGTGGTTATTCGCAGGGAATTTTTTTGGATCAGCGGTTGAATCGAGCTGAGGTGATGCAACGCATGGCGAGAGGCAGAAAGTTACTGAATTTATTTTCCTACACCGGTGCGTTTTCGGTCGCAGCTGCGATGGCAGGCGCTGAGACAACAACTCTCGACCTTTCTTCAGTATACTTGGAATGGGCGAAACGGAACTTTCGTTTTAATGGTTTAGATGAGTCTGAACATTTTTTCTGCAAGGGAGATGCATTTCATTGGTTGAAACGATTTGCAAAACAGGAAAGAATATTTGATGGGATTGTGTTAGATCCTCCGACGTTTTCACGTGATGAAAATGGCAAGGTGTTTCGTGTGGAAAAAGATTTCGGTGAATTAGTCGAGTTGGCAAAGCAGGTTCTGGCGAAGGATGGATGGATGCTATGTTGCACCAATTTCAGAGGTATTTCTGAAAGGGATTTCATGCGAATGATAAACATGCCGAAAATGCAAGGAGTGAAAATGCCGGAGGATTTTTCTGAGGATCCGTATCTGAAGAGCGTGTGGGTGGGGTAAATAAAAAAGGAACCGCGATTTTTAATCGTAACTTGCCAAGTGACATTGAGGTGAGGCGGATGAGCATATTTCACCACCAAGGTCGCGATTGAAAATCGCGGTTCCTTTCTTAAGATTTCGAGATGGAGTCTCGCATAGGGGGGTGTGCTTTGATATTTTCCATATGGTAGGAGTCCACGCCGCCGTGGCTGGTTGATATTATCGGATTTGCCCAAAAAGCCGTTCTGGACACGGAAGGGTGTGGACCCTACTTTTCGCGGACTTCAACGAAATTATGAGATATTCCCTATTCAATCGTATTACCCGGACAGCCTTGATCGCTCTCTCAGCCAGTGGCTTAACCATAGCGCAAGAGGCTGCAAAACAAGCTCCGAAAGCGCCAGCGGCAGCTGACATCAAGAAAGATTCATCCTACGCGGTGGGTTACAGCGCAGGCAGCGCGTTTGCAGAAAACTTTGGCGCGCATGGTGTAGCGCTGGGAGATTTTGACATGGAAATTTTCATGAAGGGATTCACTTCAGCGGCTCAGGGCAAAAAGCCAGAGGTTGATGCAGAAAAACTTCAGGCAGCCATGATGGGCTTGAGTGAGTTTATTCAAGCACGTGAAAAAACGATCGCTGAAGAAAATTTAAAAGCTGGCACCGAGTTCCTTTCTAAAAACGGCAAGCGTGAAGGTGTCACAACCAACAAAAGCGGTCTTCAATACGAGGTTATCGCCAAGGGTGGTGATAAAAAATATGTCGCTCCTACCGATGGTGTGGAAGACAACAAGTTGTTCATGGTGAATTACAAAGGCACCAAAATCGATGGTAAAGAATTCGATGCGTCGCCTGCTGGTAAACCTGTTGAGATGACCCTACAAGTGGTCGATGGTTTCCGCGAAGCACTTACTTCAATGCCAGTTGGTGCGAAGTGGAAATTATTTATCCCAAGCAGCATGGCATACGGCGAGCGCCGCGCGAGTATCGATATCGGCCCAAACACCACCCTAGTCTTCGAACTCGAATTGGTCGAAATCAAGGACGCTCCCCCGCAACCTGCGTTTCCAGAAGGATTCCAGATCCCTGGTGGGAAGTAAGCTGAAATCTGCAGTTAACACTGCGAATTTCGGTGGTTTTTAGTTATTGGTTATAAGTTATTAGGTGGAGATAGGTCTCTCAAATAAACTTTCTCAGCTAAGCTTTTCATCCAATGGGCGAGCCAACGATTCATCATGTTGATCTGGAATTTTCCTAATACAACTTTTAACCAATAACTTTCAGAAACTGCAGTGCTAACTGCGGTTTCTGGGTTTATTTAGGTAAAAACTGGCTTTAAGATTCTAAAACATTCAGGGCGTTTGCTTGGCTGGGCTATTCTTGGACAGGGCGTGCAGTCGTGATGAGTTTCACGGATTTTTCGCGATTATCCCGGTAATAATCGAAGGCGTCGTTGAGGGATTCGAACTCTTCGAAGGGGATGACTGCGA
>JAJTHK010000056.1 GCA_021298895.1 Luteolibacter sp.
TCCGCTTCAGCTTCCCATTTTCGAGTCCCTCACCAACTCCATCCTTGATCTATTATCCATGATCTACTACCCATCTCACGCATCCAAGCACCAAAGCTTAGTTTAGCCAATCAGTGGCCGGACTTTGGGGGCCAGCTCATTTTCATTGGAATAATTTCTATCAGCACTAGGAGGGATGGCAAGGTGATATCAGGTTGGGGGTGGGGTGGATTAGGGGAGAGCCGTGTCTCCGACCGGCTGAGCTGGTAGTTTAGAGAGCAATGGATTGGGATATTGGAAACCTTTCCCATTCTGTGTAATCCGTGCATTCCGTGGTTTGTCTCTTTTCATGCCTAATTGGGCGTTCGAAGAGAGTTCGCTGGTGGAGCGGGGGTGTCTGGGATTGGCTACACTCCGTTCCGCCCAAGCGTTGTGCAGAATCCTCCTTCGGATTCTTGAAGAGGATATAGTTCGCTACGGCGAACACTGCTTTGACTACGCGTGGAAGGGAAGAATAGGCACATCACTGACGGTTGGGATTGACTACGCGTTCCGCTCCGTCCCTGCGGTATGCGCTTCGCGGATGAGGTAAAGTTTCGCTACTAGCGAAATCTGCAGTCAAACCCGGTTTCGCTACGCTCAAGGGGTTCTTCATCCCAGCCTGCTGTCGTTTAGTGTGCGGAGTAGGAAAGAAAAACGCACCGCGGTATTTGCGGTGCGGGTGGGGAGAAAGTACGCAGGCTGGGATTCGAACCCAGGACCAATTGGTTAAAAGCCAACTGCTCTACCAACTGAGCTACCTGCGCGTTGGATTTGGTTTTGCCGTGCTACTACGGCGGGACGGCAAAGTAGTTGAGGGCTGACAAACTTGGCAAGCCATTTTAGGCAAAATGTGAAAGTTTTTTAAGAAACGCGAAATATCCTTTGATGGGCGAGTTTTTAAAATTTTTCATCTACCAATTTGTCCCGTCGTTCACGCACCAAGCGCACCACCAAGGCTGTCCAGCCAGTTTGGTGGGAAGCACCGAGACCTTCGCCGGTTTCGCCGTGGAAGTATTCGTGGAAAAGGATGAGATCCTGCCAATTTGGATCGTCTGAATAACGTTTGGAGATCTCAGAGCTACCGTAGCAAGGACGGTATCCTTGTCTGTTTTTGGTGAATAAGGAAATGAGCCTGTCGCAGATATCGATGGCGATTTCACGCAAGCTGTATTCTTTTCCAGAACCAGTTGGGTATTCGATTTTGAAGGAGTCGCCATAGAAATAGTAATAGCGCTCCAGAGCCTCGATGAGGATGTAGTTGGTGGGGAACCAGATGGGTCCGCGCCAGTTGGAATTTCCGCCGAACATGTCGGTGGTGGCTTCGCCTGGGGTGTAATGAACTTGATGGGTTGCGCCTGCGTAGTTGAAGACGAACGGGGTTTCTCCATGGGCTTTGGAAAGCGAGCGAATCCCGAAGTTGGAGAGGAATTCTTTGGGATCGAGCATGTAGGCGAGGCTCTTGCGCAGGCGTTCTTTGGAAGGAATGGCAAGCAGGACTCGACCCGATGATTTTTGGCCATGGACGCGACCCGCAGTCACGTATTTCAGTAAGCTGGGTTTGTTGACCAGGAACCAATCCATGCGTTTGCGGAAACCTGGTAGGGCATCGATGGTTTTTTGCTTGAGAACGGTGACCGCACAAAGGGGCAGCAGGCCAACCAACGAGCGGATCCGAAGCGGGATGGGGGCCTCATGGTTGATGATGAGCTGATCGTAATAGAAATGATCCTGCTCATCCCACAAGCCGGTGCCGCCGAGGCTGTTGATCGCATCCGAGATGTTGACGAAGTGCTCAAAAAACTTGGAGGCGATGTCTTCGTAAGCAGGTTTGGTAAGAGCGAGCTCCAATGCGATCGAAAGCATGGTCAGGCAGTAGAAGCCCATCCATGCTGTGCCATCGGCTTGATGCAAATGCCCACCACCCGGCAGCGCGTGCGAGCGATCAAACACTCCGATGTTATCGAGCCCGAGGAATCCGCCGCCGAAGACGTGTCGGCCATCAAGGTCTTTGCGGTTCACCCACCACGTGAAATTGAGCAGCAGTTTTTGGAAGGCTTTTTCAAGAAACAGGATGTCGCGTTCTCCTTTTTTATTCGCGATTTTATAGACGCGCCAAACCGCCCATGCATGGACGGGTGGATTGACATCGGAAAAGTTCCACTCGTATGCAGGTAGCTGACCATTCGGGTGCATGTACCATTCACGCAATAGAAGGAGGAGTTGGTGTTTGGTGAATGCTGAATCGACCGTGCAGAATGGCAACATGTGAAAGGCGGTGTCCCATGCGGCGAACCATGGATACTCCCATTTATCCGGCATGGAGAGGATGTCCTTGGCGTGAAAATGATGCCAATCGTGATTGCGTCCGATATTTCGGCTTGCAGGTGGATGGGGGATTTCCTTGTCGCCTTTCAACCAATCAGCAACGACGTAATGATAGAACTGTTTGCTCCAAAGCAAGCCAGCATAGCCTTGCCGACATATCATGCGCTCCTGATCGGAAATGCCTGAGGGAATGATTTCATGATAGAATTCATCGGCTTCTTTGCTGCGTTCTGTGAAAACTTCATCGAAATGATTGAGTCCTGAAATGTCGTTATGCTCCTCAAGCAAATGCAACCTCGCCATCACGGTCACGCTCTGTCCTGGCTGAATACGGAAGGTGTAATGAGCCGCGGCCTTGGTGCCTGAATGTTCAGGAGAAATCGCTGTTGGCTCTTGATGAATGATGTAACGGTGAAACGCATCTTTGGTATAAGGCGTCGTGTTTTTTGTATCACCTAATGATTCATGATTTGTTTCGTTTTCCGTAAACAACCATTTGACCTTACGCGTTGGACTATCAGCAACGCCTATATGGAATCGAAATTTTCCCAAAGACTCATGCTCGATAAGCAGGGTGTTTCCTTCTTGAGAAATGTTAGGCTTGATGATGGGAGATTCGTGATCAATTCCCCAAGTCCACGTGTTCCTGAACCATACGCTTGGCAAAAGATGAATGGGTGCAGCGACCGGTGCACGATTGGTAATCGTGATGCGCCACAAAATATCTTCCGCGCTGCGTTTTGCGACCTCTTGCACAACATCGAAATACTCGTTGTTGTCAAATATTCCCATATCGGCAAGTTCGAGTTCGGGGCCTAATCGACCTAGCCTTTCGTTTTCGACGCGGATTTCCGTATAGGGAAATTTTTGTTGCGGATATTTATAGAGAGCTTTGGTGTAGGAATGGGTGGGCGTGGAATCGAGATAGTAATAACACTCCTTCACGTCTTCACCGTGGTTGCCTTCGTTGCCTCCCAGACCGAAAAGGCGCTCTTTGAGGATGGAGTCATGGCCGTTCCAGAGAGCTGGTGCGAAACACAGTCTACAACTGCGATCCGACCATCCCTGCAAACCATCTTCACCCCAACGATAGGCACGTCGGCGGGCTTGATCATGAGGGAACGCCGCCCATGAATTTCCATGATCGGAATAGTCCTCACGAACCGTGCCCCACTGGCGTTCACTGAGGTAGGGACCCCAACGTTTCCAGTTTCTGGCGCGGGTTTCTTCTTCTGAAAGTCTGATTTGCTCTTGGGTCATGAAAGCGATGTGCGAGATTCTTAGCACGATACGTGCAGAATGCGAAGCTTTGCGAATAAAGAATTGATTACAGGGGGTCGCACCAAAGATTTCGACACATAAATACAGAGAAATGAATCACAGATGGACGCAGATTAGCGCAGATGAAAGATTATAAAAAATAGGATTTTCTCTGGAGGAACGACTTTTTGCTACTGTGAAGTTACGGCTCTAGTTCATTCTTCATATTGACGTTCATCTGCGTCCATCTGCGGTTATTCCCACTAGTTTTAGCGGAAATATGCTCACATCCACCGGTTTTGCGGAAATTAGGGAATCCGGTGGTGCTTTTGGCTCGGGAAATCCGTTCAGGGAAAATGGCAGAGTCGAGCATTCACCAAAGGCCATGGGCTCGATTTGATAGGGCTCGTGATAGACTCGACCGCTGTAGATATTGCCTTCGGGATCGGTGGAAAACAGCGTGTATCGCTCAATAAGAAACCATTCAAGCGATCCTAAAACGGCAGGTTTAGGGTCGAACGGGCGCGGGTATTTGTATATAGCCTCGCTGGATGGATGGTTTTTCCTCCGGCTAAAATATTCCACTGAACTGTTAGATAAATTTGAACGCATTTGTGCGTGCTGATACGGCAGATGAAAAAAGCGCCGAGCAACTTCCACAGCGATGGGTTGATTGCAATCTAGAGAGAAAAACCAAACTCCTGGAGTTCCAGCATCGTCGTAGACGTAAGTGCGGAGATTGAGTTCATGGAACCATGAGAGCCAGGGCAGCGGTGGTAGTCCGATAGGACGTATCCTCCGCATCAGAAATGGGACGACACCGAGCCAAGCTTTACCTTCAAAGGTATCAACATGCAGACCTTTGGGTAAACGAGCAGCAATTAGATCCGGGGAAAAGGCCCAGTGAAAAAAACCAAGCTCCGCCCATCTTTGTTTCATGACGGGTAACGCATCAGGTGCTTGCTGTTGGGCGAGGCGTTGTGATGGGGTTGGCATATGGATGAGTTTGCTAATTTCAAGTTTTCAATCTGGACTTAAAAGCAGATCAAAATGAAGTGCGGGTCAGGTGGCATGAATGTGCGGCGAATCCTGCGCCGAACGCGGTGAGCCAGAGTGAACGGGTTTCGGGATGTGTTTTCAAGCGCTGCTCCAAGGCGAATAAAACGGATGGGCTAGACAGGTTACCGTGTCGGCTTAGAATTGCACGAGTTTCAGTGAGTTCGTATTCAGGAATAACTGCCTCGATCGCATCGATCACATCGCGACCTCCGGAATGCGCGAGGATTTGTTCGGGATCAATTTTTCTGCGTTGATAGAGAGTGGAGACAGCTTGCGCCGCGAGGCCGGGAACGGTGCGGTGAAGTTGGTTTTTGAGTTTTCCCTTGGAATTCGTGAACCGAATTTTTTCGCGTTCGGCGGGTATGTGATGGGTATCGAAGTCATGAAATTTTAAATCGGTATTTGAGGTGGATTTTCCACTAAGAATTGCCGCCGCTGCCCCATCGCCGAATAAGCACAGTGAGATTAGAACTCCGGGATCGTTATCGATATAGAAGGCCGCAGAGGAAATTTCCACGGCGATTACAGCGACCCGATGTGTGGGGTTTGCTGCTAGGTAGCCTTGCGCAGCCCGGAGTGTTGGAACTGCGGCTCCGCAACCTAGGCCAACCAGATCCACGAGGTAGGTGTTAGAACGGAGGCCGACGATTTCTGCCACGTAGCTTGATGGACCGGGGCAAAGATAGCCTGTGCAGGTGCAGAGAAAAAGCGCGTCGATTTGATCAGGGACAAGTCCGGCTTGCTGGATTGCTTTAGTTAGAGCCCGGCTTGCGAGTTCTGGGGCGTGCTTTTCAAAAGATTGATTCAGACCTTGAGCGTCTTTTGCAAAAACCGTCTGCAAGTCATCCGAGCTAAACTGGCGGGTATGAATGCCGGAATTGGTGTAGGTGAGAATTTTTTCTAAAATCGCCAGCGATCGTGGCTGGAGTTGATCGATATTAGGATGATTTTGTAGGGTATCCCATGTTTCTAACTGGGTGTAGGGGTGAGCCGCCTGAGCGGTGCTGATGCTGTTGAGATACATGGGCGTATTAGCGAAGAAGGCTGAGGATAGGGGAGATGGGGGCGTGTCTGAGGAGGTGGCGAGAAGCGCAATGAAAAAGAAGTGGATGGATGAAACGAGAGGCTGTGAGTCGTTTGCGGAAATGTTTGTGAAGATGTTTATCTGTTAGATAACAGGCTTTCTGCCATGAAATTTGATCTGCTGCATAAGCAATCAAATGCGGTAGGGCGATTTCTGCGGACTCAAATGCCATGGTCATGCCGTTTCCGGTGAACGGGGGAATGATTGCATGGGAGTCACCTAAACACATGGTGTTCGGAGTGTAAGGCTGGTTTCCGAGCGAGAATCCTGCGACAGCAGAAAAAGAATCGTTACGCCACTCCGCGAACTGCAATTGATCGGCGAGAATATGATTTCCATTTTTTCTCAAATAAGCAGGAAGCAGTTCTTCTTGTTTGGCTTTGATGGATCGGTCTATGCGGAACAGCCCGCAAGCATTGTGCCAACCATCTTCGACTTGAGTGATCCCAAGGTAACCGATCGGCCCGCTGTGCATTTCAAGATTAGCGGATGGAATAATACCTTTGATGTGCGCTTTGAGTCCGATCCATGAGCCTGGGCTGGGAATGCGGCCGCTAGCGCGAACCGTGCCGCACGCATCGACTTGGGTGGCATGGCGAGATTGGGTATGTATAAGCACGCCGTTAGCGAATGCTATTTGGTAGAGGCGTTGATCGAGGAGAAACCGGGAGATCGCCAAAGCGGGCGTTTGAAGTGTGGTCTCGCGGAGTTTCTGATCGCCTGAAAACCAGCAGACGCTTTGGTGGTTTAGCGCGTCTGACAGGGCGGCGCTGATGCCAAGATTCTCTAGAGTTTCGCTAGAAACGCCTGAGATGAACTCACCACAAACGCGATGACGTGGATAATTTCCAGCTTCGTGGAGTTTCACAGGGATTGCATGTTTACGCAGGGCAATCGAGAGGGAAAGCCCGGTCAGTCCGCCGCCGATGATGGTGATTGTTTTATTCAAGCGCGCCAAGCTAGCACGCGTTGTGAACCGCGCCATGTGTAAGTTTCTTGGAAATGAAATCCGTGGCTCTCAAATGCGAGCAGCGAGGGGATTTCATTTTGGATAAATCCAGCTTCGATGCTGACCCGCATATCGTGACGGGTAATCGGGTGGATAAATGGAGTGGCAAGCTTTGCTAAAAATGCGGGGATACGGCCACGCAGGGGCTCGTTGATGATGATTTGGTCGAACTCTTTGATTTTTTCAGCAAGAGCGATGAGTTGTGTGTCGGTGAAGTGATGGAGAATGAGATTGGCGATCAATATCCCTCCGGTTTGTGCGAGGGGTGATTCGAGGAAATCTCCCTGATGCCATTGGATCGATTCGGAGAGCCCGAGCGGTTTGGGCCCGAGATCGTAGCCATGGATGGTCAGTCCGGGGTATTTCTTATGGATTCTGGAAAGCAAGATGCCTTCGCCAGCGCCGAGTTCACTGATTGATGAGGTTTCCGAATTCAGATGGCTCATGATCCAAGCTTCGTTTCCCATGAAGCCATTGATTCGCAGCAAATCTTTGCGTGAGCGACGAGCTCCAGGATCATCGTGCGGGAGGTTGTCTAGGAGTTCAGGAGTCAGTTTGCGCATCGCGAGAGATTGGATGAAATTGGGCTAAGTCACAGGTTGCAAAAAGCATCAATTTGTTCGATATAGGGACATGAAAATTTCCACTTACACTGGGGGAATGGTGCAGACAAATGCTTATCTGGTTGAGTCTGTGAATGGAAACTATTTGGTGGATGCCCCAGACGGTGTCAGTGAATGGTTGGATAGGAAAGGAGTGAGAGTAGATGCTTTGTATTTAACCCATCAGCACTACGATCATGTGGAAGATGTGGCTGAATTGCAAGAACGTGGTGTGAAAGTGTTTGCTTGGGCAAAATATTCCAAAGATCTCACTCTGGAAACCTATGGCGCGAGCTGGGGTATGCCGTCAGTTGCTGCATATCAAGTAGATCAACTTGTTTCTGAAGGTAATGGCGAATATTTCCACTTACCCACCCAAGTTAACCATATACCAGGTCACTCTTCAGACAGTATTACATTCTACTTACGTGACGCTGGAGTGGTGTTTGTAGGTGATGCGCTGTTCGCAGGTTCGATAGGTCGATGCGATTTACCGGGTGGTGATTTTGATCTGCTGATTTCTGGTATCAGGGAGAAGCTATTGATTCTCCCTGACGACACCCGTGTGCTCTCAGGTCATGGACCTGAAACAACCATCGGTAGGGAAAAAATATCTAACGGATATCTACAATAAACCGCTCTATCGAATCGGCTTCGCTTTGGGTGGACTCAATAAAGTCTTCTTTTCTTTGTCTGGAGGAGAAGTGAAAATGACATTTTCCCATTCTGGTTTTTTTAGAGGTCCTGTGCCTCTGAATTGAAACAATCCGTAAAACGGCATCAAGGGTATGGTCGCAAGTCTTAGTAATCCGCGAGCATTCAATCGCATGGTGAAATCAATGGTTTTAGCAGGAAGATCTACCGTGCCATCGCCGGTGAATTTCACGGAAGTCGTGGATGTCTCGAAATCTCGAATCTTGGCAATACCTTTATCGATAGTGAAATTACAAAATGCGGAATCAGCTTTTTCGTGACCCAATCGCTTATCATTAACCACTTTTGAAGCAACCGTCGAAAGTGGTCCGAAAATTGGCACTGAAAAAAGCTCTCCATCTGTCATGGCAATCAAGCCTTCGCCATTCATGGTGGATAAATTGCCATCAGACATGTTGAAATCAATACGCCCAGTAATCGTTCCACCAGTTTTCATGTTGAGTTCATAAACATTAGAAAGCTGCAAAACATCAAGCGATGTCCATGAAAGTTGAGTTAATAAGTTGTTTCCCGATTTATTCGTTAAACTGCATTGGATTTTACCTCCAACCACATCGGCTATTAAATTCTTAACATGGACATCATTGTTTTTAACATGAACCACTGCGGATGGGTTTGTAAGGGTAATATCTTTCCCAATCAACTTGTAATCAGTGCTGCTGTTTGTGCTGAAATTCACTGTTAAATCGGTTCGACCCTGAGTTGTAGTATCTATGATTCCAGATCCACTCAATGTTTGTGGGCGATGAAAGCGGTAATTTTCCAAATTATCTGCAACTTTTGGAGCAAACATACGGACTAACGGTGCCGCCCAAATGACGCCAGATACACTTTCAATGCCGATCAATTTCGTTTGGCTGCCATAGCGGACGCGTTTGAATGATACCTTACCAGAGTTAGGACCATCATATTTTTTACGTAGCTCGTAATTGTTATAATTGAAATCTAGGTTGCCATCATAGAAATCGAGTTCGTTGGTATTAAGGTTGAAAGAACAAGTGGCCGAGTGAAGTGGAATCCCACGATAAGTTGCATTGGCGAGTTTCCCGCTGCCACTGTATGTCCATGCATATTTGTTTTTTCTATCATACGAGCCATCTATCGATATCTCACAAAGTGTTTTTGGATCTTCTGAAAAATTATTGATAACTTCTTCGAGCGGTAACCCTTTGAAAAAAGGCTTATAGAGGGGGATAGGTAAATTTGATTTTAACTTGATGTGGACTGTGTTTCCCTCGGTTAGTATCTTTCCAATGGCAATGCCATCTTGGCGTATCAGTTTGATATCTTGTAAAAATAATTTTTTTTGCTGATACGAAAACCATGATTCAAGGGAATCAAATGAAACGCCACGAAACATGATGGACTTGCAAATTACATTTCCTGTTAAAGTTATTTCAGGCTCAACCGGATCAGATAAATCAAAATCTCCGTTGAATGAAATTTTCTGTGTGCCACCGCTCAAAAGGTCAATTTTAAATGGTGTCGAAAACCATTCATCAAGCAGTCGGGTGATGTCGATATAGGATTCGATATCAAATCGACCTTCTTCATTTGTCATTAGATAATCCGCGCTACCTTTGATTTTTCCACGTGTGTCTTCAGCTGAAAATTCATCTATGCTAATCAGGTTATTTGCCAGACTGCCTTTCGCGACAATATTTTGCAGTTGGTAATTATTTTTTGCTATGGTGGGAGCTTGAATATTGAAATGACCTTTCAGCGTATCTCTTTTAGATAAATGTCCTTGTAGTTCGATCTGAACTTTTGGCGTCGAATCAGAATCATATTTCCAACGATCTAATTCTCTAAGAATGAAAGCAATCATTTCACGACGCTTTCCATCATTATCAAAATCGCTTTTCTTACTCTTAGTTTGTTTTTTGGTCTGAAGTCTTGCGTTCATTGATACATCAATTCCGCTGACTTTGCCACGTGTATTTCGTATTTCGATGAGCTCGTCACTGGGCAATAAAATCGTTCCATAAATTTCACTGAATTTCAGAGAATCTCCGCCAGGATCTTTAGGCTCGACCGCGATGGAAAGCTCGGCATTGCGGAGTTCGATTTTTCTCAATCTGAAACTGCCATTCGCAAGGCTTGCGTAATCAAGAACCAGCTGTACGCGCTCGAGTTTGGATATTTCGTGAACGCGTTCATCTTCGGCAAAGACACGAACTTTAGAAGCTACGAAGCCTCTCAGAGGGAAGTAACTGATTGATCCAATTTCGACATGAACTCCGTGTTTGGAGATTTCTTGTTCGATCGCAGCTCTCCAAGTGCTCGGCAGGCCGGTTCGGTTTGCCCAATACAGACCGTAAGCACTGAGAAGAATCATCACAAAAAAGAACAGCCAAACAGCCGTTTTAAGATTGCGGATGAATTTTAGCCGAAACATATAACGAAACTAAGATGGTATGATTCCAGCAGAACAAAAGGAAAAATATGGGTCTCTTCCTATGGAGGGTCGACCTATGATCACGTGATCAATGAAGCGAATCTGCATGATTTCAGCGGCTTTTACCAAATTTTCAGTGATTCTGAAGTCGGCCTTGCTGGGTGAGGGGTCGCCGGAAGGGTGATTGTGGATGAGTATGAAGGCGTAAGCGTTGCGAGTGATGACGGGACGTAGGATTTCTCTCGGATGGGCGCTTGTTTCATTCACGGTGCCCGCTGAGATGGTCGTTGTCGAAGTGTGGCATAAACGCGTGTCCAATGTGACCACTATAGCGGTTTCGTGCGGTAAGTTATTCAACTGATGAGCGAAATGATCAAAAATCAACTGTGGGGCATCGAGTGGAATGCTCGCAAGACGTTCTTTGGAAAGGCGAGACCCCAGCTCGAAAGCAGCAGCGAGCTTACAAGCTTTAGCTAGGCCTATTCCTTTGTTGTTCATGTATTCGGATACGGGCAACCGACCAAGCTCTTGGAGGCTGCCATATTTTCTTAAAAGGTCGTCCGCCACTTCAATGACGTTTCTGCCTACCGTTCCGGAACTAAGAAAGAGAGCCATCAGCTCTGCGTTGCTCAGAGCACCAGGGCCGTATTTATCAATTTTTTCGCGAGGTAAATCCCGCGCTGGACTGTCGTTTAGTAGGGGGGGCATGGGGGTGAGGGGGGATGATTGACGATTGATGATTGTTGATTTTGGATTTTTGAATCAAGAAAATGAAGAGGGATTGGGGGTGGGACTCTCAAATCAAAAATCAACAATTGGAAATCATCAATCGTCAATCAAATCGATAGAGATTTTTCACTGAATATTCTGAACTTGTTCGCGAATTTTTTCGATCTCGGTTTTTGCTTCGACAACTGTTTGTGCGATCTGTGCGTCGTTGGCTTTTGAACCTATCGTATTGAACTCGCGGAATAATTCCTGACAGAGGAAATCGAGTTGGCGACCTGTTGCTTCAGTTGAATTCAGATAGTCGTGAAACTTTTCGAAATGTGAATCGAGACGTGTGAGTTCTTCTGAGATATCACAGCGATCGGCAAACAAGGCGATTTCCTTGATGAGTCGATCATCGTTATCGTGGAATGAAATACCTATATCAGAAAGTCGCTTTTCTAGCAGTTCTCGTTGACGCTGAGGACGATAGGGAGCTAACTCGGAAATTGATTTGGTAAAATCTGAGAGAGCTTTCAGGCGTTGATTGAAATCTTGTTTGAGATAGATGCCTTCCGCGCTGCGCATTTCGTTCATGCTCTGGATAGCCTGAATCAGCGCAGGTTCAATGGTCTTCCATGCGATTTCAGGATCAATTTTATCGAGATCATTCGATTCAAAAATATGAGGATGTCTGGAAAAATCGCCAGATGTAGGAAATACATCACGTCTAATCGATTTCGAAAGCTCGCTAAACGCCGATTCCAATGATTTTGCGATCTCGTGATTGATGCGGATTTGCGTGCTATCTTCGGCACTTGTTTTTTCCAATTGAATCGTCAGTTGCACCCGACCTCTGGATATGTGCGGCAAAGTGAGTTGTCGCACATTCGGTTCCAAGCATTGCAGTGAGCGCGGAAGGTTTGTGACAATCTCCACCTGCTTGCGATTGATCGACGAAGCCTCCACGGTGGCTTGCCATTGTTCATTATTGTAAGTTCCTCGGCCGAAACCGGTCATCGATTGCATAACCAAATTCAATTCTACCAAGCTCGCTTTGTCGATGCGCATTCACTGCAAACTAAACAGATTTTGACGCAATGATGTCCTGAATGACGATCTGCAGGGAGGTATTTCCCCTAAAATTATTTCGATCGATAGTGAATGCGATGTCCCATGGCGTGGGTGGCAAGTCACGGTCTCCGCCACCGAAGTAGACCGCAGATTTTTCGTCATCAGCCTGACGCATCTTTAAGCGCAGGTGATTATTTTTCATTTGGATAGGAGTGCCACAGAGTTCGACTCCGCGACTGACAAAAATGGGTTGTGGATTGCAGTTTCCAAATGGCTGCAATAATTCGTAGCTATCTAGAAATTTCAATGAGAGCTCAGAAAAGTCGATCTCAGCATCGTAGACAAGCCGTGGCATGCGATCTTCTTCGCTAGAGTTTTCTAAAACAAAGGAGGCAAATTTTTCTTTAAATCGATCCAGCGAGTCTTCGTGGATGGATAGACCGGCAGCCATCGCGTGGCCACCGCCAGCAATCAACTCGTCTTCGCAATTTCGGATGGCATCAACCAAGGATACACCCTCAATACTTCGACCCGAACCTTTGCCGATTCCATTTTCATCGATCGCGATGACAAAGGTGGGTTTGTAGTATTGTCGCATGAGTCGAGAAGCGATGATGCCCACCACACCATGATGCCAATCTCTTGATCCGATGACGATGACAGGATCATTGCTTGGATTGAAATTGCTGAGCTGCTCCATCGCGTCATCGCGGATCTGTTTCTCAAAATCCTGGCGCTGGCGATTGTATTGCTCGAGTTTGTTCGCGAGGGTAGTCGCTTCGATTTGGCAAGTTGTGGTTAATGTCGCCAGCGCATCTTCAGGGAAATCCATCCGACCCGCTGCATTTAGACGCGGACCAATGCGGAATCCGACATCCATCGAAGTTGGTAATTCTTTGATTCCAGTGATTTCCTTCAATGCTTGTAGTCCAGGGTTGCTGGACGAAGCCAAACGTTTTAGTCCATGCCGGACCAAGATGCGGTTTTCTCCTATCATCGGAACGATATCAGAAATGGTGGCTACAGCCGTGAGATCGAGTAGGTCTTTGAGCTCAAGATCAGTCGGGCGTTTTTTTAATAAAGCATGACCCAGTTTAAAAACCACACCTGCGGCACAGAGGTATGTGAAATCGGTTCCGCATTTCGGATTCACCAACGCGCAGCAGTCAGGCCTACCTTGTGGGCTTGGTTCATGATGATCCACAACAACGACATCGATGCCTTGCGCGCGGAGATGGGCGATTTCATCAATGGATACCGTTCCGCAATCGACCGTGATGAGCAGGTCTGGTTTCGTGCCTTCTGACATGCAGCGTTCTATGGCAGCAAAACTCAAGCCGTAGCCTTCGACGCCACGGCGTGGAATGAATGTGCGAGTTTGAATCCCGTATGCATTGAGAATTTTAGACAACAAAGTGATGGATGAAACTCCATCGACATCGTAGTCACCGTAAATGCAGACGCTTTGTTTTTGATCGACCGCTTCCAAGATACGAGTGACGGCGAGTTCCATTTCTGGGATGAGAAATGGATCAGCGAGATCACGGAGCTTGGGATGTAAAAACGATTCGATCTCGTTTTCAGGAATCCCACGTTGAGTCACGAGATTTTTAACAATATCCGGATATCCAGAATGATTGGATTCATCAGATTCTAGAGGCTTACCACGTAACACCCATCGGAAAGCCATTGCACACATACTTCAGTGGGATTTTGTAGATTGCCGATTCTCAGCACAAGAGCGGAGTGATGATCAATCAACCTTTTAATGTCACCAATTCATCGGTGTGGATCGTCTGTTTGGCACGATAGAGTGCGACGATGATGGCGAGACCGACGGCAACCTCAGCTGCTGCAACGGTGATGACAAAAAACACCAGCATTTGACCATTGTAGTCAGGGAGGCCGCTGGTGCCATTGAAACGTGAGAATGCAACGAGGGTGAGGTTGGCTGCGCTCAGCATCAACTCAAGGCACATGAATACCACGATAATATTGCGACGTAGAACCACACCAGCAAGACCGATGGCGAACAAGAGGCCTGAGACGAGAAGGTAATCGTTTAAAGAGGGCATAAATTTCAAATTTTAAATTTCAAATTTCAAGAAGGAGTGTTTTCAGATGCGCTAGATTTTTTGGAAAGCACCACCACGCCAACGGTAGCGACCAGAAGCAAGACGCCGAGGATTTGTAGTGGAAGATTGTATTCAGTGAAAAGGGTGTGTCCGATCAGGTGCACATCAGGGAGTTTGCCATTATTTAGAGCTCCAGTGATTTTTCCGTCTGCAGGAAATTGCGTTGCGGCAGCCGCTAGGGTTTCCTTGTTGAGTTCAGGAGCGGATTGATTCGGAAGTTTGTGTCCAAGCACACCAATGAACTGGATGAAAAACACCACCACAAGAGCAAGACCTGCAAAGAGAGGAGCTCCATTTGTAGCGCGTTTTGTCTCTTCTTTTAGATCGAGCAGCATGATAATGAACAAGAAGAGCACCATGATCGCGCCGGAGTAGACGAGAATTTGAATCATCCCGACGAAGAAAGCGGAGAGTCCGATAAACAGTGCTGCAAGTCCGACGAAGGAAGTGACCATCGCCATAGCACTCGATACAGGATTACGAAATGCGATCACGGCACATGCTCCGATGAGCATGATAGTTGAGAAGAGCCAGAAGAGTGCTTGAGACATTGGGATATTGAAATATTGGGATAATTAAGGGGCTGTGGATTTATTTTGGGCCATTTTTTGAAGCCAAGACATGTAGCCGTTCAGGATGCGGAGAGAGGTGTCAAAGTGATTGCGGCCTTGTTGATACAATTTCTCCTCTATTAGGGAATCATCATCGCAGGTAATGAGTTGATCCAATACTTCATTGAGTGAGCCTCGTGCCAGAGAACAGAAACGGTAGTTGTCGAGATAATGGAATCTACCGTGACCTTCGGCGATGTTGTGGGTAACGGATCGGGATGCACGTTTGATTTGATCCGCGAGATCAAATTCCTTTTGTTGGAGTGACAATGGTCTGATGGAGGTGAAAACAAATTTCCTTAGCTCGCGTCCTGCTTTCCAGGCCTCGAGCTCTTCAAAGGTTTTTGTTTCGTTGTGATCCATCCTTAATATCCTAATTTCCAATATCCTAATTTCTTTTACTTCAACTCATTCCACTTGTTTACTAAGCCGACGCGAACGCCTCCGATTTCGTAGAGTTTCTTCTTGTTGTGAACCATTTGATCGCGGGAGGTGCCGGTGATGAGGTAGTCTTTTCTGAGGTAGATGGCTTGTTCCGGGCAGACTTCTTCGCACATGCCGCAGTAGATGCAGCGGATCATATCGATATCGAATTCTAAGGGTCGTTTCTCCACTTTGGCCCATGGGTCGTCGGATGGGATTTCGGATGGTGTGATCTTGATCGCTTTTGGTGGGCAGATGAACTCACAGAGTTGGCAAGAAACGCAGCGTTCGCGGCCTTGTTCATCGGTCACGAGAGTAGGGGCACCGCGATAATATTCAGGCATGTGCTCATCCCAACGTTGTTCGGGAAATTGCATTGTCACACCGAGGCCAGAGGATGCGAGTCCTTCCGCCCCAGCGGATTTACCACGCAGCGATTTAATCGCGTGGGTAAGTGTAAGGAAAAAGCCTTTGAAGATAGCACCGAGATAAATTTTTTCTCCGGCGTCGAGTTTAGGGCGATTGAGCTTAATGGTGGCCATTTGAAATTTGAGATTAGAAATTTGAGATTTAAAAATCAGGCGCGGAGGATTTTGGCTGGCGGTTCGGAGACTTTTGCGACCCAGATAATGGCAGCGGTGACTGCGACTAAGATAACTGAGCCTGATGCGATGATGGTGGTCTTAAATTCAGGTGCTGCGATGATCAGTGCGGCGAGGAAGACGTTGATGAGTGCAGCTTCGAAGAAGATGACCCAGCCGAGTTTCATGAGCTGATCGTAGCGGAAACGTGGAACGGTCCAGCGGACGAGGATAAAGAACAGGATGAAGGCGATGAGTTTCGCGAGGAAAACTCCGATGTGGATGAAACCGCCAATTTGGAAATCACCAATTGAGAAATTAGCGATTGCTTGATCGAAACCAAAACCCAATGACCAGCCACCGAGGAACAGCGTGATGATTAGAGCAGAGCCAATGACCATGGCTGCATATTCACCCATGAAGAACATCGCGAATTTCATGGAGGAATATTCCGTGTGATAACCACCGACGAGTTCCGTTTCACACTCCGGAAGGTCGAAAGGCATGCGATTGGTTTCTGCAAAGATTGATATCGTGAAGATGAGGAACGCGATGATGGCAGGGATGAGGAATAGGGCGGCTTCTGCGCTAGGGAGAGAGAGTTTGCCATCAGTCCAGAAAGGCAGGAGTAACCAACCATTCTTCGCTTGTTCATTGACAATATTGCTGAGGTTGAGATCTCCGTAATAAAGTAGCACAGGAATGATGGAGAGGCCTAAGCAGATTTCGTAGGAGATCATTTGCGCGGTAGAACGGACTCCACCAATGAAAGGAAATTTCGAATTCGATGCCCAACCAGCGATGGTGATTCCGTAAACGGTTAGAGATGAAATCGCGAAGATGAACAGCGGGCCGACATCAATATCAGCGATCACTAATTTCTCAGTGTAACCGAATAAGGTGACATCCGGACCGAAAGGGATCACGCATACCGTAATAAGTGCAGGAACCACAGTGAGTGCTGGAGCGAGCCAGTAGAACGCCTTGCGAACATGATCGGGTGTAAAATCTTCTTTGAGGAACAGTTTTAAACCATCGGCAATCGGCTGGATCAGGCCGAAGAGGTGAAAATCTTTTTTCATGCCGAGCAGTGTGAACGGAATACCGACACGGTTTGGCCCGACACGGTCCTGAATGATCGCGGAGAATCTACGCTCGAAATATACCGAGAGCGGCACAAGCGGCAATACCACGACGAACGTGAAGGTGATTACCTTTACAATGATGATTGCGAGTGTGATGAGAATTTCAGGCATGATGGAAATTTTTTATCTGATAACTTCAAACTGAATCACCCATTGATAATTCCAGCTGCTTTGCGGGCGCGTTCGTTTTCTAGGAGTGCAATTTTATAACCGGTTTCTTGGATGACAACGCCTTGGGCTCCGATTTTGGAAAGCGTCAAGCCATCGAATGCGGAAATGGTGGATGCGATTTTTTTGAAAACGTCTTCGATACTGTGAAGGGTGGATTTTTCACCGGAAACCGCTGTGATCAGATCACGGAGTATTTCCCAATCATCGCGGGTGTTGGTTGGTGGTTCGATCGCGCGGTTCAGGCGTTGCAAGCGACCCGATAAGTTCACCATGGATCCGCGTTTTTCAGCGAATGCTGCACCAGGAAGCACAAGGTCAGCAAAACCAGCGGATGGATTCGCGAGTAGGGCGGACTGCACGAAGAAATCGATTTTACTGAGATCTTCAGCTGTGAAGCCAGCATCAGTGATGAGGTCTTCATGGAATGAGATAAGCGCTTTAATTTTTCCAGATTGGACACCGCTGCGTATCGAAACTAGAGAATGGTAAGGATCGTCTTGTTTGAGAACGATTTTAGCTCCCGTGGTGTTTGGGTTGCGATCTGCGGCAATGAGCAATGGATCCGCTTCACCATTTCTTGCGACCAAAGAGAAGTTTTTCACGCTAAGCACACTGCGAAGTTCTTCTAACAGGAAAAGTTCTTCATTGGTCATCCGAGCAGAGCCGACGATCGCGATTTCATCTGCGGCGAATTTTTTGATTTTTGCAGTAAACGTTTCGATGGCCTTTGTCCATGTGGTGCCGACGTGTTGGGCGTTTTCGCGAGCCAATGGCTCGGTGAGGCGCGCCTCGCTATCGATGTAATGGAAATTCAAACGATGGGAATCAGGCATCCAGTTCGAGTTCACGGCATCATTTTGACGTGGAGTGATGCGGTGGATGGTGTTGCCGCGTGTGTGAATCACAATGTTAGTTCCGGTACCACAGTTCACGTCAATAGATGGGGTTTCTTTTAGGAACCAAACACGCATCTGGAAACGAAAATCGTTAGATGTCAGTGCACCGACTGGGCAGATATCGGCGGTGTTGAGGGAGTAATTGGAATCGAGCTCACGATTTGGATGAACGGTTAGAGTGGTGTGTGTTCCGCGCTGAGTGAAACCTAGGACGGCATCGCCTGCTACTTCATCCATAAAACGAATACAGCGAGAGCACATGATGCAGCGCTCGTCATCGAGACGAATGCGTGGACCGATATCGACGTTTTTTGGTTTCTTCACCTTCATGTCGATGAAGCGGGAAACACCACGGCCGAACCCGACCGATTGTTCTTGGAGTCGGCATTCACCTGCTTGGTCGCAGATTGGGCAATCTAACGGGTGATTGATGAGAAGAAACTCCATCACACCTTCGCGGCATTTTTCGACGAGATCGCCAGTGGTTCGGATACCCATGTTTTCAGCTACCGTGTTTGCGCAAGAAATCGCAGGGCGCGGCATCCAGCCGATGATTTCGTAACCGTTTTCATCTCGCACGGGCTCTTGTCCAGGAGCTGGGCGTGGTGGCATACCCATTTGTACCATGCACATCCGGCAGTTTCCTGGGACGCTAAGTTTCGGATGATAACAATAATAAGGTACATCCTTTTTCACCGACCTACAGGCCTCGATCATTCGAGTTCCTTTTGGAAATTGATACCAGACACCGTCGATCTGGACATTGACCATACCTTTTTCGGCAGCGAGGTCTTTGGGTAATTTAAGTTCCGCGGTGGACGATGCAGTGTCGCTCATGAGTCGTGATGGAAAAGCAGATTGAAAAGGGTGGAAAAAACCTGCGCGGACTATGTAGGGACAAGAGCGGCGCGGCAAGTGTGCTTTGTGAAATTTTTCACAAAGTCGCCGATTTGGGTGAATTCCGATGCGCTTTAGAAAAGAAAATAGGCCCTATATCATCTATAGGACCTATTTCTTGCTTAAATTATAAGGTTTCGATCAGAGATCGTCCTGAGCGTGCTTCTTGGAGGCTGTCTTTTTTGCGGCCTTTTTCGCAGGTTTCTCTGATTTTTCAGCTTTCGCGGCCTTGGCTTTTTCCTCATCGATTTCATCTTCGTCGATGCTGTGAGTGAGGATGAACTGGAGGTCGTCGATGCCGAGGTTGGATGCGAAGCCTTCATCGCCGAGCACGTTGGTGACGAGCTGGGTTTTCTGATGCTGAAGCACGCGGATTTTCTCCTCGACCGTGTCGCGTGTGAGCAAACGGTAGGCGATAACCTTGTTTTTCTGGCCGATACGGTGGGTACGGTCGATCGCTTGGTTTTCGACTGCGGGGTTCCACCATGGATCGTAGAGGATGACGTAAGAGGCGGATGTGAGGTTCAGACCCGCACCACCGGCTTTGAGTGAAAGCATAAAGACCGATGCGTCTTTGGTGGTTTGGAATCGCTCAATTTCGCCTTTGCGGTCCTTGGTTTGACCGGTGAGGTAGTGGAACGGGCGCGCTTCGAGTTCCAGACGGGCCTTGATGAGATCAAGCATCGAGACGAACTGAGAGAAGACCAATACCTTGTGACCTTCGTCGTGAAGCTGATCGAGAAGGTAGAACAGAGATTCCATTTTGGCGGATTCTTCTTTGAGATACTTCGGATCGATGAGTCCTGGGTGACAGCAGATCTGTCTGAGGCGCATGAGGCCTTGGAGAATCGCGAAAGAGTTCTTTTTGACCGCTTCGTCGGAATCGAGTCCGAGCAAGGCTTTCTGGATGCGCTTGAGTTCGTTTTTGTAGAGCTCGAGCTGCACGCCTTCCATTTTGGAGTAAACTTCTTCCTCGGTTCTCGGTGGCAAGTCTTGAGCCACTTGCAACTTGGTGCGGCGCAGAAGGAAAGGACGCAAACGCGAGGCAAGACGCATTTGGGAAAGGGGATCCTTGCGTTTGTCGAAGCGTTTTTTGAAGTAGGCACGCGATCCGAGAACACCCGGCATGGCGAATGCCATCAGCGACCACATGTCTAACAAACGGTTTTCGATAGGTGTTCCTGTTAGAACGAGGCGGTTCTGCGAATCGAGTTCGCGGGCGCATTTCGCAGCCTTGGAGTCAGGGTTCTTGATTTGCTGACCTTCGTCAAGAATCGTGGTGAGCCATTTGATTCCGGCAAGTTCTTCTCCACAGACGCGAAGCTGCGCGTAGTTAAGAACGAGCATGTCGATGTTGTTCTGAATGTGCTCCGCATTGATGTCGTCGCGGTTCTTGAGGATTTTAACTCTGAGCTGCGGAGTAAATTTTTCCGCTTCGCTGAACCAAACATCGAGAACCGATTTCGGGCAGACGATGAGCGCAGGTTTGTGAGCGCCACCGGTTTTCTTATGCTCCTCAAAGAGCCAGAGCAAGTAGGTGAGGGACTGGATGGTTTTCCCAAGACCCATGTCATCTGCAAGGATACCACCGAAGTTGTTTTCGGAGAGGTAAGCGAGGAATTTGAAACCTTCAACTTGGTAAGGGCGGAGGGTTGCGTTGAGTCCTTCGGGAAGATCCGGGTTGACCTCAAGTTTGATGTCGTTGGCGCGGTTTTTAATTCGCTCCCATGCTTTCGGATCGAACACCTCGGCTGCTTTCGGATCGGCAAGCTGTAGGGCGTGCATGCGGTGGGTCTCGCCGGAAAGATCGAAAGGATCGAGTCCCAGTCGTGTGACGGCTTCGCGTTGATCTGCATCGAGTTTGATTTCAAGACGCATCCATGAGCCATCTTCCATTCTAACATATCCACCACGGGCGGCGACGAGTTGACGGATCTGTGCTTTGGAAAGATTGACACCTTGGACATCGATGACGATGCGCAGATCGAACCAGTCGATGTCTTGACCGACGACTTCGAAGCGCACGGCTGCGGTGACAGGATCGTTGAGAATAGATTTTAGGCGGAGATCGATATCGAGCTCAACTTCCGGAGGCATTGCGCGCACCCATTCTGCAAATTTCTCAGGAAACTGCTTGGTGATACGTGATTTGAAAGAGATGAGTTTTTCGTCATAAGCAAGTGCCATTTCATCCAGAATCGCTGGGATCGGATGCAGCGGTTCGCGCGCGAAACGCATGAGCTGATTGCCTTTGATCGATTGTTGCTCGACGAGTTCCCAACCATCCTTGGTGAGGCGCTCGGTGCGGAGACCTTTGGTTTCGAGAGCGGTGACATCGACCACAAGGTGCTCGGTTTCCGCGGCTGTTAATCCAGCGATGAGTTTCATTTCCAACTTGGGCTTGAGCTCAAGGTCGGTCACACGTTTGACGAGAGACTCGGGGAGTGAGGCACCGATTTTGCGGAGGAACTCCACGCCTTCGAGCGAGTCGATGACTTTTTTCGGAATGTGATAACGCGGCATCACTTCGGTTTCCTCCAACCAACGTGGAGGGCCAGGGAATACTGTTTCGTCGGACTGATAGAGAACCTTGCGGCCAGGTAGAAGCCTAACAGAGTGGGATACATTCTCGCCGTGGGCGGTGATGAGCTGGAGAGCGAAGGAACTTGGATCGTATGGTTCGTCTTCGCAGATCCATGAGAGCGCTTCCTCAACGACGCGGAATGGTTTGTCGTCCAAGTTGACGAGATAACCCTTAAGAGCCGGTTGTTGGAACACGCGGTTCATAAAACGGCAGGATTCTTCTTGATCGAAGTCGAGAGTAGTGTCGCCGTGCTTGCGATAGAAGGCAAGATAGTGTTCCCAGAGAGTTTGGGAAGAAGCGTCCATCAACAGTGCACCTTCTTGGTGCAGTGCAACGTATTTCTCGATATCGACTTTTTCACGAAGCTGCATGTATTGTGCGTTCGGTCTGTCTTCACGGATTTCCATCCGGGCTTCGTTGATGGTGGCAACCAAACGGAACTGGACGGTGAGGGGAGCGTCCTGTGGTGGGCGCTCGTTCACTTGCTCGATGCGGTCGTACCAAGCAGCGATTTCGCGCTCTTGTTCCCACTCGGCCATTTTTTTCTGAACCGAACCCAGATCGGTGATGACCGACATGAATTCTGGATAAGGAAGTTTGCGTTTGTAGAAGGCGTAAGCGAGGAAGTTCCAAAACTCCAAAATGTCGCCTGGAGGAACCGGCCACAGCTCAAGTGGTTCGTAGGTGGTTATGTCCCAACGTGGGTTGATGCGAACCATGTCGTGATCGTGGAGTTCACCTTCGATCACATAGCGTCGATAGCGTTTTTCGATTTTCGTTACGTATTCCGCTTCTTTGTCATCCAGTTCGCGACCGAGTTTTTCCTCGATGATATCGAGCACTGGGGTGTCATCAAACTCGTTTGGAGATTCTGGTAAATCCTCACCGCGATGCATGCGCTCCATCATGGTGGCGTATTGGCAGGCACCTGAAATTATCTCATCTTCTGCGGTACAGTTTCCGAACCAACGGTTTCCTTGGAGGCGAAGCGAAGTGCGATAGGTTCCGGATTCATCCTCTACGCGGCCTTGAATGAATAAGTGATTCCCGAAAATTTGGGTAACTGCACCGTCTTTTTGAAGCATATCGCCGCGTTTGCGTGCTTCTTCTGGAAAGGAATTGAGGAAATTTAATGTGGCGCGATCTGGATTCATAAGCTCAAGAGTCAATCAATGTAAAAGTGGGGGGAGGGATTCTAGGTCACATTTACTGTTTTGTGCAATAGGAAGTTTCATTTTGATGTTTATCAATAAGAAATAAGAAAGCGCTTGTGCAATTGCTCTGGATGGATTGGATAGACAAAGTTTTTCAATCGCTTCTGCTATGAGTCTCCGAAAGCAACTAAACGACGTCCTACCTACTTTGCTCCCATCTAGTCCTACGGATGCAATCAAAGGCACCGAATTGATTCGTTTGGCGCGCCTTAGTTTAAATGGAAATTATTCTGATGCTTCATTGCGCTATCATTTTTCCATCATGTCGTGTGATCCGACCTCATCGATTGCTAAAGTGGAAAAAGGGCAGGGTTATTACCGCCGCAGCGAGCCTTTGCCTGCTTTGTCTGGTGCGCAGGAATTGTTGGCGTGGACGCAGGGTCGGCTTGATGACCTGAGCGGTAATGAAACCTCCGTGGATAAAGCGATGCTGCGGATTAGAAAATTTCGCGCGGTGGTGACTCGTTATTTTGAAATCAACGGTCGATTTCCATTCATTTTCCGTGATCCATTTACCAATGAATCTCCAATTGGTAATTTGTGGAAATTTCCAGAATTGGTGTTGGTGGATTGGGAAACGGGTGGTTCGCCCGATGAGGAGATGTCTTTGGATGCAGAGATGTTGGATTTCAAACAGCGCCTGGGAATCACGCCCTTCCGTTTGCACTCGGCACGCCTCAGGCTGGTGCCTTCTTTAATGTCTTATCGTGAGGATTTTTTCCAAGCTCTCTCTGTTTCCCAATGGGCACAGGGTGGTGAACTGATCTATGCGGGTCCGATCGAAGACGAGGCGCTGGCGGATGGTTTACGCAAACTTTCAGCGAAATACGGCGTCGGAGTCACTTCGTTCGGCTTGAGTGCTGAGGTTTTGGACGAATTGCCCCGCCCAGCACAGATTTTGAACGCCCATCCGAAAGAGACCGAGGCAATCATGTCCAAGCTGGATATTCATCGAATTTCTGGGGTTCAATCCCGTGAACACCTTGACTGGGTTTCACTTATTTCGATGCGTTCCCAGTCCAAGGAGGCGGAGAAGTTGGTGGCTTGGCTGAAGCGATGCATCGATGAAAGGCGCGCTGAAGCATTTAAAGACGAATAATTGATGCGGAATCCATTCAGGGCGTTTGCTTGGCTGGGCTATTCTTGGACAGGGCGTGCAGTCGTGATGAGTTTCACGGATTTTTCGCGATTATCCCGGTAATAATCGAAGGCGTCGTTGAGGGATTCGAACTCTTCGAAGGGGATGACTGCGA
>JAJTHK010000072.1 GCA_021298895.1 Luteolibacter sp.
AGTTTATTAAGGTTTTTGAGAGAGCTATAAAATCACTCTCAAAAACCTTAATTACTCAAAGAACACACAAACAGAGCTCTGCGTCCCTCCGCGACCTCTGCGCCTCTGCGGTGAAAATTTAACCTCTCAAGCCGCAAAGCTCTCCCCACATGAGCATGTCACCACCGCGTTCGGATTACTCACTTTAAACCCACCCTGCTGCAAATCATCCGAGAAATCCAACTCACTGCCACTCACAAACAACGCACTCTTGGGATCGATCACCACGTTCACTCCGTTGCTCGGAACCAAAATATCCCTGTCCCGAGGCCCATCCACCAGATCCATCTTATACTGCAACCCCGAACATCCCCCACCGATCACCGCAATCCTCAACGCCCCATCCGAACGACCCTGCTTCTCCAACAAGCCGCGCAAATGGCTGGATGCGTTATCCAACACCTTCACCAGCTTCTCATTGCCAATTTTGTAATTCACTGCTGTCACCCCACCAACTTGCAACTCTTGATCCCCTCAGTCAAACCCCATCGCGCCGTGAACTTATGGCTGGCGGTCGTTTTATCAAAACGACCCTACCTTTCGATTGGCATAGGTAGGGTCATTTTAATTAAATGACCGTTATCTGATGAGCTAATTTAAATCAAAGACATCCGAACACCCGATTTTCCAATCCCCAACTCACATCCACAACTCTTCCTTGAAATTTAGAGTTTAAAGTTTGAAGTTTCTCTCCTGCATGTCCGACGAGCTAGACCTGTTCTCCCTTGCCCCCGCGCCTAAAAAGCGTGTGGCGGAGTTGCGTCAACTCATCGACCACCATAACCAACTTTACTACACCCAAGCCGAGCCGGAAATTTCCGATGCGGAATACGATAAACTGTTTCGCGAGTTGGAGGACTTGGAGAAAAAACATCCCGAACTCGCCGATCCCAATTCCCCCACCCAACGCGTCGGCTCCAAACCTCTCGATGGCTTTTCACAAATCACCCATCCCGTCCCGATGCTGAGCATCGATGATGTGTTTGAACTCAAAGACTCGGAAACTCCCGAAGCCGAACTTATCGCTTTTTACCGTCGCCTCCAAAAAAATCTCGGCCGCGAAAATATCGCCGTCACCCTTGAGCCAAAAATCGATGGCGTCGCCGTCTCCTTGTATTACGAAAACGGCAATTTAAAATACGCCGCCACCCGTGGTGACGGAACCAGTGGCGACGACGTCACCCAAAACGTCCGCACCATCCGTAATATTCCTCTAACACTTTCATCCCAACTCACCGAACCCGAAATCATCTTCTCCCCACAGGCCGCCTTTTCCGAAGGACTCGCGGAAGAACCCGCCGATTACAAAATCTCCTCTCCCGCCAGCGGAGTTGACTTCGAATCCATCCTACCTTATGAAAATAGCTATGAACACCGAACAGAAAATGCCGCTCTCCCCGCAGTATCTTCGCAAAGCTCGCCACAAAGCCTGGCTCGAAGGCTTCAAGAAGACTCCGCAAGAAATCATGGAGACAATGTGGCGCAACGGATCCGACGTGAAACCGAATCCATTCTTGAATGGGGAGCTCAAACTGGTCGACTCCTCGACCTTCAGAGCCTTACTCGCCTCACAGAAAGTTGGAAAAAACTAGCCGGACAATCCGAGCACACGGTATTTTTCGCGGAAAAATATATCCGCGTCGTCAAATTCACCCTCCCTCCCAATTTCGGAGCACAGGGCAGCATTCGTTACCTGCGAAACATCATCGCCTGCAACCATATCTTCGGTGACGACATCTGGTTCCATGGTATCATCCTCACCGAACAAGGCCCCGCCTTCGTCATTTCTCAGCCTTACGTCGACGGCACCGAGCCGACCCTTGAAGAAGTCGCAAAATGGTTCACCGACCAAGGTTACATTTCCAACGGCCACAACCGCTGGTTCCACCCAGTCACAGGAGCGGACATCGCCGACGCCCACACCGGCAACCTCATCAAATCCTCCGACGGCGAACTCATCCCCATCGACCTCCAAGTCCTCAAGGAAAATTTCAAATTTCAAAATTCAAAATTCAAAATTCCTGAGATCCTCGAAATCCGCGGCGAAATTTTCATGCCGAACTCTGCCTTCGCAGCGATGAACGAGGAACGCGACGAAGCTGGCCTCCCCACTTTCGCCAATCCTCGTAATGCCACCGCTGGAACGATCAAACAACTCGATCCAAAAATCGTCGCACAACGTCCCCTCGCCTTTCTCGCCCACGGCCTCGGTGCTTACGATGGCGAAGACCTGAATTCCGAAAGCGATTTCCATGCGCTGTTAGATCAGTTTTCCATTCCTCGAAACCAACCTGTCCGCATCGCCGAAAACCTCGATGAACTCCTCGCAGGCATCGCTTTTTACCGCGACCACCGCCACGAAATCGACCACGCCACTGATGGGGTTGTCGTGAAAGTCATCGACCGCTCCGAACGCGAGCAACTCGGCTTCACCTCCCGCGCTCCGCGCTGGGCTGCCGCTTATAAATTTCTCCCTGAACAACAGGAAACCACGCTTAAAGACATCTCCATCCAAGTTGGCCGCACCGGCGTTCTCACACCTGTCGCCGAACTCGAACCCGTGCTCATCTCCGGTTCCACGGTTTCCCGTGCCACCCTGCACAACCAAGATGAAATCAGCAAGAAAGGCATCTACATCGGAGCCAAAGTCCTCGTCGAGAAAGCGGGTGAAATCATTCCTGCCATCGTCAAGGTCATCGATCCCGATCCATCAAAGAAACCCTTTTCGCTCTACGATTTCGTTGCTGGAAAATGTCCGTCATGCCACGCGCCTATCACACAGGAGGAAGGTTTCGTTGCATGGCGCTGCACGAATTTCGAATGCCCCGCACAAGCCGTCACGGCGATCTCCCACTTCTCCGCCCGCAAAGCCCTCGACATCGAAGGCCTCGGAGAAACCGTCGCCGAAGCCCTCGTCCGCCACGGCCACGCGAAAAGCCCGCTCGATCTCTTTTCCCTCACCGAAGAAACCCTGGCAAATCTCAATCTAGGAACCGAAGAAGCACCGCGTCGCTTTGGAGAAAAGAACTCCGCAAAAATCATCGCCGCCCTTGAAGCAGCCCGAACCAAGCCATTGAACAAATGGCTCTACGCCATGGGCATCCGCCAACTCGGAGAGTCCGCAGCGAAAGAACTTTCCCGACTCCATCAAAACCTAACAGATATTCCGAAATCGGAAATTCTCACCGAGTTAGTGAATGACATCCGAAACGATGCGAAAAAGAAAAACCCCGCTCTCGAACCCTACGCAATCACAGGCGATGTGGGTCGTGCTGTTGCGGAATCGATTTTAGCATTTTTCCTTTCCGAAGCCGGACAACGCACCCTCCAACGCTTCGCAGAACTGAAAATAAATCCAGAATCTAACAATTACTCACCTAAACCCGCCGAAGCCCCGAAACTTCTCTTCACTGGAAAAACTTTCGTCATCACCGGCACACTCTCCCAAGATCGCGATCATTTCAAAACCATCATCGAGAACCATGGCGGCAAGGTTTCAGGCTCCGTCTCAAAAAAAACCGACTACGTCCTCGCCGGAGAATCCGCAGGCTCAAAACTCGACAAAGCCAAAGAACTCGGCGTCCAAATCCTAGACGAAGCCGCTTTCAATTCGATGCTTTAGGTCCATTTCTGAACCACAGAGACACAAAGGACACAGAGATTTCGTAAAATAATGCGAAACACTTTAAGCCCTGTTCCATAGCCTCTGTGCTCTCTGTGTCTCTGTGGTCAATTTCCATATTTCCAAGACGTGACAAATCCCCCCGAAGCGTTTTACTGGAGCGCATGTTGAATCAACTCCACCTCGATCGCTGGGCTGAAGTGCTCGTGAAACACGCCACCGATATCCAACCCGGCAAGATCGTTCGCATCAACGCCCAACCCAGCGCAGAGCGTTTGCTCGAAGCCGTTTATCGACAAGTGCTCATCGCTGGTGGCTTGCCCATGGTCAATTGCCGCCCTGAATTTTTAGGCGAAGCGTTTTACGAACTCGCCAACGAACAACAACTCGATTGGGCCAGTCCTCTAGCCAAATTGGAAACCGAAATCATCGACGCATTCATCAACATCGGAGCGTCTAATAATTTGCGTGCTTTGGATAAATTCGATCCAAAAGTCACCCAACGCGCCGCGCGCGCGGATCGCCCGAATCGTGAAATCTTTTTCCAACGCGCAGCCGTGGCCGATGATCCCTCCATCGATTCCACCCTCAAGCCGCTGCTGTGGACCACCACCCTTTTCCCAACCAACGCCTATGCCCAGGACGCGGGGATGAGTTTGAACGATTACTGCAACTTCGTCGTGCGCGCCTGCCAGCTCAATCAGGAAGACCCCGTCGCTTTCTGGCAGGAACTCGACCGCTGGCAATGCCAACTCGCAGAGCAACTCATGACCGGCAGCGAACTCCATTTCCAAACCCCTGCCGGAACGGACCTCAAAGTGAACATCGCCGGCGCCCGCTGGCTCTCCAGCCCAGGTCGCAAAAACTTTCCAGATGGCGAAGTTTACTCCGGCCCCAATCTCAACGCCGAAAACGGCGGAGCCGATGGTGTGGTATTTTTTGACAAACGCTGCGTCTACCAAGGTCACGCCGTCCGCAACGCGCGCATCGTCATGAAAAACGGCCGTGCCACGGATGTCACCGCTGACGAGGGACAGGATTTCCTCATCTCCATGCTCGATCAAGACGACGGCGCACGCCGTATCGGCGAGGTCGCATTTGGCACCAACCGCGCCATCGACCGCCCAACTGGGCAGATTCTCTTCGACGAAAAAATGGGCGGTTCCTTCCACCTTGCCTTCGGCTCCGGTTATCCGGAAACCGGAAACTGCAACAAAAGCGCCCTCCACTGGGATCTCATCGCAAGCCTAGGCGAGGGCTCAAAAGTGACCCTCAACGGCAAACCCTTCTGCATCGACGGACAATTCGTCACCATGCCGCCAGAGGTTAAGTGGCTCTGAATATTGTTCCTGGTTCCTAGTTCTTGGTTGGGCTCCGCGCCTAAACATTAGCGAACCAAGAACCACAAAGCCGAGCGAGCGCTAGCGAGCATTTACCCAACGACGAAGTCCTGACCGCTTGGACGGAGCGAAGCGTAGTCAAACCAAGAACCAAGAACCAAGAACCAAGAACCAAGAACCAAGAACCAAGAACCAAGAACCAAGAACCAAGAAC